>JASMKV010000364.1 GCA_030749035.1 Myxococcota bacterium | reverse complement strand
GCCCACAGCACAGGCCAAAGGATTGCCCCCAAAGGTCGAGCCGTGATCACCGGGGCGAAAAACACTTAATATCTCCCGGGTCGAAACGACTGCCGAAAGTGGAATGATACCGCCACCAAGGGCTTTACCAAGAATATAGATATCTGGTGTCACTCCTTCATGATCGCAAGCAAAGGTTTTGCCCGTGCGGCCAAGCCCTGCTTGAATTTCATCGGCAATCATCAGAATATTTTTTTCGCTGCAGATTTCCCGAACCTCTTTGAGATAACCTGTAGGTGGCACGATGATGCCCGCTTCGCCTTGAACCGGTTCGAACAAAAAGGCGGCGGTGTTGTCGTCGATGGCATCGCGCAGGGCTTGCGCATCACCGTGCGGTACAATTTTAAAGCCTGGGGTATAGGGACCAAAGCCTTCTTTGGCTTGAGGATCGGTGCTGAAGCTGACAATGGTGGTGGTGCGGCCATGAAAATTATCATCGCAAACAATGATGTTCGCTTGGCCAGCGGCGATGCCTTTTTTTTCGTAGCCCCATTTGCGGGCGGTTTTGATGGCGGTTTCGACGCCTTCGGCGCCGGTGTTCATGGGTAAGACCGCTTCCAGACCGCAGAGCTCTGCCAAGTCACGGCAGAAGGGGCCAAGCTGGTCGTTGTGAAAGGCGCGACTGGTGAGGGTCACTTTATCGAGTTGCGCTTTACACACGTCGATGAGCTCGTCATTGCAATGGCCAAAGTTAACCGCCGAGTAGGCCGCCAGCATATCCATATATTTGTTACCGTGATTATCATGCACCCAGGTGCCTTTGGCGTGCGCGATGGCCACCGGCAGTGGGTGATAATTGTGGGCGCTGTAGTTGTCGACCAGTTCAATTGGATCGTTGTCGGGATTCATATGCAGTGCATTCATAGCTTTAACTCCATAGGGGGTCGGAGTGGAGTCGTGCCAAAATTTTAAGGATTAGGCAAGGCCTATCGGTCTATTCTTCGCTGCTGCGGATATCACGAATGCGTAGTTGTAAGCGCTCGTTGCCACGAAAGACATTGCGTTCGACGTGAAAAGCCACATCGACTTTGTCGGGTATTTTGTGCATGAAGGTGCCAAAATCAAAAGCAATCGCATCGAGACCCTTTTGTCCGAGGCTAAGCTTGAGATGTTTTTCGCCCACTAAACGTTTGGATTGAACTTCGACGTTGCGCATGACCAAGAGGGGCTCTGGGTTGCCTTGGCCAAAGGGCTCGAGTTTTTCGAGTTGTTCGATGAGTTTAAAATCGATGGTTTGGCTTTCGACTTCAAGATCGGGTTCAAGAACCACATAAAAGGGTGGTTCACCCAATTGGCTGACGACGGCCTGACTAAAATCGTGATAAAAGTTAGGAATGTTTTTGGCTTCAATGGTGAGGCCGGCTGCGGCAGGATGACCACCAAAGCCCAGCAGACTATCGCTGCCGTTTTTCATCGCTTGATAAAGATTAAGACCGTGCACTGTACGGCCTGAACCTTTGCCGCCTTCACCAATGACGATGGCGGGTAAATGGTAACGGGAAACAAGTTTTGAAGCGACCAGTCCTAAGACGCCTGGGTGCCAATGTTCTGCGTGGACGACGATGGCGGCGTTTTCATGGAGCTTCTGTGCTTCGACTTTGGCGAGTGCCTCATCCAGGGTTTCCTGCTCGACGAGTTTGCGCTTTTGATTGGCATGTTCAAGGGCGGAGGCCAGAGTTTGGGCGCGCTCTGGATCGTGGGTGAGCATCAAGTCCACCGCTTGCGCCGCATGGGCAACACGGCCTCGGGCGTTGATGCGTGGACCAAGTTTAAAGCCCAAATCGGTGGCGCCCATACGTGGCACGTCGGTGTTGGAGACCCGGCACAGGGCTGCTAAGCCAACCCGGCGATTTTGTCGCAGGCGCTTTAAGCCTGCAGCAACCAAAATACGATTGGTACCGTGGATGGGGACCATATCGGCGACGGTAGCCAAGGCCACAATATCGAGAAGTTCGCGGACATCGGGCTCCGGACGTTCATCAAAGTGGCCCTTGTCGCGCAAATGCCTACGCAGCGCCAGCACCAGCATAAAGGCTACGCCGGCGGCGCAGAGATCTTTAAAGGGATAGGCACAATCGGGTCGATGCGGATTAAGACAAGCAACGGCCGGTGGTAGGGTTTCGGGGACTTGATGGTGGTCGACAACGATCACATCTAAGCCGTTTTGACTCGCCCAGGTGATTTCCTGGTTGGCGTTGATACCACAATCGGTGGTGATCAGCAGCTGACTTTCCTGGGCGATCTGTTTGACCGCATCCAAATTGAGTCCATAGCCTTCCCGGCGTCGATCGGGGATATAAAAACTGGTTTTGGCGCCAACTTTTTGTAGAAATTCGACCAGGGTTGAGCTTGAGCAGACCCCGTCCACATCGTAATCCCCATAGACGGTGATGTGTTCGTTGTTTTGGATCGCTTTGGTGATGCGCTCAAGGGCTTCGTGCATGCCGGCCATGATTAAAGGATCGTCAAGCGTACTCAAGGATGGCTGTAAGTACTTGTTGATGGCCTCATCTTCTTGAATACCCCGGCGCTCCAGCAACACTTCGGCCCACCAAGGCAAGGTGGTTTCGCCTTGAATCTCTTGTTTTGGTAGTGGTTTTGGCCATATCCAGGTACGGCCCGTGAGACTCAAAAATGACATCGACTTAACTAACCTCGTCCTATGGTTTGTGCTTGTAGACCATCGGTCTGACACTTTTTATTTCTTATCGGCATATAATTGCTTGCGGTGCTTAAAGCCTTTGTATAGGTCCGCTTCAAGTTTTACTAGAACAAACCATGTTGAAGATCATTCGTCAAATTCAGCGCGTCACGACCGATCCGGCTTTTCGGCATGCGGGAAAATGGTTTGTTTTAGCCGGACTTGTGGGGATTGTTGGGGGTATGGGGGCGGTATTGTTCCAGTTTCTCTCCCAGGAACTTTTCGAGACGGCGCTTGGCTTGTGGGCTGGCTACGTGCCGCGGGCGCCTGGTGGCGAGAGTCACGGGGTAAGCGCTCTTCCTGGTGGTCTTAAACCTTGGTTGCTTGTGGTTTTGCCCACCTTAGGGGGCTTGCTTTCGGGCTTTTTGGTCTTTCGTTTTGCACCTGAGGCCGAAGGCCATGGTACCGATGGCGCTTTGGATGCCTATCACCAAAAGCGTGGTGTAATTCCCTGGCGGGTGCCGGTGGTCAAGACCATCGCCAGTGTGTTGACCTTAGGGCTGGGGGGATCAGGCGGTCGCGAAGGGCCTATTGCGCAAATTGGTGCTGGTTTTGGCTCATTTATCGCGCAGAAATTCGATTTAAGTGCGAAAGACCGACGTATTTTGTTGGCGGCGGGAATGGGTGCTGGTGTCGGGGCCATTTTTCGTGCGCCCTTGGCCGGCGCGCTTTTTGCTTCGGAGATTCATTATAAAGATCCAGAATTTGAATCTGAAGCGGTCATCCCCAGCGCCATCTCTTCAATTGTCGCCTACTGTTTTTACAGTGTTTTCTATGGATTCCACCCACTTTTCACAACGCCCGATTTCAAATTCAGCAATCCGCTTGAATTGCTGGGCTATACATTTTTGGCACTGGTGATGTGTGTGGCCGCCTATGTCTTTATTCGGATTTTTTATGGTATTCGGGATTATTTTACTCGCTTACGGCTGCCGATGTATTTGCGGCCGGCGCTGGGCGGCCTATTGACTGGCACCTTAGGGCTTTTGCTCTATCTTGTCGTGGGTGAGCAGGAAGTGCTTTCGGTTTTGGCGTTTGGCTACGGTACGCTCCAAGGCGCTCTCGATGGCCAAGTGGCCATAAGTTTGTTGGTGCTGGTGGCTTTTGGGAAAATGCTGACGACCGGGTTGACCATTGGCAGCGGTGGTTCAGGTGGCGTGTTTGGGCCATCGATGGTGATTGGTGGTGCTCTTGGTGGTGCGGTAGGGCTCTTTTTACAAATGTTTTTTCCGGATTTGGTCCCTTTTCCTGGTGCTTATGCTTTGGTGGGGATGGCCGGCTTTTTTGCCGGGGCAGCCAATACCCCCGTGTCGACCATTATTATGGTGTCGGAGATGAGTGGCTCTTACCACCTTTTGTTGCCCGCTTTGTGGGTGACGACCATCTGCTATGCCCTGATGAAAAAAGTGGGGCTTTACGAGGCGCAGATCGAAAATCGTTCGCAGAGCCCGGCCCATCGTGGGGAATTTCGTCATGATGTCTTAGAGGATATGAAGGTCAGTGATGTGTTTCGGGGTAGACCTTTTATGAGTTTTGGTTTGGGTGAGGGTTTGGGTGATATTCTGCATAAGATTGGTGATACCCATCAAAGCTATTTTCCCATCTTAAATGCTCAGCAGGAGTTGTACGGCATTTTTTCTTTGAACGATATTCGGGCGCATATGTATGATGAGGATATTTGGAATTTGGCGGTGGCGGACGATTTTGCGACGACCAAAGTCCTGACAGTACGTTTAAGTGATGGTCTGGATACGGCGATTAGCCGTTTTGCTTCGCGCAATATTGACGAGCTGCCTGTGTTGGCGAAGGGTGATTCCAAGGCCTTAATTGGGCTTTTACGCCGCAAAGACGTGATTGATGCTTACTACAGGCGTCTTTGGGAGATGCAGAATGAGGAAAGTACCCAGGTGAGTCATCTTGATGAGCTTATGCTGCCGAGATAGCGTTTTTGGGCAAAAAAAAACCAGCATGACGCTGGTTTTTTTTTATTGCGCTTGATGGC
Organism: Myxococcota bacterium; assembly: GCA_030749035.1. Taxonomy (GTDB): domain Bacteria; phylum Myxococcota; class XYA12-FULL-58-9; order XYA12-FULL-58-9; family JASMKV01; genus JASMKV01. The sequence goes on along the minus strand of JASMKV010000364.1, from coordinate 15,301 downwards.
GCCAAGCTACTTATGCCGCAGTGCTCCGACAATCTTTTGCTTGGTTGGGTTAGAACGCGTACCTGCTGCTTCTAAGACACGTTGTTCAATTGCATCGACTTGAGAAACCAATTCAGGATGCCCCTCATCGGCGCGTGAAAGTGCCATATTCACCGGTGCTTTAAGGCCCCGACGCATACGGAGAACTTTTTCCTCCAGGGGGCTAAGGGTTGTGGTTTGGGTCCTGGTTTGAACTTCTGTGAGTTCCTGAGTTTTATTGCCTGTGGCCATTTTATTCTCCTTCCACACGGATAACGCTAGCGCGAAGAGCTGTGCGAAAACGCACAGGTCTGCCTACTAACCATTCTAAGGGCATAAGTGCAACCAGTCAAAAAAACGGCGACAACTCTTTTTTGCCCTCAGAATAAGCATATTCGAGTCTTGTAGAGAGTCAAATTATTGGTCGAAGAAAGTCTAAAAAGACCTTTATGGGCGTTTGAGGGTGAGGGCAAGGACTTCAACGTCCTGAAATTGCTTGCATTTCACTCATGAAGAGGTTCTAGTGGGATGATGGATATGGAGCTCTTACGTGCGACGACTGCAGATGGCTGGCGTTTGGCGGTCTATTTTCACGCCGGCAGCGGAGATCGCCGTTTTCCCGTTTTGATGGTGCATGGCTTTGGTTCAAATCGTTTTTCGATGGATGCGGAGAAAAATTACTCTCTGGCCAAAGCTGCGGCAGCGCGTGGTTTTGCGGTTTATGTGTTGGAATTAAGGGGTGCGGGCGAAAGTGTGGCGCCGGTTCCCACAGAAAGCCTCGAATACAATTGGGGGTTTGGGGATTATCTGGAGCAGGATATGCCCGCGGCCATGGAATTGGTGCTTGAGCATGCCCAAAGTGCACATTTGCATGGGGTAGGGCACAGTATGGGCGGCATGCTTTTTTATGCTTTAGCGACGCGGTGTTTACCTGAACTCAAGTCGATTGCCACGATTGGGGCACCTCTTATTTGTGAGTTAAAGCTGGGGCGCTCTGAACAACGACTTTTGAAGTTCGCTAAGGGACTGGCACCGAACAATCAGCATTGGCGCTTACCCTTGGCGGGGCTTTTTGGCACGGCGGGACGTTTTGGGCGTATTTCTTCGCGTTTGGCCGATGGCATTTTGATGAATTCGGATAATGTTGATGCGGATTTGGTGCCTTTTTTGGCCAAGCATGCGATGAATGATGTGCCCTTGAAACTCTTGTTGGAAATGACCTCGCAAATGGCCCATCAAGATCTTTATGCGTGGCCTTATGGTTTTGAAAGGCATTTGGAGAAAATTGAGGCACCCGTTTTGGCCATGGCGGGCTCTCGTGATCGGGTTGCGCCGCCGAGCAGCGTATTTGGCGCTCTACACCGTATGCAATCGGATATTTTACGCTATCGGGAAATAGGTTGTCACTTTGGTGATAAGGCGGATTATGGCCATATTGATTTGTTGGTCGGACGGCATGCACCCGAAGAAATTTACCCCGAGATTTTGGATTTTTTAGAAGAGATGGATCAATCTCGATGAACGCTGCACTGATTTCATCTTTGCAGGAATTGCCTAAATCATCTTGAGCTTGCGCCAGAGTCGTGGTCTAAGAGGCTGATGGATACCGGCAGCTTATATAGAGAAGAACCTGAGAGTGAAAGTCCACCTCAAGGGGGTGAGCATGCCATCGGTATCGATTCAGATGTGTCTTATGCGGAGAACACGTTTTTGTCAGAGGTCGACAGTGTGATTGCTTCGCGCGCCGATATTATTGCGATTGGCGGTGGTAAGGGTGGTATCGGTAAATCTATTTTAGCGGCGAATCTGGGTGTGCATTTGGCATCCATTGGCAAAAAAGCGATACTTCTTGATGCGGATTTGGGTGGCGCCAATTTACATACATGTCTGGGGATGAACACGCCGCGCCAAAGTCTTTCCGATTTTGTGAGTCGGCGGATTGATAACCTCCAGGAAATCGTGGCGAGCACCACAGTGCCAGGTTTGGGTTTGATTTCAGGCGCCATGGATTTGCTTGAGGCGGCCAATCCCAAATACACACAAAAAATTCGAATTTTGCGCGAAGTCTCTCGATTAGATGTGGACTATGTCATCATTGATTTGGGTGGTGGTACCGGTTTTAATATTTTGGATTTCTTTTTGGTGGCCAAGCGTGGTGTTTTAATGGTGTCGCCCGAACCGACTTCAGTCGAAAATGCTTATCGATTTTTAAAAGCGGCTTATTACCGACGTCTTAAGGCGCTTGAGATGAATTGGGATCTTAAGCCTATTGTACATGATGTGATACGCAATCCAGGTAAACAGGGTTTAAGAACGCCGGCGGACTTATTGCGCAGAGTGGCCGAACAAGATCCTGAGGGTGGCGCTTATTTGCAGGAGCAAATGGCAAAATTCCCTTTTGACCTGGTCGTGAATCAAGTGCGTTCGCCAGAAGAGGAAGAATTGGGGGCGGCCATGCAGCAGGCCTGCCGCAAATATTTTGGTATTCAGATGAACCATCTGGGAAATATTCCTTACGACGACGCGGTTTGGCAATCGGTTCGTCATCGACGGCCTCTGATTATGGATAGTCCCGATGCCATGGCTTCTCAGAGTGTGCGCCAGATTGCTTTTGCATTAGGCATGGGGGGCGAATGAGCCTGCAGGTTGAAAAAACCCTTTATGATGTGCTCGATGTGAGTGCGAATGCCAGCTTTGATGATGTTGAGCGGGCTTTTGAACGAATAAAAATCTATTTTGATAATATTTCTTTAGTCACTTATTCTATGCTGGATGAAGATGAGCGTGAGCGTCACCGCAAGGAATTGGCGCAAGCCTATCGCGTCTTGAGTGATCCAGATAGACGAGCGGCTTACGATCGGGCTTTAAACGCAGGCGATATTGAACCCGCAGATTTTGAAGTAAAGACGCCACAACGACAAAAGTTAAAGATTCCAGAGGCACCTAAGGATATTAAAGTGGTTTCTGAATATGTGCCCAAGGCCAAGCCACGAGGTCCGGAACGTTCCAATCTGACGGCAAATGATTTGCCGGAACATTTACGCAAGTTTTTACCCGAGCAGGAAAACGAAGTTGCCTCAGAAGAGGTGCCTGAAGAGGTGGTGGGCGAACCCGTGGTGAAACAACCCCTCAAGGGGCCCAAAGGCAAATTGGTTGTTCCTGAAAGCTTTGAGATTTCAGCAGAAACGAAATTCGATGGCGCTTTTCTTAAAGATGCCCGCGAGTCGTGCCAGGCCACGCTTGAGGATGTGGCTGAAATAACAAAAATAGGAAAACACTATCTGCGGGCCATTGAAGAAAATGACTTCGAGCGTTTGCCGGCGCCCGTCTATGTCAGAGGCTTTGTCGCGGAATATGCGCGAATTTTGAGCTTAAGCCCCGAGGATGTGTCGAAGCATTATATGGAGCTTTTTCGTGCCCATCGCTCTTGAGTTTAGACGCCCAAGCGATCCCTTTTTTAGCAATCGTTCCCTTTGATTGCTATTTGACTCAGAAAAGTGTCATTCTTTCAGTGCTTTGCGGCACAAATGCAAATGTTTTTAACAGTTGACAAGCTCATCCATACCCAGTAAATCGCCTCCGAGCTGAGGCTTTGGAGCTTTATCGTGAAAAGCCTTGGCGTGTTGAATTAATGGGATTTGATAAGAATATTTGGACAACAAAGGAGCAATTATGAAGTTTCGTCCATTGCAAGATCGCTTATTGATTAAGCGTATTGAGAATGAAGAGAAAACTGCTGGAGGAATCATTATTCCTGACAGTGCAAAAGAAAAGCCACAAGAAGGTGAAGTTGTTTCTGTAGGAAATGGCAAGCGTCTTGATGATGGTACACAAATCGCTTTGGATCTTAAAAAAGGCGACCGCGTACTTTTTGGCAAGTATTCGGGCAGTGAAATCAAGCTTGATGGTATCGAGCATTTGATTTTACGTGAAGACGAAATTTTAGGTGTGCTCGAGTAGAGCAATCGAACGAGGAGAATATTAATGAGTGCAAAAGAAATTATTTTTGAACATCGTGCCCGTGAGCAAATACTCACAGGCATTAATACTTTAGCTGACACAGTTAAAGTCACACTGGGACCTAAAGGTCGTAACGTTATTCTTGAGAAGAGCTTTGGCTCTCCCAATGTAACCAAAGATGGTGTGACTGTGGCTAAGGAAATTGAGCTTGAAGACCATTTCCAAAACATGGGTGCACAGATGGTTAAGGAAGTTGCTTCCAAGACATCAGACGTTGCCGGTGATGGAACCACAACAGCAACAGTTTTAGCCCAAGCGATTTATCGTGAAGGTGTGAAGCTTTTGGCTGCAGGCGCTAACCCGATGGACCTTAAGCGTGGCATCGATATGTCCGTTGGTGTGATTGTGACTGAGCTGCAGAAGCTTTCTAAGGTCACACGTGACCACAAAGAAGTTGCTCAGGTCGGTACTATTTCAGCGAATGGCGATGAAACCATCGGTACTATTTTAGCTGAAGCGATGGAAAAAGTTGGCAAAGAAGGCGTGATTACCGTTGAAGAAGCCAAGTCCATGGAAACCGAACTTGAAGTTGTTGAAGGTATGCAGTTTGACCGCGGTTACCTTTCTCCTTACTTCGTCACTGATCCAGAGCGTATGGAAGTTGTTCTTGAAAATCCTCAAATTTTGATTTTCGAGAAGAAAATTTCCAACATGAAAGATCTCTTGCCCTTGCTTGAAGGCGTTGCCCGTAGTGGCCGTCCTCTTTTCATCATCGCTGAAGATGTTGATGGTGAAGCATTGGCAACTTTGGTTGTGAACAAATTGCGTGGCACCTTACAGGTTGCCGGCGTGAAGGCTCCAGGCTTTGGTGACCGTCGCAAGGCTATGTTGCAAGACATCGCAGTGTTGACCGGTGGTCAGCTGATCAGCGAAGACCTTGGTCTTAAGCTTGAGAACGTGAGCGTTGACGATTTGGGTACAGCTAAGCGTATTGTCGTCGACAAAGACAACACAACCGTGATTGACGGTGCAGGCAAGAAGAAAGACATTCAGGCCCGCGTAAGTCAAATTCGTGGTCAGATTGAAGAGACTTCTTCTGATTACGACCGTGAAAAGCTGCAAGAGCGTCTTGCTAAGCTTGTTGGCGGGGTTGCTGTTGTACGTGTTGGTGCGGCAACAGAAGCTGAAATGAAAGAAAAGAAAGCTCGTGTTGAGGATGCATTGCATGCCACACGTGCGGCGATTGAAGAAGGTATTGTTCCTGGTGGTGGTGTGGCTTTATTGCGCGCCCTGCCTGAACTTGAGAAGCTTGAAGAAGAAGGCGATTTGCAATTCGGAATCAATCTTATCAAGCGTGCGATTGAAGAACCCCTTCGTCAAATCGTAGGCAATGCTGGTCTTGATTCATCCATCGTTCTTGACAAAGTTCGTCAAGGCAAAGGAACTTTTGGTTTCAATGCCCGTAGCGAAGAGTACGGTGATTTGGTGCAGATGGGCGTGATTGACCCTTCTAAAGTTGTGCGTACTGCGCTGCAAAATGCAGCTTCAGTTGCTTCTTTGCTTTTGACAACCGACGCTATGGTTGCTGAAAAGCCTAAGAAGGACAGTGCTCCTGCGATGGATCCTGCTGCCATGGGCGGCGGAATGCCTGGCGGCATGGGTGGCTTCTAAGTCAACCAGCTTAATATAGAATATTTAAAAGGGCCCTCTTGTAGGGCCCTTTTTTTGTGGTATCGCTTCTAAGTTTCGTCGATGCTGCTCAGGCTGTGAATCAGCCCATTTAAACGGGATTTTCCGGTTGGCTTTTAGGCGACCTCTTGTTAAAGCGGTGACTTAAAGGTAGCGAAAAGATGCTCCCAAGCATGGCCCGTCAAGGGTTTTTGGAGGTTTGTGATGGAAGAAGCAAAAGTCATTGAGCAAAAAGTTAAATCCATTATTGTTCAGCAGCTGGGTGTGGCTGAAAATGATGTTGCTGTGGACAAATCTTTCACCGATGATTTAGGTGCAGATTCGTTGGATGTTGTCGAATTGGTGATGGCAATGGAAGATGAATTTGGATTTGAAATCCCGGATGAAGAAGCCGAAGGTCTGCGTACTGTTGGTGATGCAGTCACTTATATTAAAACCCATCAAAGTTAGTTTCGAGAGCTTATCGTGAATATCGCGCTTGGTTCAGACCATGCGGGTCGTCAGCTGCGATTGCTCGTAGCAGATCATCTAAAATCCAAAGGCATTGTTGTTCAAGATTTAGGCGTCGATTCGGATGAATCGGTCGACTACCCCGTGTATGCGCGTAAAGTTTGTAAGGCGTTGCAGGGTGGTCAAGTCAGCTTAGGTGTGCTTGTGTGCGGCAGTGGTCAGGGTATGGCGATGAGCGCGAATAAGCAAAAAGGCATCAGGGCGGCGCTGTGCACCAATGTGGAGCTTGCGAAACTTGCCAAAGAACACAACGATGCCAACATTCTTTGTCTTGGCGAACGTATTGTCGACCAAGAGATGGCTTTACGGATTGTGGATGCTTTTTTAGAAAGTGAATTCTTGGGCGGCCGACACGCGCAGCGGGTTGAGCTGATTGAAAGTTAAGGAAGGTTGTTATGGCTGGAAGATTAGAACATGTACGTGAATTCGATCCAGAGATTTATACGGCAATTCGCGGAGAGGTTGCGCGTCAAGAGTACGGCCTTGAGTTGATCGCCTCTGAAAATTTTGTGTCGCATGCAGTACTCGAAGCCACCGGCTCTGTGTTGACCAACAAATATGCAGAGGGTGTTGCAGGCAAGCGCTATTATGGTGGTTGTGGCATGGTGGATGTGGCGGAAAACTTAGCGTGTGAGCGTGCCAAGAAACTCTTCCGTGCAGAATATGCAAATGTCCAACCGCACTCGGGCTCGCAGGCCAATATGGCGGTTTTTATGCACGCCTTGCTGCCAGGGGAAACCTTTCTGGCGATGGACCTCGATGCCGGAGGCCATCTTACCCATGGTTCGCCGGTCAATTTTTCTGGCCGACTTTATAATGCGATTTCCTACGGGGTGCGCGAGGATGATCAACGTATTGATTATGATGAGGTTGAAGCTTTGGCCCAGGAGTACAAGCCCAAACTTATGATTGCAGGCGCCAGTGCTTATCCAAGAGAAATTGATTTTGCGCGCTTTGGTGCGATAGCCCGCTCTATCGGTGCGCGTCTCATGGTTGATATGGCACATATTGCCGGATTGATTGCTGCCGATGAACACCCATCGCCTGTGCCGTATGCGGATTATGTGACATCGACCACCCACAAGACTTTGCGCGGCCCTCGTGGCGGGATTATTTTGGCCAAAGCAGAATATGCTAAAGGACTCGACAGCGGCGTGTGTCCGCGCATTCAAGGTGGCCCCTTGATGCATGTGATTGCGGCCAAAGCGGTGGCTTTTAAAGAAGCGGCTGGTCCGGGCTTTAAGGCCTATCAAAAGCAGATTAAGCTCAATGCTGCGGCATTGGCAGAGGCACTTTTATCGCATGGCTATGATCTGGTTTCCGGTGGGACGGACAATCATTTGGTCCTGGTTGATCTGCGTGCAAAGAAGCTCACTGGTAAGATTGCTGAAAAAGCCCTGGAAAAAGCCGAGATCACCGTGAACAAAAATAAAATTCCTTTTGATCCTGAGACACCTTTTGTCACCAGTGGTATTCGCCTGGGTACCCCAGCCTTGACCTCTCGGGGCATGGAAGAAGAGCAAATGGTTGAAACTGCTCGACTTATTGACTTAGCACTGCAGGCCCCAGAGGATGAGAAGCATTTGGCGAAGGTCAAGGCAGAGGTGAAAGAGCTGACAAAAGATTTTCCTTTATATGCAGATATCTTGGCGGATTTGCCATCTGTGGCATAGAATCGTGAGCGATGGCTTTAGCAAAAACGTTCGCCAACTTAGGTCGCCTTCGTGAAATTACCGGTGTTTTGGCCGGCCATGGCTTCGACCATTTTTTAGAAAAACGCCGCGACAAAAAAAGCACAGGCAAAGTGCCTGCCGAGGTTAGCCTTGAGATTTCTTCAACAGCACATCGTTTTAAAGAACTCCTCGAAGACTTAGGCCCAACTTTTATTAAGTTTGGGCAAATCCTTTCAACGCGTCATGATCTATTGCCGCGTGGTTTTCCTGAAGCTTTAAGTGAATTACAGGACAAGGTTGAACCTATTGCCTTTGAGGAGATTCAAGCTTCGATTGAAAAAGGTTTAGGCGACAAAGTCGAAAATCTTTTCAAAGAGTTTGACGAGAAACCACTGGCCAGCGCTTCGATAGCGCAAGTTCATCGGGCTGTTATGCATAGCGGAGAGCAGGTTGCCGTGAAGGTCCAGCGCTCATCTATTGCAAACTCGATCATTAATGACCTCGACCTTTTACGTGGCTTGGCGCATCTGCTTGAAGCCATCGTTGAAGAAACGGGACTGGTCACCCCTAAAGATGTCGTTGATGAATTTGAACAGGCGCTTTTAGGTGAACTTGATTTTACAAGAGAAGCCAGACACCTCAAGCGTTTTTATGAAAACACCGTTGGCAAAGAGCGAACCTATACGGTGCCCAAGGTCTATGAGGAGCTGAGTTCCAAGACTGTCCTGACGATGGATTTGATTGTCGGTACGCGTATCGCCGATCTTGATCGAAACAAGCATGATACGAAAGAAATCGCTCGTAATATTGTGATTGCAGCCTTTGAGCAGCTTTTTGTGGATGGTCTGTTTCATGCGGATCCGCATCCTGGGAACTCTTTGATTTTAGATGACAACCGTTTTGGTCTTCTGGATTTTGGGGCTGTTGGGCAAATTTCGCCGGCGATGCGGGATAATTTGGTCATGTTGGTTGTTGCGGTAGGTACGCGTGACGCGGACACGGTGGCGCGTTTGCTTTATCGTGTAGGCGTGCCCGATGTGCGTATTTCATTGCGTGAGTTGCGTGACGACTGTGCGAAGCTGTTGACCGATTACTTTAATCAGGACTCCTATAAAGACGAAGTGGCAGGCGCGCAGTTGCTGAATGAACTTTTTGATTTAGCGGCACGTTATAAAATCCGTATACCGGGTGAATATGTGATGTGCGGTCGCTGTGCGGTGGTTGTTGAGGGCGTGATTCGAACTCTTGATCCTGATCTTGAAGTGTTGGCGCTGGGTGAACCTTTTGTAAAGCAGCTTTTAGATGAGCGTTTAAGTATTCCTGATATTGGTGAGTCGGCATTTAAAAATCTTTTTCGCGCCAGTGGTTTTGTCAAAGAAATCCCCATCACCGTTTCACAGGTGTTAACCGATTTGGAGACGGGTAAATTGGCGATTCAGGTCAACAACCCGAGCTTTGAGCGTATCGTCAGGACGGTTGATGCGCTTGGTGTGACGATTTTTATGGGGCTTGTGGCTTGTGGTTTAATTGGTGGGTCGTTGGTTATTTTGGGCAACTACGATATTGAGATTTTTGGCGTACCGGTTTTACCCGCGGTGAGTCTGTATTTAGCGAGTATGCTTTTTGGTGGAACCTTAGGGCGATATTGGCTTTCGCCACATATCAAAAAGATTTCACTTGGGCGGTTTTTTAGCCGTCAACAGGATGCGGAAGACTGAGTCGTGATCGATTTAAACAAGGTTTCAGTACAATTGGCTCAAACCGATGTTCTGCGTGAAATCTCCTTAGAAGTACAAAAAGAAGAGATTGTTGGTCTGATTGGGCCTGCGGCTTCGGGCAAGAGTGTTTTAATCAAGACCATTGCCGGATTGCTTTCGGTGTCATCGGGAGAACTCTTGATTCATGACGAGCGGGTTGAGCATTTGCCCTTGGATGCGCGTGAGCGTTGGCAAAAACGTGTGGGGATGTCATTTCAAAACAACGCGCTTTTTGATGGCTTTTCGGTTTTTGAGAATGTTGCTTTTCCATTAAGGCGCCAGGGCGTTGATGATGGAGAGATTGTGCACCGGGTTGAGGCGCGTTTGAATGACGTGGGGCTTTTACAGAGCAAGGAGCGTTTTCCGACGGAACTCTCAGGCGGCATGCAAAAACGTGTGGGCATTGCACGGGCCACCATCACCTCCCCAGAAATTGGTTTATTTGATGAGCCGACCGCTGGTCTGGATCCGGTCGCTGCGGCCATGATTTTAGATTTGGTGGTGCGTTTGACGCGTTCGCTGCACATGGCGACGGTGATTGTCTCCAATGATTTGGCTGTTCTGCTGCCTATTTGTGATCGGGTGGTTATGCTCTATGAGGGCGAGGCGGTTTACGAGGGCTTGGCCGCAGATCTCAAACGTTGTGATCGCGAAGAGGTTGTACAGTTTGTCACGGGTTCGAATGAAGGGCCATTGTGAAGACGCGAAATATTTCCTATTTGCGTAAGCACCTGCTTAAGTTTTACAAAAAACATCAACGCGACTTGCCCTGGAGACGCGTCAGCGATCCTTATGCCATTTGGGTTTCTGAAATTATGTTGCAGCAAACCCAAGTCGATACAGTGATTCCACGCTATCAAAAGTTTATGCAGGAATTTCCTGACATTGCACATTTGGCCGCTGCGGGGGTGCACCGTGTGTGTGAGGCTTGGGCAGGTTTAGGTTATTATCGACGTGCCCGTTTGCTGCATGCGGGGGCCGAGTATGTTTTACAAGAACATGGTGGTGTCTTGCCCAGAGATCTTAAAAAGTTAGAGCGTATACCTGGGATTGGTCGATATACATCCGGTGCTATCGCGTCGATTGCTTTTGGTATGCAGACGCCTTTGGTCGACGGTAATGTTGAGCGGGTCTTGGGGCGCTTCTTCGCGCTGAAGCATGAAGTTAAATCAAAGGCGGGGCAAGAGGCACTGTGGACTTGGGCCGAAGAGTTGGTGCAAGGCCCCGAGCCTGGTGATATGAATCAGGCTTTGATGGAATTTGGCGCACTTTTGTGTCGGCCTCGTGCTCCCTTGTGCGCAGAATGTCCTCTGGCAAAAAAATGTGCCGCATGGGCGGTCGGCGATGTTGATGCGTATCCAAAGCTGAAGGCCAGGGTGGAGAGGAAAACGCTGAAGCTGGCCTTGGCGCTTGTCAGAGACACGCATGGGGCATTTTTACTTGAACAGCGGCCTTTGGATGGTTTGTGGGCGGGCCTCTGGGAGCCTCCTGCGGCGCTTGGTGCCAAGGCAAAAAAAGACATTGAGGAGCGCCTGGGTATTGCTCTGGGGCGGGTCAAATATCGTTTTAAACACATCTTAACCCATCGTGAAGTGATCGTTTCGGTCTATATTCCGCCCCAGACAAGAGGGGCAAAAACGACTCAAGTCCTTAAAATGACTGAAGATCCACTCAAAGAGCCCCTCAGCGGTCCGGCCCGTAAGGCCTTGGAGCGATTTTTGGCCTGATCGGCCGATATGACACACCTTGCGGCCAAAGAGGCCGATACTCAACATAAGACCCGTTAATGGGCCGAGCTATACCATGAAGCTGTCGAACTTACATATTGAGGCCAAACGACCACTGAGCGTGCGTCAGACTGAGGCTACCAAGGAGCGTGAAGACAAGCCCATCGCGCCTTTGCATGGCTCTGTGGTGGCGCGTCTTTTTGGCGAAGCGCTGCATATGCCTGTGACTTCCGACAGCTGTGCAAGCATGCTGGAGACCCGTCGCATTGCCGGCGACATGGCCAGTGGTAAGACCGACAAACGTGAACTTCGTGAAAATATTCTGGCAATGGTGACCGCCCGCTTTTCACCTGAGAGTCAGCAGGATTTAATTGCCTTTCTCGATAAAAATTGTCCAGAGTCGAAGGATTTGGCACCAGTCATTGGCCAATTACGACGTATTCCCGGCCGTTCTGGTGATGTTCCGCTTTTACGTGACTATTTGCTTGAGCGTGGTTACCGACTTGGTTTGGGGGATGGGGCGAACGATAAGATTACCTTTTCGGTTAATCGTTGGGCTTTTCGTAAAGAGCTTAAACGTTTGGAGAGCGAAGGTGGCGTTTTAACCAAGCGTGATGTGCGTGGACTTCTTGCCCAGCTCAAAGGCGTTGAAGATCAGGATGATCTGCAGTGGGCACAGTGGGAAATTAAGCGCCGGTTTGCGGACGGGAACTTTACGTGCGCAGAGCCGACCTTGCTCAACAAGTTTGAAAACTTTTTTGCGGATGTATTGCCAAGCACTTTAAACAAACGAGAAATTGGTTCTTGCGTGAACAAGCTCAAGAAAGACGGCTTCTCTGCTGAAGCGGTGGATGATTTTCTGGGGCGCTTAGAAACAGGAACGAGCGATTCGGATACGCTCTTTTTTGCCGAACGTATTTTGTCCAGACAAATTGTGAGAGCAAAAAACAAGGCCAAGAAAGCTGGCGATTCGGATGCGGTCGCGGCGCATGAAAGCATGCTCGAAAGAGTCGAAGGATTTTTCGCTCCGAAACTCAAAGGCCAGTTCGACCGTCATGCGATGCTTCTTAATATCAATCGCATGCGTCGCAAAGGCGAGATTGATAAGCACCAAAGCGTGGCTTTGAGTGCGGTTGCAGCAACCAGTGCAAGTACGGATGATTTTGCTGAAGGTTTAATGACGATGCAGTTGCGCTTGGGCTTTGCGGCGACGATGCAGGAAATGCAGGAAGCTTACGATGACTTTCTGGACTCGTATAGTCGCAATATGTCGGATGACACGTATGACGCCAGCGGCAATTTACTTGAAACGGCAGATGAGCGTTTTGTCAAACAAATGCTTAAGGAGCGTCAAGTTAAAGAGCTTACTTTGAAACCGCAAAAAACTGAGGAGTTGGCACTGCGGTCTTGGTATCGTGCCAATCGCTCACAAGCTCAATCACGGGTGGCTTCTGCCGTGAGTGTTTCAGAAAAGCAAAGCGCCCATAGAGATCTGGCGCAAGTGAATAATGCGGATACCGATCTTGAACGTGTTGCGATTTAGCTAGCTGGCCAAGAAATCTTCGACCGCACCCACAAAAGCTTTGGCCTGTTCCGGCTCATGAATATTGAATTTGGAGACATCAAAACGCATCATACGAATGCCGTATTTGGATTCAACAATATTGGGCAGGGCGCTGTAGTAACCGTTGAGTCCCATTAAAAATTCCACAGGAATGTCTTTTTCTTCTTCACGACCCCGTTTAGAGATGCGTTGGGTCAACACATCCATATCCCGGCATTCAAGAAAAATAATTTTGTCTGGTTGGCGAATATTTTTATTCAGGCGCTGAAAATAGTCAAAATAAAGTTCGAGCTCGTTGTCGGTCATATGTCCAAGACCATGCAGATATTTGGCAAAAATTTCTGGATCTTCAATGAGCGTGCGATCCTGGATGCAACTCTTCGGTACTTTTTCGATAAGCTCGTGATGTTCGACACGCTTGATCAAAAATTCGAGTTGTAGAGTAAAGGACCAACGTCGCATATCGGCGTAATAGTTGGCTAAAAATCGATTATCGATGACCGGTTCATCAAAAAGTTCAAGACCAAAATGGCGTGAAAGCAGTTTTGCGGCGGTTGTTTTGCCGCAGCCAATATTGCCTGCAAGGGCTATAAAAGTTTTATCATCCATATTTTGGCATGTATCCAAAGCTTTCCTTAAAGGCTAGGCTTGACCCACGATTTTGTGCCCGTTAAGGAGAGGGCGGATCGTTTAGGATGGATATGCAGGAAAATACACGTTTGGCGCTTTTGCGTGATGTGCCCCAAGACAGTCTCATGATCCATGAGATTTACGCTTCGATCCAGGGTGAGTCGAGCCATGCGGGATTGCCCTGTACGTTTGTTCGGACCAGTGCTTGCCATTTGCGCTGCCGTTATTGTGACACGCCGCATGCTTTTCATGCAGGACAGAGCATGACTTTAGAGGCGATAGAGAAAGCTGTAGAGGCGCTGGGGCATCCTTTGGTTGAAATTACCGGTGGCGAGCCACTCTTGCAGGAAAATATCCATAGGCTGATGACCAGGCTCTGTGATCGGGGGCATCAAGTTCTCCTGGAGACCAGTGGTTCCCTGGATATTTCTGCCGTCGATCCGCGGGTGATGCGCATTGTAGACATGAAGACACCCTTTAGCGGCGAGGAAGGTGCAAATCTTTACGAGAATCTGCAGGTTTTGCGCGCAGACGATGAACTTAAGTTTGTGATTGCCGATCGTCAGGATTATGAATGGGCCAGGGCGCTTCTACAGCGCCATCGCTTAAGCGCTTCTGCGAAAGTGCTGATGGGGACTGTCCATGGTGCGATGCCGGATGCGGACCTGGTGCAATGGATTTTGGAAGACGGTTTGGATGTGCGCTTTCAGCTGCAAGTCCATAAAATCATTTGGGATCCTAAGCGTCGAGGCGTGTAGAACACGATCCTGTCCATGTAGGGAAAAGTAATCCTCCCTTGTCTCTAGCCTAAGTGCTTGCTATGGAGCAGGACGATGACGACGATTGGCCCAAAATCTATTCATAAGTCTATCGCGAAATGGATGCTGCCCGATGGGATGCCCTTCGTTTTTGACCCTTTTAAAAGCAAGGGCCACTATTTGCACGATGCCCGCACAGGAAAAGATTTACTCGACCTCTTTTGTTTTTTTGCAGCAAGGCCTTTAAGTTTTAATCACCCAGGTTTGGATGAGCCAGATTTTGTCGAACATTTAGGGCGCTTGGGGCTGCATAAACCTTCGAACTGCGATGTGTACACCGAAGAATATGCGAACTTTGTCGAAACGTTTGGTCGCACCACACTCGCCGGCAAGTTGCCACACTTGTTTTTTATTGAAGGTGGTGGTCCGGCGGTGGACAATGCCATTAAATCGGCCATGGATTGGAAAAAACGTAAAAACGCAGCCCGTGGACTTTCGAAAAAAAGCGTGATCTTACATTTTAAACAGGCCTTTCATGGTCGGACAGGCTATGCCCTCTCGTGCACTGATTCACATGACAAACGCAAGACCGAGCATTTTGAGCTTTTTGATTGGCCACGGGTCACAAACCCGAAAATGGCTTTTCCCTTCGATAAAGAAGCGAAGGCGGCCACAGAGGCGCTAGAGGCTCAGGCTTATGCGGATATCGATAACGTTTTTGATGCGTATCAAGATCAGGTCGCCGCTATTCTCATTGAACCGATTCAAGGTGAGGGCGGTGATAATTATTTTCGCTCTGAATTTTTGCAGGGTTTGCGTCGCCTATGCGACGAGCGTGAGGCACTCTTGATTTTTGATGAGGTGCAAACAGGCTTTGTGGGGACAGGCTTGTGGTGGGATTTTCTGCACCATGGGATGACACCTGATATTTTGGTTTTTGGGAAGAAAACACAGGTGTGTGGGATTGCTGCAGGGAAGCGTATGGATGAAGTGGACTCGGTTTTCCATACCTCCT
>JASMKV010000363.1 GCA_030749035.1 Myxococcota bacterium | reverse complement strand
CTGCCACCAGCGACAATTCGTGAGAGATTCATAACTTCTTCTTGTTGTAGTGATATTTTCTTCATTGTTTTCTTCTTTAGGTTGAAGGGTTGGTTGTTGCTTTGCGGTTTTGCAGATCTTGTGCCAGAAGCTGCGTGCCTTAACATACTGACTCTGCTTTGTTTTTAGAGAGCCGCTTTTATCTTGATGGCAGAGGGGGGCCAAAAGCGTCGGGCATCAAATGCTTTTTGAGACCCTTGTACCTCAACGCGTCGAGTGGCCAGGACTTATGCGAAAAGCCTTTTGAATGTTGCGGTGACCAGATCGACAATGCTCAACAACTTGCACCAGCAAGCTCGCCGCCGCCAGCACAAAATAGTAAGAATGCCCCAAATGGCACTTTAAATTCAGAGGGAATTCTGCTTTAGTGCGCCGGGAGAAAAAACTGGAAGCTTGCAGCCTGAGGCACCTGAGGGACTGTCTTTAAGGATGGGCTGAGAGAAGCGACCACGAAGATAAAGGAAAGCACCATGACTCGCCTGCTGGTATTAGATTTTGATGGAACCATGACCGATGCGGAAGAAGAAGGGCATCCCTACCGCCAAGGCTATCTTGAGGATGTGAGCACCCTCTCCGGCCTGCCCCTCGACGAAGTCCTGGACCTGGCCACCCGCTTTGAAGCAGAGGTGGCAGAAAATCCCCATATCTATGGTTGGGATTTTGGCGGACGCATCGTTGCCCCGGCCATCGTCGACCCCTATCTGCGAATGATGCCCATCGCCCGCAAGGTCTTCGATCATGCAGGCGCCTTCAACTCCAAGGAAGAGCGCAGCCGAATCCTCGATGGCATTCTCTACAAATACAACTACCCGAAGACCAACAACTGCTTTCGCCCCGGGGCAAAAACCGTGCTTGAGTCGCTTAAAGACACCGCCACTTACGTGGTGACAAACTCCCACACCGAGCCGGTGCGCAACAAACTGCGTTCTTTAGGCGAGACCCCTGAGGGTGGCTGCAGCCTCGATTGGCTGGTGGAGCGGGTGCACGGCTCCGCCAAGAAGTATGTCCTCGACGATAACTTTGATGCGGTCCCCGAATCCATGGATCTGCCAGGCCTGCCACGACCGGTGTTGCTTAGACGGGAAAAATATCACGCCGTACTCAATCAACTCCTTGTCGATCATGGACTGGAATGGACCGATCTTGTCGTGATCGGTGATATCTTTGAACTCGACCTCTCGTTGCCCATCGCCATGGGTGCGAAGGTGGGCTTACTCAAAAATGAGTTTACCCCCGATTACGAGCAGGCCTTCTTAGAAGAGCATCCACTCGGCGGTGTGCTTACCGCTGTTGAGCAAATTCCAGACTTTGCTTTTGCTGATTAGGGATTCGTTTTTTCGAAAATTATTCCTCATAAAAAAACGATCCTCTTTGTTATTTGCTTTTCAGGCTCATGGTGACAACTGTCTGCGGATGGCGAGGTCTTGTGTTGGTCTTTGAAACGATTTCGGCACAAGCGAAGAAAGTCTTTTGACAGAAAAAATGTTTAGACTACGACCCCATGGATTTGGCTCCTATCCCCTGGCCCTTATCGCCGCATTGAATACTCTAAAAAGTAACAAGCGCAAGGAGACACTCCGGAGCAAGTTGGGGAGTCTCTTTAGAAATCAATGCCTCTTCTAAGCCCCTGCGTCTCTACATCAGATCTTCCCTTGACCTCCACTCCCGCATAGCTTTTAATCACCCTATGAATCGTACAGAACCAAGTCCTTATTCTTGTTGTGGACCTCAAAACATAAGCAAAGCATTTATTTTCTGCTTAATTTTCATCTCATTTCCCACTTGCTCCCTCGAAGAAAAGGCCAACACGAAGAGCAGCAACAATTCCAACTATCGATTTTCTTCAGATTGGACATCAGGCAATGCGGAAACCTGGAAACGTTTATTGAAAGATTATATTGGCAAATCAAACACTCACCTCTTGGAAATAGGGGTATATGAAGGGAGGTCCGCATTTTGGTTTTTGGACAATATCCTCACAGGCAAAAACTCGACCTATACCGGTATTGATATGCTGGAATGGGAGAATCTGACACATAATTTGTCAATCACCCCCCATAAGAATAGATTCAAATTCATAAAAGGTCGTTCTGGTGCTGTCCTCAAGGGCCTTAAACCAAACTCCTTTGATATCATATACATTGATGGAAGTCATGATGCCTATGAAGTATTGGAAGACGCAATATTATCTTTTAGTCTGTTAAAGGAAAATGGAATCATGATTTTTGATGATTACCTGATGTTTCAAGACCGTGATATCCCCAAATTCAAGCTACCCAAAATAGCCATTGATTATTTTTTATTCACCAAAAGACATGAATTGGAAATACTGCAGCGTGGATATCAAGTTTCCGTGAGAAAAGTCCCTAAGGTTGTTGACGAAGAATCCTATCTGTATATCCAAATAGGAGAGAACATCTATTTGCGCAGGGATATTTATACCGACACAGCGGCCAACACCTATTTAGCCAAAAGGAGTGACTCGGGTGAATATATCAAAATTGAATCTTCCCCAGAAGATCTCCAAATAGTTAAAGAGTTATTGCTCAAGATTCCTTTTGGGCATATTCATTTACCCAATTCACTGCTGAAAACAGATAAATATAAGACCGTAATCAAGAAATACAACTTATCTTTGCAAAATTAACCTGAACAAAGTTTGCTCTGTGATTGCGATAATTCCAATTCCCTCATGCGCAGAATTTCATTATAAAGAGACAGGCTGTTCATTGTCTTTAGCTTGGCTTGGCCTGGTCAAGGTCAGGCAATCGCCATCGATGCCTGACCCTCTGGAACTTAAATTTCAGAGGTCGTGCTCGTGCCAACAAAATCCCTGAGAGGTTCTATGCGAATCCATAAATCTTGCTTTGGCCTTTTATGGATTTTACTCGGCCTAGGGTGTGGAAAGCGGTGCGGGTACCGATTGACGATGGTTTTCATACATTGAGCTGCCAGAGGAACCGGAACGCAATTGCGCCGAGCCTGGGGCAGATTGCTATTGCAGCGTCATGGTCCATGGTTATGACCAATATGTCTCTTATGGATATCCCGCAGGACTCAATCTGAATGATGCTGAATAAACGCTGGGTTTATGTGCTCTTCTGGAACGAAGCAATGTCGAGCGGAACTTTGAAAGCAGGAAGAAGCCGCCACCTCATTAGTTTGCGTCGCCTATAATTTCAAAAGCATCAATCATTATCTTAGCACCGGTTTCCACATCGATTTCATAACCCACACAATCTAACTCCGCATCGCAAACATAATAACCATATTTGTTGGCACAGAATTTCGTGTCTTCATGTCGAAGACTGCAGCTATAGAGAGGTGCGCCACCTCCACCACTGGTCACAAAATCAACACCCTCAACCTTTTCCCGGGCCATTGCATGATTGTGGCCAGAAACAACCACAATTCGCCCCGCATATTGCTGAAAGATGGGCATCCAATGGGTTTTGCCATCGGACCAGCCGGCATGGCCTCCAGCGGATGGATAGAGTGGACGATGAAAAGCAATCACAAAACGATGGTCAGCACGGGCCGCGTCACTCAATTGTTCTTCAAGCCAGGAGGCTTGCTCTTCGGCCGACCTTTCCGAATCCAAGCCAATTAAAGTTAAGTGTTCACTTAAAGTGCGCGTATAATGACTTGTTTCAATTGTCTCTGTGAGCAGAGGCGATAAACGCGTCATCATATTGTTCCAGGAACCATCGTGGTTTCCGCGCACCGGATAAAGAATACCTTCATTATCATAAATCGCACTCTCAATTTCCACAAACGTATCCCAATCGCTCGTGCTGCTGCCGGAGCGCACTAAATCACCGGTGTGCACAAAGGTTGTATTTTCACATTGTTCGTTCATCGCCTGCGTGACCGCACGATGAGCAGGCTGTGGATCATTCGAACTGTTTCCCCGGGTATCACCATAAACAACCAAACAAAAATCTGAAAGGTCGGGCGCCTGAGAGAAAAGGATTTCTAACTCATACTGACCCGCCAGAGCCTCTCCGGAACTGTTCGTCCATGTATCTGCCACCAAATAATAGGTGCCCGCTTCAAGTGCAAAAACAATATCTTGATGACCGCGGATCAGGCAGCTTTCGGCATTCGTGTCTGATAAAAGATGAATATCAATATCCACATTCGCATTTGAGATATCATTGAGATGGGCTTGGATAATTCCCGCCTGTGGGACTTCAATCTTGTAAATAAATTCGTTGCCGCTTTCATCGATGTCTGGATCACAAATGTAGACATCAAAAACATCTGATTCCGAGCTTTGCGTATTACGCTGATCGACAAACGGAAACTGGTTTACCAGAATGGGCGAACTTAAGGTCCCTTCCCCTTCCGGACTCGGGGCATCCGGGGTGAAGGTAATGCTCAGGTCGTAAGTGCCCGAAAAGGTCTCCGCGCCGTTCGACCAGGTATCCACGACAATATAGTAGGTTCCCGCTTCTAAGTGGGTCGATAGCTCCGTATTGTGACGCTCCAGGCAATCATCTGGGTCTAAATGGGATAAGAGATGAATATCCACATCGACGTCCGGACTTTCTGCAAGTTCTACGGCTAAATCACCACCACTGGGCAAGCTAAGCTTGTAAACAAATTCACCGCCGCTTTCATTCGTGTCGGGAGCACAGCTATAACTGTCCCATGCATCGGCGGCCGGCGCTTGCGTGTCGCGCGTGTCATTAAAAGGAAAAGCAATCACTTCGATGGGGTTTTCAGGGGCGCCATAGGGGATTTCCTCATTGCTCTCAGGAATAAAGTTCGCCTCAAGATGATAAGGGCCAGCAAGAATATCACCGGCATCACTAACCCAAGTATCGGTGACCAGATAATAATTTCCCGGCT
>JASMKV010000362.1 GCA_030749035.1 Myxococcota bacterium | reverse complement strand
CTTTTTCCCAGCAACCCTATAGCCTAAGCGTAAAAGAAAAACTTGGTCGCTGTCATTTGCGTATTCAAACACCGCGCAACAACAAACTATCCAGCGTTTTGCCAAAGGTTCATGCCTCACTAAAATTGTTTCGCGAACCTTCTTGCGACAGACAAAATGAACTTTTTGCCTGCGCTTTTGATTTTGAGACCCCTTCTTTAGCCGATAATTTTTCCGAGCGCGTTGAAGACACGGTGGCTGAAAAAATCGCTACCTTTGCCAAAGATCTCAGCGACAAAGTCGCGCAAGAAGACGAGGAAGCAGAAGAAACCACGAACAAGCCTGATCTTCCTTCCTATATCATTAAATTTCGACGCAACAGAGACGGTCAAAACAATAACCGGGTTTGCGCCGAGGGCTATCGCGCCAGCGAATGCTCCTATTTCTGGGGTGGCATTGACAGATATGACCCCAAGACTCGAACATGGCGTCCACCAAGGGGCAAGATGCCCATACAGGGCGAGCGCAGCTGTCATTGTGCCCACCACCTTGAATGTTCGTTAACCTGCGAGAAAGAGTAAGAAAGGAACACCCATGCAAAAGACACACGGATTTAGTTTAGTCGAATTGGCCATCGTGCTTGGCGTCATGGCGGCCTTATCAACCACCATGCTCCCTGGCGTCATCAGCGCCACCCGGCAGGAATACGCGGAAAAGATGGTCGACGACCTGCGCCTCTTACAAGAAGCGGCAGAAACTTTTTACGGCCAAAACGACCAATGGCCGGCACAAAACTTAGCGTGCAACCAGAATCCATCAACGTTACCGGTCAACACCCTGGTGCGCGAAGGCTTTTTGACCGCGCCTTTGCGGGACCCTTTTTCGAATGAGGCCTATCGCTTCGCCTATGTGCAACGAAACGCGAAATGCCTCCTGGAAATTCATCCACCAGAAAACGAGAAAATCGCTACGGTTTTGCCAAAAATCAAAACCACCCTGGAACTTTTTCATCACGGCGCCTGTCGTCCCCAAGGTCAAACCATGGTCTGCGTTTTTACTTTTGCCGAACCTTCTTTAGGCCTGGATCAGCATGCGCGCATCAAGGACGCCATCGACTCTGGCCTTGATGATTTTAACCGCACCCTTGATGAACAATTTCCTGGTTCAGACAAGAGCTCGGCGACACAAATGCAGCACGAAGCCCCCTCCTATCCTGAACCGATTCGTTCCGGACACAAGGCGGTCTGCGCCGGCGGCTATCACGCCGAATCCTGCACCAACAGCGCTGCCAAACTTGGTTATGGCTGCGACATCTTAGGGCGACGCTCTGCAGCCTGTGACCTGACCCCCGTCAAAACCTGTGGCTCCAAGTGGGACAGAAATTACCGTCGTTACAGATGGAGTTGTTCCTCATCCACCTCCGACCCAAATCCGCTTTGTACCCTTATCTGTGTGCGGGACTAGAGGAGAAGAAGATGAAGCATATCCCAACAACACAGCGCGGTTTTAGCCTCTTGCAAGTCTCCATCCTGATCACGGTCATGGCCATCCTTTCGACTTCCATGCTGCCAAGCCTTATCGCCGGCCACAAAGAAAAGCTGGCGGAACGGGTTTTACGTGATCTTTTTGCCCTGCAAGAAGCAGCCGAAGCCTACCATCATCAGCATGGGATTTGGCCCGGCGAAGAAAGTTTCTGTACAGCAAGTGCTTCAAGCAAAGGCATGATGGTTTTAGTCGCACAAGGTTTTTTAAGCCAATCTTTAAGAGAGCCACTCAGCCAAAAGCCATATCGCCTGGGCTATATGGAAAACGAACAGGGATGCGCGCTCGAAATTGCTCTTCCCGAAGATACCAAGCTCGGCACTAAACCGGGACAGGCACAAAATATTCTTAACACCTTTGCTCCCCTACATTGTCCCCAGGGAGAAGAACAAGGCGCTTGTAGCTTTCGCCTGGCACCACCGACTTTAAGTGATGCGCTGCGCGAAAAAGTCGACCAGACCTTGCAACCGCGCCTCGACGATGTGGCGGACCTTTGGGCAGAAAAGGTGCGCAAACAAAAAGAAGAGGCAGAAGATGCAAGCACCTATGAAATACGGCTCAGCCCTGGCGACGCTGAGATCTGCGCCAGTGGCTATCGGGCCAAGGAATTGGAACAACAACATTACCATGCTGGCCATCGCAATTCCCTGGAGCTTATCCATGGTAATGGCGCCATGTGTCCCCCCGTTCCAAAGGGTTGGTTAGGCTACACCTGCTATCTGCACTGTGAAAAACGCTAAGGGCAATATGGGTTCTGCCTTAAGGTCGACGCTGATGCATCTTGTAAAACGGGATTTAAATTTTAGCGCGCACA
Organism: Myxococcota bacterium; assembly: GCA_030749035.1. Taxonomy (GTDB): domain Bacteria; phylum Myxococcota; class XYA12-FULL-58-9; order XYA12-FULL-58-9; family JASMKV01; genus JASMKV01. Next base: position 1,406 of record JASMKV010000362.1, on the reverse strand, counting down.
AGAGGGGCTTTTGGCCTCTTTGTGATGAGGTCAATCGAGTATCATAAAATATCGGGATGAAAAACCTTTGCCCGGAAAAAACCACAAATACTTTTTGGCCAGATCGCCACCTTTTTCTTGCTTATGGGTTCTGTTGCACTTCAACCATTGATATATCTCGTGGTGCGCACACAGTATCCAGGGGGGCAACATGCTGGAACTTATTATCTGCATCAAGGCACTTTCACTTAAAAGTTTAACCTATGGCTTTGGCATTGGCTGCATTGGCGCCGTGCTAAGTCTGTTTAGAATCATTGCCGAGGTCATGACCACCGGCTACGTTTTCTTACCCTTTTAGACGTCACCTTTGGCCGCCCCCACCTTGGGTCACGTCTCGATCATATCGCCACAGCAGGGCTGAGCCTGGCACAATTTGTGTCCTGCACGCCGTCGCCAAAGCTGTCACAACCTGTGCCAAAAAAGCCCCCCATTTCTGACCCATGAAAATAAACTCTTTAATTTCAGCATCTTAAAAAACAGGTCTGCATCCTCCACCGATGGCACGGCCATTGCTCTACATAGGGGCTAAGAACCCAACAAAGGATGTTTAAGATGCAAAAGCCCCACGGATTTACTTTGATTGAATTGGCGGTCGCGATGACCGTCATGGCCATTCTGTCGACCGCCGCCCTGCCCGGCGTCATCGCCACCGCCCGTAACAAATACGGGGAAAAAATGGTGCGCGACATGATGGCCCTGCATACAGCGGCCGAAGCCCACTACCACAACCAGGATGCCTGGCCGTTTTCTCCCAATCAAACCTGTTCCGACATGGACAGGGGTGAACCTTCCCTCAGACCACTGCAAAAACTGCAAGACCATGGCTACATCAGTAGCCTGCTTGAGGATCCCTTCTCGAACCAGCCCTATCTTTTCAGCTATCGACTCATTGATGAGAGATGTCACCTGCGCATTTCAACGCCGCGCAACGCCAAACTTAGTCCCTTGCTTGACGATCTGGAGATGACCCTGAAGCTCCTGCGCGACCCAGTCTGTGATGAAGTCGGTGGACTCAAAGCCTGTCATTTTGACTTTGAAGAGCCGAAACTCCAGAAGAATCTGGACGAACGGGTTAACAACAATATCAATCTTAGGGTGCGCAAGTATCACGACCGCATTGCGGTGCTCGAAGACTTAATTTCCAATCCACTTCCCGCAAAGAAGGCAAACAACGATGCGAAATGAACTGCATCCGATAACGCAACCAGCAAAGAGATATATCATGTATAAGAGTAAAGGCTTTAGCCTCATCGAATTGTCCATCGTCATCGCCATTATGACTGTCCTGGCCAGCGGCGCCATGGCCGCCAAAGGCTTTATCGACGCGGCAAAAATCACAAAAGCCGCCAGCGCCATCGAAACCACCC
>JASMKV010000361.1 GCA_030749035.1 Myxococcota bacterium | reverse complement strand
CCCATGGAAAGGTCTCACCCAAATTTCTAATGGTGTTTAAAAAAGGTGATTTCCTGTTTTTTTTTTGAGCCTTCGTGTCGAGTGTGCCGCTTCTTTAAGCAGTGTCAGCTTATCTAACGTCATTTGTTGCCATAAATCCCGCAAATTTATGTGTGTAAAATACTTTTCGACATATGGATTTTCAAAAATCCTCACGTTGAAAACGTTTAAAAAGCTTAAATTGGATTGGGTGTGAGCAAATGATAGGGGACAGGTGGCTTGAAAGAGTATAGCGGGAATTCGGCATCCCATTGGCCGGAGCGAAAAGCTGCCGACGCTTCTTTATAAGCATTGTGGAAAGCTTTGTAGGTCTCTCGGAAAGCCTGGCGCAAAACAGGACAGGTGGCGTGACACAGGGGGCGACTCGAGCGTTTTACCGTTTTGGGCCTGGAGTGTGGATGCTGTTCCAAAATAGTCTGCTTGCCAAGGAAGTATTTGGTGCCATGTCGATCTTGACCGTATGCATGTGCTTGTTCAAGGATTTTCTTCAAGCGTTTTCTATATTCTTTAACATCTAAATGTTTCAAATGAGGTATCGGAGTGATTTTTATGGAGTGAAATTCAACAAAATGGTCTCGGGTAACTCTCTGTCTTTTTTTTCGAGCTTTACTCAAAGCGGACCAGTTATGCCATGGAAAGTATCGTTTTACTCCCTCGATGGCTTCGGCAAAGCAGGTTAATCCGGGCCATTCTTTTGGGGATGCAACAAGGCCTTCTTTGACCCCATGGCTAAATACATAAATCATTCGATTAATCATGGCATCGTCGTCTAAAACGGGCTCTGCCGAAAAACGTCGCTCCCAGAATTTACCATGCCAATCAACTTTTTTCCCAACTTTGCGCGCAATGTTGGATTCAATATACATCAGAAAATCTGAAAGTTGGCCTTCAGGGGCGCGTAACATTAAATGAAAATGATTAGAGGTGAAAACAAAGGCAAATATTTCAATATTGTATTTCTGCTGACCTTTAGCCAGGATACCGCCAATCGTGTTGTTTATATCTTTAGATGGACGCATGAGCAGACGTCCTTGCATCGTTCGGTTTGTTACAAAATAGATGCGGTCTGGTTCGAACATGCGCAGGGGTTGACTCATATGCCTTGTGTCATCAACTTTTGTGCCAAGATTATGCTGTTGAATTCATTTGACTCTTAGGTGCTTAGATTCTGGGTGTGGCATTTTGATACTCAAGAAATTTGGGTGAGACTTTTTATGGGACTTTTTATGGAGATGTGATTTCGGCCTCAAGAAATTTGGGTGAGACTTTTTATGGCTTTTTATGGGCTTTCGGCGCGCGAAACCGGGGTTATCTCTCCAGTCAGAGTTGGGTCTTTTTCATCTGCGGACACTCGCCTACTCGACTAAGCTGCGGCTATCCTTTAACAGGCACCCGCAGCAAGTCTACGTAACGGCTCGCACGGTCATCGGTCATCGGTCATCGGCCATCGGTCATCGGTTATCGGTTATCGGATGTCGGCCATCGGTCATCGGAATTCGGTTATTGGCAGGCCCTACTCCAAAAGCGTCGGCGCGTTTAAAACACTCACATGACTGCCTTCAATGGGCTGCATCACCTCTTTCCAGCTTTGCAGAAAAAAAGCATGACTTTCGGGAGCATCGCTTTTTAGGCGTCCTTGTTTTTCTTCCGCCCTGATGATGGTCTGCAATTTTTCGTAGCGCCAATCCTGTCTTAATCCCATGGCCATATTGCGGGTGCGGTGGTTGCTGGGCAACTCTTCGCGTAAGGCATAATCGATCAGGGCTTGCAGCTCTTTGGCTTCAAGATTATCCGGTGTGCGTATGGAATCCGGATCTTCGTTTTGAATGGCGGCGGTGCTTTCAATCTTCACCCCATCAAGCTTGGTGTCAAAGAGGTTGGCAAACATATCGGAATTGGCGCGCATCTCAAAAGCGCCGAGCCAACCAAAAAGCCCCATGAAAAATTTAATCACCGGCTTTAAAAAGCCTGGAAGCCAATCCGGCTCGTGGTTGAAACCATCCCAGGAGGTATCCACACATTTTAAATCGATGGGGCCAAAGCCGGCCCGGGCAGAATCCGGGCTTTCCTGCAAATGATTTAAGGCAATGCGGCTGACGATACCGCCCATCGAGTGGGCCACCATCTTGAGCGGCCTGTCTTGGGCGTAGTGTGTAGAACGCAAATCTTGTAAAGCATCCGCCAGCTCCAGCCCGCTTTGTGTCGTGGTGTTGCCTAAGTCACTGTAGGCCACAAGCAGTACCTGCTTGCCTTCAGCGCTGAGTTTCGCCGCCAGCCCTTCTAAGGCTTCATTGGCCCCGCCCATACCGTGTACCAAGAGCACCGGCTCTTTTTGGGCTGTAAATTCGCCGTAGGCCATGATGGTGGCTTTGCCATCATGGGCAGCGAGAATCTTTTTCTCGTGTTTTTCATCCAGCTCACCGGGACCGACGATAGGACCGGTCCAGGGGGTATCCTGATGACTTTGCACCGCCGGATGTTGGTCGGTGTTAAAGGCCCCATCGAGGGGCTGGTTGCTGGGCACTTGCACCTGACCGCTTGGTCCTGAGGCCTCAAAGGCATCGACTTTTGTTTTTTTCGGCGCCGCTTGCGACTCGCCTTCGAGGAGTTCGCGCACATCACGAGATGGTGAGGTTTGGGTGCCTGGTGGGATAATGGGTTTGCTGCTCATAGGGGAAAGAGCTTAAAGGCTTAAGTGCGAAGAGGCAATTGCCTTGCCGACTTTTGTTGCCGTGTTTTAGGCGTTTTCTGTGAGCCAGCTCATCATCAGCACAGTGGCTGTTTGAATTTCGCCGAGGGTGTCTTTGAGGAAGCCGTAAAAAGCGTTGGCCATGCTGCGAAAAGACCGTTGCGGTTCGGCTTGGGCGATTTCTAAGAGCTGGGCAAAGGCATCACTTGAAGTGAGTTCATCCAGATGGGGGTGGTGTCGTAAATTTTCATAGGCGGCCGCCACATCCGCCACCTCGTCCAGGCAATGGTAGGAAACGCTATGTTTCCTTTGTTGTATAGGTGTATCTTTGTATGGGGTTGTTGTGCGTAGGCGATAGTTGTCGTCAAGATCTTGATCGCTCACAAAAGAAATGTCCATATCCAGCATGGGCTCGTTGTCCTTATGCAATGTCCTGGTCTGGCGTTGCTTAAGACAATGAAAATGCAATGCTTGTGCCAGTGTGGCTCTTTTAAAAAACACAGAGTAAACAGCGAAGTCGCGAAGCATGGGGTTGGCGCATGTTGGGGGCTTCTGCCCCGTTTGTTTGTTCGTAGGGGGATTTTGGCCCAAGCTTTTGCTTTGCTTGCGCACGCAAGTTTCACCTAAAAGTCGATGTAAAACAAGTCATTAGCAATGCTTGTTCTCTGCTTGTCATTATCGGTCAGAGCGGGTATCACTCCAGGCATGCGATATACTTTCTTAAGGCCCAAGGGCATTTGTTCACTTGTTCTGTGTTGCTTCTTTTTACTGCCGCTGACGTTAGAAGCGCGTGATGTGGATAAGAAGAAAGCCGCCAAAACGTTAAAGATAAGTAAAAAGAAAAAGAGCCGGGAACAAACCCGCAAGCATTCCAGGCGTGTGAAAGTCAAAAAAAAGCTTATCGAGGTCGATGATGGCGATACGATCATGATCGCCTGGCCCAATGGGGATAAAGAACGTATCCGCATTTTAGGTATCGATACACCGGAGACGGCGCATCCAGAGCACAACCTGCCCATCGCTCAAAGTTATGGTGAAGAGGCCAAAACTTTTGCCCAAGGCGCATTTTTTGCGGCGACGCGTATTGAGCTCTTACGCTCTTCTGAACTTGACCCTTTTGGCCGCACCTTAGGCTATATCTTTTTGAATGGCGAAAACTATTCCTTGATGGTTTTGCGCGCGAAGCTGGCGGTGGAGAATGTTTCGCGCTTTGGCGACAATGGCTTTCCTAAAGAGGCTGCCAAGGTTGAGCGTTTGGCAAAAAAGGTTGGACCGATGCCTTTTGAAAACCCTTCGGATTTTCGTAAACGCATGCGTAAATATTCTAAGTGGTTAAATCAGCAGGGTCGTCACAACACCCACTAAGCAAAATTAGATTTTTTGTCCAGCAGCGCGCATGTCACGAACGACAGCGTTGATGCCCTTTTTATTGATGGTCCGAACGGCCGCAGCGCTGACACGCAGCGTAACCCAGCGTTTCTCATCCTCTAAAAAGAAGCGTAACTTGTGGATATTAGGCAATTGCTTGTGTCGTGTTTTTCGGTTCGAGTGCGAAACACGGTTGCCGCTCATGGCCTTCTTTCCGGTGACCTGACATGTTCGAGCCATAATATTACCCTCTACTTCTTCGGACTCGGCATTTTTGTTTCAACAAACTCAACATGTTTGCGAACCACCGGGTCGAATTTCTTCAACGTCAATTTGTCTGGTGTACGCGTCTTATTCTTCGTCGTATAGTAGGCGTATCCAGTCTTTGCAGACGATACCAATCGTATAATTTGTCGCATGGTCTGCTCCTTTCAAGCAGCCGCGCATTTAATGGATCTCCTGCAATTTTGCAAGGTTAAGATACGGTTTTTCGTCAAAAGTTGCATCGGATGCGCTTGGGCTCTGAATGAATCGCCCTTAAGCCTTTGATCTTTCTTCTGGTTCAGAAGAAAATCCAATATTTTCAATAACTAAGCTTTGTGGTGTGAAAAAGGATCAAGGTCAGAGCGGCGATCGATGGAAGTGTAAGCCCACACCACTTGGGGCAGTGTGGGCCACATTAACGCAGAATCAGATTCTGCGTTGGGGCAAATTTGATTTAAGAGAGTGCGCGAAAAGTTTGTGTGCTGGTCACCGCTTGAAAGACGCCGGTGCGTACTTCTTCGGCAAATTCACGAATGATTTTGCGGCGTTTTTCCTGCAGCATTTGTTGGGTAAAAAGAAGTCCGAAAAATATGCTTAAACATGCCATGGTATTTCCCCTCGTGGGTCTGATAAAGTGCAAGCCATATGCCAGTATTGGGTATGGGTTGTACAAGCCTAAGTCTTTAAATTATCAAGAGATTTTTTTGACCAGTGGACCTTCAGCATTCTGTGGCATGGGGCAAAAGTGCGCATTGGGGGAAAAAGAGGGCAAATTGACTTTAGTTGATGGGCTGTGTTTTGGCCACATCGTTCCAGTGAGGATAGTCGTAAGGGAGTTTTTCGAAGTAAAAATGCTTTTCAATCCAGGCAATAATTTCGGGGCTTAGGCTCAAATCGCGCGGATGGTCGGCGTGCGCCAGGTCGAAGGTTTGCTTGATACTTCCATCGGGACTTTCCAGCGTGAGCTTGCGCGGCAGATTCACCGCCGAGAAGTCGGCGGCCAGGGCGGTGTAGTGATTGGAATTTTTGGCGCCACTTTCTGTCGCAAAGACCACCGAATAGGTTTCAGCCATCGCTTGGGCTGCGGCCCTGGTTTCCTGCCAGCCTTGAGGCAGCGACCAGCGTATGGGAATGCGCAGGCCCCATTCCTTGTTGCGTTGGTCGAGCACTTTGACCAAATATCGAAGTTCTTTGGCCGAGCGGGCGCGACTCAGGATATAGGCGCCCCACATCAGGTAACCTCGTGCTGGTGAACGTAAGGTGGAGTCGAGTAAGACTTCAGTCCCTTGCGCTCTAAGTTGGCTGAAGAGTTTATTCAGGCGCAGATGAAAGGTGCCCGATGGGTTTTGTTCGGCCAACGCGGTGAGCATGGGGGGCTCGCCTTCGGGGTTTAAATAACGCATGGCCCATTCGGGGCCTAAGGTGCTCCAATTTTTTGCCGGCTCGATATGCACAACATCTGGAATCGGTTCCAGGTTCAGGTAGCGTTGCCGCGCGGGATACCGGCGTTTCGAGCCATTAAAGACTTCTTTGGGGTGCACAAAGATGCCGACACGCCTTGCCCGATCCGGCGTGACGCTGACCGCTTCTGCATGCAAACCTTTACGCCCTGCACGGATGAGATCGTCAAGGAACCAAATAAAGCCGTGCAATTTTACCGGCCGCCGTAATATTTCACGAGCAGCTCGAACCATGGATTCGGATTTGGGTGTTTGCGACAATTTGATGAGTGTTTCACCGGTAAAGATGCTGCCGGCCAAATCAATTTGCCAGGTGCCTAAAAGTTCTCCGGCTTTACGGATTTGTTGACGAATATCAACACTTGAATCGCGCAGCTCTGCGACATCCCAGCGACGATTAATTTTAATGACAAAAGGCATGTCGGTTGTTGCCAGCGCAAGAGTCGGGCTACACAAGACGCAGCATAGGCAGAGGCCAAAATAAAATTCTATTTTAAAAAATCGACGCATGCAGACATCTTGATGCTTGGAATTGGCCTGAAAATCAAGTGCCAATTAAAATTGCATATAGTGATTGAGTGTGAGTTCACGTTGTCGGTGCATTTGCTGGCAGGCAATCCAAAAACGTTGAAAACGGCGCTCGTCACGAAAGCTTTCCGGAATATAGCGCAGTGCCACTTTGGTCTTTTGATCGTGTCTTATGGTGCGTATGATTTGGGCAGAGGCTTGGGTGATGCCCAGTTTTTTTGAGAGCTCGACAAGGATTTTCAAGGATTTAGGTTTGTCGTTGAGTTCAAGTGCAAATTCTTGATTTGTTGTCTCGGGCAGGGTCAGCAGCATGCCGCCGGGCTCACCTTCTGTGCATATAGAGATATCTTCAATCTCTAAAGGCTTGGGACATTCATCATGAATAAAGTACACACGCGAGGCTAAAGTCTCGCCAACTCTGGCTCTAAAGCATCGTCGTCGATTTTGCTCCAGCGAAGGCGGCGATGTATAATCGATGGCCGGTGTTGTCACCGTTTCTATACGGTTTTCTTCCCAGAGATTGATTTGACCTTGGGTCGACGCCAGAAGTTTTCGTATTTTATCCTGCAGGGCATAACCATCGGCACCCGAACACAGAAAGTCATCTGCGCCGCCACGCAAGAGCTGTGCAAGGCGCATGGCATCGGGGTGGGATTCGAGCACCAGGACCGGCAAGGTGGGATTGGCAAGTTTAAGGCGTTTGAAGAGGCGAACATGGTATTGCACAGTCTCTTGTGATGCGTAGAGAAGCATATCTGCGGGGATGGGATGAACAAGTTCTGCAGGGTTTTTCAGGGCAAAGAACGCACTTTGATTCTGTAGCGCGTCACGCAGTGGCGCTAAAATATATTTAGCCACCCCAAAATGTCCGATAACGACCCGCTGCTTGTGCATAAACAAAACCACTCGGAACAAACTGGTTGCTCCGCCACGTTATGATTCAGGGGCTTTGTTTTACAGGGGCGAACCGCAAATACGATTCCACCGCCTCCATAGCATAATTTAAAAAAATCGTCAATTTGTTTTGGCGATATCTCTGCTTAAAAAACTTTAAGCGGCGGCCTCATCATTTTCGTTAGCGGCCTCTGGTGGATTTTGGCTGCCTTCATGTAAGTCGTTTAAGAGTCGTTCTCCGGTATGCAAGATTTCATAATACATCGCTTGTGTGCGTGCATCAGCCCGTTCCAAAAAGCGGTCCAGGATAGAAGCGCGCTCAGGAAATTGCTCGATTTGCTTAAACAAAACCTCCGCAATCGCTGCATCACAAAGGATGCGGGTGAGTCGCTCAGCATGCAAAAGTGCCGGGGCGAAATCACGTTTTGCATCCCAGTCTTTAAGGAACGCCATGCGTTGACCGCTTGGAATATCTTTTAAAGCCCAACCCTTATTGGCAATGATCTTGGTGATAAGATGCCGCTGGGCCGAGAGGGCGCGCCAGCGAATTTTTGCGGTCATGCGTGTACGTTTGTCGCTGCCCATGCTGGCTTTGATTCGAGTGCTCGAGAGTCGCTGCATAAATCCGGTAAAGTCGGCAAAGATAAACTGCAGTGAATCTTTGGTCGCCATCAAGGATTGAATCTGACTCGTGCCTTCATAAATGGGTAAAACCAAACTGTCGCGCAAGAGTTTTTCTGCGCCATATTCGGTCATATAGCCAGAGCCCCCGTGTATCTGCATACAACGCCGCGCAATTTGCACAGACTTTTCAGAACCATAATATTTAACCAAAGGGGTGAGCATTCTTGAGCGCTTGCGGCGATATCGAATATCTTTGCTTCGCGCTTTTTGGGTTGCTTCATCACCTTGTCCGCGTTTGTTTTGCATGTCGAGGCGTCGCGCAATTTCTTCGTTGTAAGCGGTGTCCACGCAAAGGGCGCGAAGTCCTAAAATGTCGACGTCCATTTCATCGAGCATATCGGCAATCATCTCATGCTTATCAATGGTTTTACCCATGGCAGGGCGCTCAGCGGCGAATTCCTTGGCCATGCGGTAGGCGGATTCACACAGACCTAGAGATTCAAAGCCAACGGAGATGCGTGCATTGTTCATCAGCATCAGCATCAGTTTGAATCCATCACCTCGTTTGCCAATCAGTTGTGCAGGGCTCCTGTCAAAAGAGATCGCCACTGTGACAGAGCCGTGGTGTCCTAACTTTTCATCGACCCTGTCGAGTGTGGTGTGACGAATTTTATTGCCCTGCTCGTCACGGGTAAAAGCTTCGACCAAGTAGAGGGATAGTCCGTCCAAGCCTAGATCTGGATCGTCTTCACTTCTGGCGATGACGATGTGGTAACGCCCATGGCCAGAGGTGATCCAAATTTTAGTGCCGGTGACAAACCAATCACCGTTTTCGTCTTGTTCCGCTTTTGACCTTAGTTGGGCTAAATCGCTGCCTGCATGGGCTTCGGTTAAGTCCATGCTGCCCCACTCTTCACCGGCAATAAGCTTGGCAATCGCATCTTTAAAGCGTGTCTCTTTAATGGCCCCGGTTTCGCTGTCCATTTCTGTGGTGTCCTCGAGGATGGAATAGAAAAGGAGCGAGAGCGCAATACCCTGATGAAAACTAAAGTGCGACATGGTGGATACATCGGCGCGTGAAAAAACTTCGATTAAAAGTGAATAGAGGAGCAGCGGGGTGTTCATCCCGCCGAGCTCGCGAGGCAGCGCCATGCCGTGCAGGTCGAGTTCCTTTAGCGCAGCAAATATCTTTTCAACACGCTCGGGGATAATGACTTCGCCGTTTTCTAATCGAGGATGTTGGCGGTCAATCTCTTCGGCGTAAGGTGCAATTTCTTCAGCGACGAACTGGCCAAACATTTCAAAGATGTCTTTAAATGTATCTACAGCTTCTTGGGGACTTTCATAGGGGTTGTCGTCTGGGTTGTTTTCGACAAGCTCGATAAGTTTGTCCCATTTGATTGCTTTATCAAAATAAAATTGCAGATCTTCATTATCTGTAAAAAAGTTAGCCATGGTTGTTCTCCATTCTATTGGGGCGAAAGAGCGCGGTTCTTGCGAACCGAATAAGTTCATTTTTTGCAAGCATTTCAGCGTTGCCCGAATCAATAAAAGCACTTCGAACTTGTCCGAGTGCAAAAGTTGAAAGAATAAGTATCGTCACCGACATGGTATAAGCCTCGGGGTCGAGATCTGAATGAATAATCTCTTCTTCTTGTCCACGTCTGATGTATTTGGCGATGAATTTGAGCCACGGTTGTAGATCCCGCTTAATGATTTCTTTAAGTTCGTCGGGTTTATCCAATAAGGCACGGACAAAAAGTTGGGCTCGGGTGGGTTCTTCCTGAAAGAATTCAATACATACGCCCAAAGTTCGGTCGAAGCGTTCACCAGGATTTTTGGCCTCGCTCAAGATTTGCGGAAGAATATTCTGCCAAGAATTGTTCAAGGATTCGATGGCGGCGGTTTCGAGGGCTTGTTTCGATGGAAAATGGTAGAGCAATGAAGGTGTGCGGATGTCGACTTCCTGGGCAATGGCTTTGAGTGATGTTTTGGCAAAACCGTGTTGGGCAAAAAGGCGCACGGCCGCTTCTAAGATGGCCTCACGGGCTGAACCTTTACTTTTATCGAGCGCAATTTGTGTCGCTGCCATATCGTATCCTCAGTTTCGCTGCATTATTTTACCTAACTAACGTTAGGTAGGCAAGTCAAAACGACGATCATTATAAAATGGCTATTTTTATCTATTTATCTAATATCATTTAATAAATA
>JASMKV010000360.1 GCA_030749035.1 Myxococcota bacterium | reverse complement strand
ACTTGCGGCCAGGGTTGCCAATGCGGCAATACGTTCATCTCGTGAGGCAGCAAGAATGCTGACTGTGCCTCCAAAGCTGGAGCCAAAACAACCAAAATATTCTACACCTTGCCTATAGAAATAATCAATGATGGCATCAAGATCGCTAATTTGTTTGCTCAGGCACAACTCATAAAGCGAACCTTCTGATTGGCCTCTTCCCGAAAAGTCAAAACGCGCCGACGCCAAGCCTTTTTCTGCAAGAGTCTTCGTTAAATAAGTGTGCTTTGGACTTTCTTTGTCGGCCAGCATGCCATGGCAGGAGAGAATCATCGCATTTTGAATATTGCCGTGCACACAGACATCCAGGTGCTCACCTTGTGGGTTTTTAATTTTAAAAGATTGTGCACTCATAAGACGATGCTGGCATAGCCCACAAAACTATCAGAGGGCAATACATCATAGCTTAGCAAATGCTCAAGAAGCTGAGGTGAAATGTCTCCCTGATAAGCTTTAATGGCCTGCATGGTTGCCACCACTGCGCCAGGACAGCAAGCGCTTTGCTGCTCAAGTCCATGGCTAAGAGCTGCAGTGGAATTTTTTTCGAGAACTTTTTCAAGAAAGCCCAGATCATTTTCATTGCGAACCCAGTCAATGGCTTTTTCCCCAGAGCCCTTAGGACCAAATCGATAATTTGGTCCATAATGTGTTAAATCCGTCGAGCCCACAAACACGGCAGACACATTTTGCGCAGCCAGATATGCTCCAACTTTTTCGCCTAAGCGTAAGGCATCCATTTGTGGTGAGGCGCCAATCATCAGGAGTTTGGCGTGCGGGAAGAAGTATTTGATAAATGGCAAATGTACCTCTACGGCATTGTCAATAAAAGAAGGTGTGACGGGTTCAGGTATAAAATCTTCATTTTCACTGAGTTGTGCGTTCAGGGTGGGGCTGGATTCAAGATCGCCGAAAGGTGTTTCCCAGGCGTTTCCGGTAAAAAGACTATGCTTGGCTGAGGGACTTTTATGCGAACCAAAGATGACCACCAGCTCAGCGTTTTTGTGTAGATGTTCCAGCGATTTATAAGCCCGAGCAGCACATTGGCCCGAAAAGCGCCAACCCGCATGTGGTCCAATGAGCCCACATTTGTCATAGACATTTGCATTTACATCCTGAGTGTACAATAAAATCTCTTGTTCACAGGCTTTTGCGTCCTGCGGATACCATTGTCCGGAAAGATATGCACGTCGCTTCATCTTTTGTTAGAGTAGCTTGAGTTTGGGAGAAAACAAAGTGCTTCTAAGAATAAAATATTTACCTTTCGTGATGTTTTTAACTTTGGCTTCCTGTGCCAGCACGACAGTCATTTCCGACGCAAAAAACCCATCATCAATTGAGTTGCGTTTAAAACGTAAGGTCGAGGACCCCAAGCGCAATAAGTTTTATTTACAAGCCTTTAAAGCAGGTACAACGTTTATGGATAAAACCATTCCTGAGCGTATGTTGGCGCCGTGGGATAAAGGGAATTCGACCTATGTTGAAGCCCGTTTTGAGGGACAAATTGTCGGTTTTTTACGGGACTTTAGTGGCCCCGTTTCGCCCAAAGAGGAGTGTGCTTGTCATCCGTTTTCGGTGACGCTGGTTTTTGATGCAGAATATAAATTTAGAGATTTACTTTTATCAAAGCCCTTAGAAAAGTTTGGACACGCCCCTTTTAATGCAAATGATGAAAAACGCTTAAAAAAAATATTGTTGGCGCCTGACAAGGCATTGGAAAACGTGCGCATGGTCGAACAAGTTGTCGATGCAGCCACTGGCGCAACAAAAGAAAAGTATGCATCTAAGGTTGTCCCACAGGCGGGCCTTGTGACGATTCGCTTGCTGCATCTTATTAAGGCGACGGAGCGCATCTTTCAGGGCGCACCAGTGGCGCGAGATCAATTGATGCTTTCGGGGATACTGGCTGAAAAAATAAGTGCTGAAGAATCGATTAAGAAACTGATTGCGTTTTTTCCAGGTGCCGAGACACAGCGGATTAGAAAACAAACCTATCGTTTCATTGCGCATTTCTATTTTAAATCATTCAAAAAGCGCAATGTTCTCGCGGAGAAATTTTTAGAGAATTCAATATTACAAGACCAAACAGAACCCTATGAGCTTTTTGATGTTTGTTACCGTTTTGCGCAGAAGGGTCAAAACATTGCTTGGGTGAAAGATTGTCTGAATGTGGTTAAGAAAAACGGTGAGGTTGGCATTGACGACCGCCACCGTTTAGAGGGGATGTTTTGGGCCCATAGCCAAAACCAGAAAAAAGCTTATCGCTTTCTAAAAAAAGTCATAGGAAAAATCCCAGCAGAGTCAGATCCAGACCTTTATGTTAAATTTATTGAAGCGGCGGAGGCATTAGGCCAAGGACGTGATGCGTGCCGAGAAGCGAAAAACTTATATGCGTCAGCGCCGCTTTTTGATGATGCGTATGCGATGTTAAAGTCATGTGGTGGAGAGCAAAAAGCAGAAAAAATTTCGAGACAAATTCGTGATATTCAAAAAGAAGAATTGTTAAAAGCCGATGTGAATATGTCTGAGCCTGTCCCTGAGATTTTTGTTCAAGGCGAAGCTTTTAACGAGATTCCTCTGCCTTTAACGAGTGGAAAACATACAGTCCTGCTCTTTTTTGCCACTTGGTGTCCACATTGTAGGGCAGAGTTTCCTCGCATTAAAGCTTTTCAAAAAGCGCTACAAAAGGATCCCGTTTTAAAAAACAAAGTGAACCTTATTGCTGTTCGGACTGCGGTTGAGAGAGAGAAGCAAACGTTTGAAAGTTTTTTGCGTGAATTTCGCCCAAATTTTAAAATCTATACGGATGCAACGATGTCTCTTGCTTTTTCACAATTTGTTCGGTCACAATCGATTGGGGCAGGATTGCCGACTTTAGTTGTTATCGACAAGAATGGTCATTTGCGCTGGGTTATGCCCACCGGCACATATCGAGATACAGCACAAGATTTAGATTGGGTTTTGCGTGAATTGCAGGAAAGGTTTGCTCAATGAGCCCTATAGATTCAAAGTGTTATGGTGATGGATTCACTGATGGCTTCGAGCCGGTAGAGTCTATTGATGTTCGCAAGCATGAGTCGGTGAGCGAGTTGCTCCGAGCGTATAGCAAAACATCATTCGGTGGACGCTCTCTAGGCGAAGCAGCTGAGGTTCTTGAAGAGATGGTGGCCGATCCCAAATGCTTTGTTGTGATGACCTTATCGGGTGCCATGACGGTGGCTAAACAGGGGCTTTTGATTTGCGAGATGATAGAGCGGGGTTGGGTGCAAGCGATTGTGAGCACAGGCGCACTGATGTCGCATGGTTTTGTTGAGAGCATGGGTGGTGTGCATTTTAAATATAAGCCATCAATGAACGATGAAGAGCTGTATCAAAAAGGCTATGACCGGGTTTATGATACGCTTGAGTTGGAAAAAAATTTAGATGACACAGAGCTTATTGTTCGGGACGTGATCGATCAGCTTCCTGAGGATGAGATTTTGTCGTCATCACTTATTTTACGCTCTCTTGGAGAATATTTTCACCGAACACTACCTGAAGAAAAGCGTGCAATACTTAAAAGTGCCTACGTACATAAGGTTCCGATTTTTGTCCCGGCATTTACAGATTCTGAAATGGGTTTGGATATTGAAGTTCTCAATATCAAGCGTGAATTGTCGGGAAAGAAGCGAAGACTTTTCGACCCCTATTTGGACATTGAAGAGTATACTCGGCATGTGTGTCAGCAGGAGCGCTGTGGTATTTTTACTATTGGTGGTGGTGTACCTCGGAATTGGGCGCAGCAAATAGGGCCGATGTTGGACATTATTGAGAAACGTTTAGGCCTTCCAGGCAAGGGGTTTCGTTTTGCTTATGGGGTGCGGGTATGCCCGGAACCAGTACACTGGGGAGGCTTGTCTGGCTGCACTTATTCTGAAGGGGTGAGTTGGGGGAAATTTATTCCAGAGTCAGAAGGAGGGCGTTTTGCTGAAGTGTATGCTGATGCGACAATCATTTGGCCGCTTTTGGTCAGGACGCTTCTGGAGCGACTTGGTATTGAAAAAAAGTCAAAAGATGTGGTGAAGCCACTTTCAAAGAAAATCACTTTGGCAAAATATTTTTCTTCCGAAGCTTCTTAGGTTTTAGCTTTTTGGCAGGTTTTTGAAAGTAGTCGATCTGCCATTTTTTGACATTCGCATTATGACAGTCGAGTGTTTCACAGAATTGATGCGCACCGTTATTTTTTGAGACAAAAAAGTAATAGGGGCAGACTTCTGGCTCAAAAACAGCTTCTAAAGCTTTCTTGCCAGGGCTGGCTATGGGGCCTGGCGGCAGGCCCTTATTGAGATAGGTATTATAAGGGTGCTTGAGTTCTCTCAGGTGACGACGTTTTAGATTTCCGTCAAAACCAGGTTCAGCCAAGGTGGCTGCATATATCACGGTTGGATCTGTTTCAAGACGCCATGTCGGTTTGGCTTGCATTCGGTTGTAAAAGACGCAGGCAATGCGCTTACGTTCACCTGAGGCGCCAGTTTCTTTTTCGACAATTGATGCGAGAGTCGTTAATTGCAATTGGTTAAAAGACATGGGTGGATTGTGTCCTTTTTGGGTTTCGGCATACGTTTTTTTATAGAGTGCAAACATGGTATTGAAGATTTTTTTGGCCGATACGCCGCGGGCGAAAGTGTAAGTTTCAGGGAAGAGATAGCCTTCACAGTTTGGCCCAGGAATTCCGGCCTGTTTTAAAAAGCCTTTATTGTCACAAAGCTCTTTAAATGTTTTTGCTTTTAACCAGCCCTCGCCGACTAAAATATCTCTGATTTGCCAGCGATTGAGACCTTCAGGAATTGTAAATTGTTCAAGTTTAATGGCCCCACGCTCTAGTAATTTTAGGATTTCCAATGGGGTTTGAGGGCTTTTAAATTCGTAATCCCCGTGTTGGAGTGCACCCATCTTTTGGGTGCGTGCGTATAGATAGAGGACCTCGGGGTGTTCGATGGCACCCAGTTTTTCAATTTGCGCTAAGACAGGTTTGAGTGTTTGTCCCTTGGCAATTTTGAAATGGAGTGTTTTTTTCGGTCCGTGGGGTTTGTTAATGTAGATTTCAAATTGCGTATAGCTAATTCCCGCAAGGGTGATCCCTATGAAGAGGGTGAAAATTAAAATCTTTTTTAACAAATCAAACATATTAACTTTGATGCGCGTCCAAATAAGATTGCAGAATGATGGCAGATGCCACTTGATCTATCGATTCCCGTCGCTTTTGTCGCCTTACCCCACTTGAGATCATTAATTTTTCAGCCTGGGCTGTCGTCATGCGCTCATCCCATAAAATGCATTCAAGCTGGAGGCATTTTTGCAGTTTTTCTACAAATTCAGCGACTTTTTCAGAAGCAAAAGAACTTTTTCCATTCAATGTGAGCGGATTTCCGATAACCAGTTTAGAAATAGAGTATTCCTCAACGAGCTCACGAATACGCTCAATGGGGTCACACTTTTTAAGCTGAATGGTCTCAAGGGGTTGTGCCGTGATGCCCAGAGGGTCACTCAATGCCAAGCCAATTCTTACGGTGCCAATATCAAGACCGAGAATGCGTTCCACGTGTGTGCCTAGTTTAGCTTGTTAATGCGTTTGGTGAGATCGCTTAAGCGTTTACGGATATCTTCGATCTGGCTTCCCAGCTCGTTTTGGAGAGGTGCATCTTCACGAATCCTATTTATTCGTGTCTGTATAGCACCGTATATAAGCTCAAATGATTTTTGATATGTGTTCAGCGCGTCGTTGACATCTTTATTGAGTTCCTCTTCACTTAGATCTTCATGGTTGAAGCCTTCAGCACTGAGGTCACCATCTTGTTGCTCGTCGTTTTTTCTAAGAATGGCTTTTTCAAGTTTACCACTGATGTCGGAAGTGAGCCGGTGTGCGCTTTTTCGCATATCCGAGGCGCGAGTTTGAACCTGCTGAGCCCCTGTGCGGGCAAATTCACCCAAAGCATCGCCACTTCGTATCACTAAATCCTGCAATAGAGGTATAGGCATGAAGCTCTGTTTTTTCTCCGCTTCAAAAATAATTTGTGCAAAAGTGACGCTGGTTAAGTTTTCACCACTGTCTTTATCGATAATTTTAAGTTCTTCGCCTTCACGAATCATGAGTGCGATTTCATCAAGAGTGACGTAGCAACTTCTCTCGGTGTCGTAGAGTTTACGATTACTGTATCGTTTAATAATCTTTGTGGTCGACATTGGTTTGCTTGGCTAACATTGGGACTTTAGGTAGGTCAACCCCAAAAGAATCAGGGTCTTAAAGATGGTGCCCAGGGGCGGATTTGAACCACCGACACGGGGATTTTCAGTCCCCTGCTCTACCGACTGAGCTACCTGGGCAGCACCAATAATTTTGAACTAGTCTTTTATGCCTATTGAAGTCAAGAAGCAACTTGGCAAACATTCAATTTATACCAAAATATGCTGTCAGAGTTTTACGAATTTGATAGAAGAACTTTATGGAAGCACCCGAGGATTTAAAGAAGCGTGTAAAGAAAGTCTTACGTCTTCTCGATAGAGATTACGGGGGTGCGGATTGCGCGCTGACACACAAAAATGCTTTTGAACTTTTGGCGGCAACAATTTTATCTGCTCAATGTACAGATAAGCGTGTAAATATGGTCACGCCAAAACTTTTTGAAGCATTTCCATCACCTTTTTTGCTTGCGCAAGGCAGGCAGGAGGAGGTGGAGGAAATTATACGTTCGACAGGATTCTATAGGAACAAGGCGAAGAATTTAATTGGTATGGCTCAGAAACTTGTGGAGGTTCACGCGGGTGAAGTGCCTAAGACCATCGAAGAGCTGACAGGCTTGCCTGGCGCAGCGCGTAAAACAGCGAATGTTGTCCTTGGCGTTGCTTTTGGCATTGCCAGTGGCGTTGTCGTGGATACACATGTGACCCGCATAAGTCGTCTTTTGGGGTTTACCCATGAAACAAGCCCGGTGAAAATTGAGCGTGACTTGATGAAAATACTTCCAAAGCCCAAATGGATTGGCTTTAGCCATCAGCTGATTTTACATGGTAGGGCCGTTTGTATTGCTCGACGACCGCAGTGCCAAGTGTGTGCATTAAGAAAGCATTGTCCGGGCGCAGAAGCTTAAGAGTCGATATCGGTATCGTCAATATCCATAAGCACAGGGCAATGATCGCTAAGATATTTGAGTGCGCCAATATAGGCTGCGTCAAGAGTTCGACAGCTTGCGGCTGCACAGATACCTGAAATTAATTGTTGGGATTGTCGGGCTTCGGTCATATCCGTGCTGTGGACAATTTGATCAATCATACCACTGCGGCCTCTATAATACTGTGTGCAGCGAACACTTGGTTTGGCTGCCACCAAGGGGTATTTGAGTTCTTTTAGGGTAGAAAGCAGTCTGCCAATTTCGTCTTTGTCGTTACGAACGCCACATTTGGGGCAGCCGATTGAATTAAAATCAGCGCCGAAAATAAAGTCGCTGTCGTTTTCTTTGGCAATTCTGGCTTCGTAAACCTTTTCAAGAAGTTTCCAAGCTTTTGTTCTGTTGCCGTAGTCTCTTTTGGTGTTTCCCGCATCAAGATGGCTGGTGACAAAGTGAAAATCGACGCCACCGTTTTTAGAGGCCACGTAGGCTGCCAGAGCAGGCCGTAGTTTGCCAGGGCAGACTTCAGAGGCATTTTTTGTTCTTACAGTCGGATCGATTTCACTGTGGCTTGTGATATGCGATAGATGTACTTTGGCTCTGCGGTAAAGAAATCCGACATGTTGTCGTGTGGGATCGGGGCAGATATCACTTTCCCAGGCCCAAGCTTCATTGGTTAAGCTGTTGAGTGAAGCAATAAGTTGTTCCAGCGCATTTTTTCCTCTTCGGGTCAGTTTAAACTCTTGCACTGCGAGTATATCAACGTCCAGTGCGGCGATGACACAGGCAAGCCATTCGACATCGGTGCCGCCATATTTATTGGCTTTTTCACCCGGTTTTCCATCTGGGAACCAGCGAATGTTCCAAGTGCCCAGTCGCAATTTTTTCTTTTGTCGCGGCAAGCGCCAGCCGGCTTTAACCGCTTCGGTGCATCGCTGTGCATCGTCCCATACGGCCCCAAAGCTCATATGTATGGGAATAGCCGCTTCGGTTTTTTGTGATGTGTGTGATGCAGTTTGATGGGCACAAGCAAAGCTAAAGAATATTAAAAAGATGAGGATTGTTGTTCGCGCCATAAAGATCTCTATTCAAAGGTCGACTATAGCTGGCTTTCTGGATTTATGGAAGTGCCCAAAAGCTCTGAAGCCTCTTTAATTAAGGCCAGTGCTTTTTCTTCAAGCTCTTTGTTCTTCTGTTTTTTCGCTTTTAAAAATTGATTTAGGCCTTTAGAAAAAAGTGCAAGGCTCGCATTGAGTTCTTCCCAGCGTTGCGATTTATCGTCTGCTGCGAAATATGCTTTTTGTGTTTGCAGCGTGCCACGCACTTGATTGACCACCGTTTGTAAGAGGCTAAAGGTTTGTATCCGCAGCTCTTCAACGCGTTGGGTAAAGAGTTTTGCTATTTCATCAGGTTTTTTGGTTTTTGCTTTTGTGGCAAGCTCTTTGATCGCTTGATTTAGTTTTCGTTGCATGGGCTTAATGCGTGGATGCCCACTTTTATCGAAAGCTTGAACGACCTTTTTAAGATAGAGCAGATGCTCATGGGCTTCGTTGTTTTCGGGGGCGGCGCCGATATCTGCAAATGCGTTTTCACTCATGCTGAGAATCAGGACTGATTATTTATTTCATCGTTTTGTGTTGCGGGTGTGGTAAGTGGAAGTTTGATGATATCATCGGCATTAATTTTGTCAGGATCTTTAATCTTCTCAGGGTTAAGAGCCAAGATTTCCGCAATCGTGCATTGATTGTTTCGTGCAATTTGGCTCAAGGTATCGCCGGCTTGAATCTCGTATTGACGAAAGTCTAAGCGAGGACTCTGAGGCTGTGATGTGGTTTCGAGAACTTCTTCACTTGAGCTCTGCTGGTTGTCTTCTGGTATGGGCATGGGAATATTGGGCCCCCCAGCAGCCGCACCGGCCGCACCAAGGTTTTGCCCCTGCATACCAGCTCCACGGGTGAGCATAAAGATTCCACCTAATGCACCAATGCCGGGCATAAGGGCGCCTGCGGTAAAAAGTGCGCCCATCGCTAATTTGGACCAGCTCTTTTTAAGAACATTGCCTATGCTTGGATTCTCTTTCCCCATTTCATTTTTGATATCGCTAAAGACGCCAAGAAACATGGTCACGGCAGCCAAACCACTCACGATTTGTCCAACGACGGGTAGGGCAAGCGCGGTAATTGCAATACCAACACCGGTATAAAGCTGTAGATCGGGATCATTCATGAATTTATCTAAAAATCCGACGATTTCATCTACGGTGCTTTTGTCTTTGTTGGGGTCAATTTCGACTTCTTTGGGGGGTTCAAGCGCTGTCGACGATGCGGGTTCCTGCAGCTCTGGCCCCGTTGTGTTTTGAGGGTTGAGGTTAGCGTTTGGCAGAGTTGGTTCTTCGACGACATCTGGTGCTTGAGTTGGACTGCCCGACTCATTCGTCTGGGTTGGCGTATTTGTGCTGTTGAGCGTTTGCGATTTGGGAATATTGAGAATCGCGCCTGCCAAAATAAGATTTGGATCGGTGATATCCGGATTCACATCTAAAATATCACCAATGCTCACATTATGTGTGCGGGCTATGGCGCTAAGTGTATCGCCAGATTTGATGGTATATGGTGTGGTTTCGCCACTGCTTTGCTCTGCATTGGGGTTTTGAAGCGGGGAATTTGTCGGATTGGTTCTTATATTCGTCATTTTTTGGGCCTTCGGCAATCGGCGTGCTTGTGATAGAGCGCGCCTACTCTATCTCATATACATTGCTCTTTGTCGACTTGGTTAAGATATTATGCGAGGATTTCTTTTTTTTGAGATTTACGCTCGCTCCCTTTGAACTCCATGAAAATACTGTCTTTTTTCACTTTTACGTGAACGACGCCACCCTTGGTTAAGCGCCCGAAGAGCAATTCATCCGCCAACGGCCGACGTATCTTTTGGTCGATGAGGCGGCCCATAGGGCGGGCACCATGGGCTTGGTCGTAGCCATTTTTGGCCAACCAGCGTCTGGCCTCCGGGCTCAGGTGCAGCGTGACCCGTTTACCACTGAGCTGTTCTTCAAGTTCGGTCACAAATTTATCGACCACTTGCTCAATAACTTCTGGTGGCAGATGATTGAAGGCTATCCAGGCATCGAGTCGATTACGAAATTCCGGGCTAAATGTCTTTTCAATGGAGCTTTTACCATCGCTGGAGCGCATATTTTCCTGAAATCCGATGGCTTTGGAACTCATATCGCTTGAGCCGGCATTGGTGGTCATGATCAGAATTACATTTCGAAAATCGGCCTTACGCCCGTTATTATCCGTCAATGTGGCATGATCCATCACCTGCAGGAGAATATTGAAAAGATCAGGGTGTGCTTTTTCGATCTCATCGAGCACCAGGACAGCATGCGGGTTTTTATGGACCGCATCAGTCAGGAGTCCACCTTGATCAAAACCCACATAGCCAGGAGGTGCACCAATCAGTCTTGAGACTGTATGCTTCTCCATATATTCACTCATATCAAACCGAATAAGTTCAACCCCAAGCACTTTGGCCAATTGTCGAGCAAGTTCCGTTTTTCCAACACCTGTTGGCCCTGAGAACAAAAAAGAGCCTGTCGGTTTTTCCGGACTTCCCAAGCCGCTGCGCGCAAGTTTGATCGCAGATTCTAAACCCTCAATGGCTTGATCTTGTCCGTAAATCACAAGTTTTAAATCTCTGGCCAGAGTTGCCAACCGTTCTTTGTCGCCAACAGAAACCGTGCGTGGCGGTATTTTTGCAATTTTGGCAACAATACTTTCAACATCTTTGGTCCTGACGCTTTTGGGCCTTTTGTTTTCTGGGAGCAATTTAAAGGCTGCTCCGGCCTCATCAATCACATCGATGGCCTTGTCGGGCAAATGTCGGTCGGTAATATATTTCGCAGAAAGCTCAGCCGCGGCTTTCAGCGCGCCATGGGCATATTGCACTTGATGAAATTCTTCATAATGACTCTTAAGTCCTTTAAGGATTTTGACGGTTTCGCTGATGCTGGGCTCTTTAAGCTCAATTTTTTGAAATCGCCTGGAGAGTGCGCGATCGCGCTCGAAAATATTTTGAAATTCCTTGTACGTGGTCGAGCCCATGCAGCGCAATTTGCCATTGGCTAAAGCCGGTTTCAGCAGATTAGAGGCATCAAGCGTACCGCCGCTGGTTGCGCCTGCGCCAATAATGGTATGAATTTCATCGATAAAAAGAATTGCGCCCGGGCATTGGCTGATGGCATGAATGACGGCCTTGAGTCGTTCCTCAAACTCCCCTCTAAATTTTGTGCCGGCAATAAGTGCGCCCATATCCAAAGCAAAGACTTGTGCATCCGCTAAGACCTCGGGGACATTTTCTTCACTGATAGCAAGCGCCAAACCTTCTGCCAATGCGGTTTTACCCACACCGGCATCGCCAACATAAATGGGGTTATTTTTGCGGCGTCGACAAAGCACGTGCATGGTTCGCTCTATTTCATGCTCTCGGCCGATGAGAGGGTCAATCTCTCCAGCCAATGCTTTTTCATTGAGATTGACGGTATAGGCCTCCAGAGGATTACGTTTTTTCTTCTTACGAGGATTCTCATCATCATCATCATCAGCAGAGAGTACCAAGTCTGCGTCTTCATCTATTTTAGAAATACCGTGTGAAACATACTCTAAAATATCGAGTCGGGTGACTTCTTGATTTTCCAGAAGAAATACCGCATGCGATTCGGGTTCTCGGTAAATTGCTGCGAGAATATCGCCAGCATCAATCTCACCTTTTCCAGAAGACTGTACATGGACCGCAGCACGTTGGAGTATTCGCGTTAACGAAAGCGTTTGCTCAAGTTGTATTTTTCTGTTTTCAGGCAGGCTTTCAAGTGTCTCCAAAAAGTCCATGAGATCACTCTCAAGCTGTTCTATATTTGCACCACAACTCGAAAGGATGTCGCGCGCAAGATCATTTTGCATGAGTGCAAGTAAAACATGCTCGATACATATAAGTTCATGCCGTTTCTTTTCTGCAATTTGCAAGGCAAGTTGAAAACTTTGATCAAGTTCTTTTGATATCATTATTCTGGCTCCACACTGCATCGCAGAGGAAATTTTTGTTCTCTGGCTAAGTTCATGACTCTGTGTGCTTTTGTCTCAGCGATTTCATAGGAATAGATGCCGGCAACGCCCACACCTTTTTTGTGCACATGCATCATCACTTGAAATGCCTTTGAGTGTTCGAGATGAAAAATATTAATAAGGACAGCAACAACAAACTCCATGGTTGTGTAGTGGTCATTGTGCAAAACGACTTTATATAAATTGGGTCGCTTTACCTTCTTTTTTTTCTCTGTGATGACAGCACTGTCTTGATCACCGTGATCTTCGTAGCCGTCATCGTATGACTCGTTGTCGGACATGTGCTGATTATAGCCCTTCTTCGACTTTTTGTGCACAAAAATGACAATGATTTTAATGTGCTAATGTGTAATTGCGCCAAAGGTCGAGATTTAACTGTATTTTTTCCGAATGCTTTGGCGGTTTAGCGTAAAGAGGAACATTTGTCCCATGATTCCACAGGCGATGGCCTTGAATACAGGAAAAAATTTCACTTAATTTACAAGGCTTACCCGTAGGCACCTCCTTAGAGCAATCGATGATTTTACCCTGGCTTGTATCGGCAAGCCATTTTTCCAGTGAAAGGCTGGGGGTTGGAGCAGTGTGGAGTAAGGGGTAGTTGTTGTATTGATATTCAATATTGAGCTGAGCCAAATTACGTTTATAGGCCACAAGATGGTTTACCGGGAGGCCAACCAGCATGAGCATGCAGAAGAGCCGCAGTTTTGTTTTGGGTATATTCCAAACAAAGGTGCTGCTCAGAAGATAGATGAGATAAAACCCAACCAAAATGCCGGTACATCGCCTTAGGCCAGGAAAAACACTGGCCAGATTAGGGAGCAAAGCACTCATGATTAAAAGCATCAGCCCGATGACAAACCAAGGCACTTGTTTTTGTAATTGCTCTCGCTGGATGTAC
Organism: Myxococcota bacterium; assembly: GCA_030749035.1. Lineage (GTDB taxonomy): Bacteria > Myxococcota > XYA12-FULL-58-9 > XYA12-FULL-58-9 > JASMKV01 > JASMKV01. The sequence continues at coordinate 47,166 of JASMKV010000360.1, read as the reverse complement.
AAAATACCTAAGACGCCCAGTATGGATAGCCAGCTAAAGAAGCCGCCAAATTCAGGATAAGGCATCGAAAAGTAATAGCTTGAACCACGCTCGAAGAGGTCTTTGGCAACCTGAGTAAGGTTATTCATGATATGGCTTAGGTCAAAATTTAATTGCATACCGCCAGCCCGAAAGAGCCCCGTGCCCTTGCTTTGCGCATCGTAAAAAAGGCGCATGGGTTCATGGAGATAAAGCAGGGCGCTTAAAAGCGGCAGCGCAAAGGCTGTTGAAAAGCAACTTGTTTGTTTAAAGATTATTTTCCAGGATTTTTTTTGTTCACTTTTAGGCCAAAGAACAATGAGAAGGATAAAAGGCAGATAGAGTAAAAATGTTGGATAGGTCGATGCCGCAATGGAGGAAATAAGACCAAGACCAAAGATGATGGCAGTATTGTTCTTGGCGTTATTTCTTGTGCGCAGCATGTAGAGAAGACCGCTGAGGAGAGCCAAATAGGTTATGTCCAGGCCATAGGTTGTTTGGTAGGTGTTAAAGTAAAGCCAAGTGGGGGAAAGCCCTAAAGTGACCAGGGGTAAGATTGATTTTTTAGGGCCAAAGCATTGTTTGAGTGTCCAGGCCATTGAAAAAATAGCCAAAGTGTAAAGCACGAGACGGACAATTTTTGCAATGTGCAGCGAAAAACCAAAAGTTTTATACACAAAGAGTAAAAGCCCGTACCAACCGATATTTGAGGAGACACCATCATAGATTTCTTTTTGTTCCAACCAATAAACATTGCGAATGGATTCAGCAATTTCTTCATAAAAGAGTCGATCCCAGGCCGCGTAAATTTGACCCGCTTGCAGAAGGCAAAGCAGAAGAGGGATAGCCCAAAAGAATTGTTTAAACGTATGGGATGAAGACGCTTCGGTGTTCACCTAAAGCTCTTTTTCTAGAAATTAAAGTCGTATGAGACGCCAAATTTCCAAGAGTCGGTTGATTCGTATTGTCCCGAGGATTGGGTCAGCACCCATTGTCGGCTAAACTGTGCAACCACAAAAACAAAAGGAATGACTTCGTATTGCCCTTGCGCAATGGCCATAGACCGGTCATCCAATTTAAAGATGTCATCGGTTCCGGTGATGCCTGTGCGCGCATAGTAGGCTTTAAAATCGATAATCTCTAAAGCGGGTACACCCACAAAGGCGGCTAGGTTTGGGTCGCCGACATTGTAGTCCTCGTAAATGGCGCCAATTTGTACAAGTCCAACAAAATCAAAAGCTGCTTGTGCATAGTAGCCGTTCAGGCCATCGCCACCGCTGGCATTGCGAATCAAGGCACCTTTGGGGGAAGAAGCATCGCTGCCAAGGGGATAGAGGTAGCGCTCAATTTCATAAAATTCAGAAAAGTAAATCGGTATATAGTTTTCTTTGAATCGTCTGTATTCTGCTCGGATTGGCAATTGCAGGCTTAGTCCGATGGGGAGCTTAATTGTTGCAAAAGCACCCACATGCAAGCCCCAGCCGGCATTCTCAATTTTATTGAGGTCTGCATAAGGGACCAAATCAATGATGGCATTGTGCAGTAAATCGACATCTAAATCGAGTCCGTACACTGTGGTTTGTTTGGATTTACTGACATCGAGTTGACCGTCCGCATTGGTCAGCGGGGCGCCATTGACATCTCTATTGATTTGAGATGGCGCGTTAAGATCGGTAATGGCACTAAACCCTAAAGAAAAGATATTAAGCATAGAGCTTGGATCAATGACCGCCATGGGTTTGACATAAAGTCGTCCCCCCAGGAGTTGTGAGCGCGTGGTATTGCCTGCAACACTTCCTAAATCACTCACAAGTGTTTCAATGCCGCCGTAATCGGAATTGATATCCAGTTGCATGCCAACACGAAACGTATCGATATCTATATTGTTAAGGTATCGACCAACAATGGTGCCGTGCCCAATATCAGCAGCCAACTCACCCACCCGAATATAAAAAGGATCTCTTTTGTGTCCGAATCTTGCGTAGCGTATCACACGAAAATATTCAGATGTTTCATCCCAGTCTTCGTGCCGAATCAGCCCATAATAGTCATTGTCTGATTTGGGATCTTTATCAATGACGCGCAGATTAAGAGGCACCTGCAAACCGAGCCCAATTTTGCCTAAGTTTAATTCCGTATTCAGGGAAAGCTGCAAAAAGAAATCTTCACCGATCCCTACAAGGGCCATATCAGCACCCATGCTCTTGGTGTCTCCCCCGCTGGCTTGAGTGAAAAGATTTTCCATGGGCAAATCACCTAAGGCAAATGCTGGTGATGTCATTAAAGTGAAACTAAGGATGAACGAGCTGAGCGTACGCATGGTTTTTTCTCCTTGTATTTCTTTATACTATAGCCAAAGATAGTGGGAGGGTTCAATGCTCTATTTTAGTCGACAATGCAAAGGGCTGAGCCACTTTCTACAGTGGCGCCTTCAACGGCCTGAATCGTTTTCACAATACCGGATTTTGGGGCCCGCAGTTCGTTTTCCATTTTCATGGCTTCAATAATTAACAAGCCATCGCCTTCATTGACTTCTTGATTTTCTTTGACGAGAATTTTGACAACTTTTCCTGGCATTGGTGAGTTGATGGTGAGCGGGCCATCAAATGTCGCCGTGGCATCTTGGGCGCGGCGAAGACGTAAAGCACGCATATCCAGCATCTCAAGATGGACAATTTGTCCATGTACGCGCAGGTTCATGCCGCCTTGTGCGTTTTCCTCAGTTTCAATGCGTTGACTTGCGTTGTTTTCCAGGATCGAAAGCGTCGTTGGGGAGATAAATTGTGCATCGACATCATGTATTTGTCCATCAATGACAACCCGATAGTGTCCAGGAGAGAGTTCTGAAATTTCGACTGGAAATTCAGCGTTGTTGATGATTGCAGCATAATGCATCAACGATTCCTCCAGGTGTTGGGGGGGCTACGCCACCAGCTGGTACTGTCTTGGTTGGGTTGCGCACTGTGTCGTGATTGGCTTTTGTTTTTTTCAAATTCTGTGATGGCACCGGCGATGATGGCCAAATCAGAAACGTTTTGTGGAATATCCTTAGAATCCTTAACCTTAAGCTCTTCAACGGTTCCTGTATGATATTGACCACTTTTGAACTCTTTTGTCTTGAGCAGTTGGCGTAGAAAAACCGTGTTGGAGGTAATGCCCTTCACTGCAGTTTCGCGTAAGGCTCTGTCCAAGCGGTTGCAGGCCTCCTCTCGAGTCGTTCCCCATGCTGAAATCTTGGCAATCATTGGGTCATAATATCGGGGGACTTCAAAACCACTGCTGACCCCACAGTCAACGCGTATCCCCGGGCCAGCAGGGAGTATAAGATCTTCAATATCACCGGGACAGGGGATGAAATTATGGTTGGCATCTTCAGCATAGATTCTGGCTTCAATGGCGTGGCCTTGGCGCTTGATGTCCTTTTGTTCCAGCCTCAAGAGATGTCCTTCAGCAATGCGGATTTGCGCCTCAACCAGATCGATCCCCGAACATAATTCGGTCACGGGGTGTTCAACCTGAAGTCGTGTATTCATCTCAAGGAAGTAAAAGTTTTGCTCTTCATCAAGAAGAAACTCGACAGTGCCTACACCGACGTAGCCGATGTCCTCTGCCAGTTTACAAGAAATCTCACCCATCTGATGACGTATGTCGTCGTCGAGGACGCCGCAGGGGGTTTCTTCGATAATTTTTTGATGTCGACGCTGCATGGAGCATTCCCGCTCACCCAACCATAGAGTACGATGATCGGGCCCGCTCACGATTTGAATTTCAACATGGCGTGGATTCATGACAGCTTTTTCAATAAAGACGGTGTCGTCAGAAAAAGATTTAAGCGCTTCTGATTGGGCGCTTCGAAATGCCGAAGCGAGTTCTTCTGGGGCTTTAACCAATCGCATACCCTTGCCCCCGCCACCGGCAGCAGCTTTGACCAAAATGGGAAAGCCAATGGTTTTCGCGAATTCTTCGGCTTCGTGAACATCTTTTAGCGCCTCTGATCCAGGTATGCATGGAACGCCAATTTCCTGCATGCGTGCACGTGCAGCGGTTTTAGAACCCATCAAGGTTATGGATTGTGGGCTTGGACCGATAAAGCGTAAGCCTTCTTTTTCAACTTGCTGTGCAAAATCCGCATTTTCAGAGAGAAAACCATAGCCAGGATGAATGGCATCGACACCGGCAATTTTTGCAGCTTCAAGAATTTTATCCGGCCGTAAATAGGACTCTGTGGCTGGAGCATGACCAACACAGTAGGCTTCGTCGGCCATCCAGACGTGGGGAGCACGTCGATCGACATCTGAATAGACGGCCACAGGGCTGATACCCATCACTCGCAGAGTGCGTGCTATACGTACGGCAATTTCCCCACGGTTAGCGATGAGTACTTTTTTGAATGTGCGTATCGCATCAGTAGAACTCACAGAGGTATATTTCCATGTTTGCGGGGTAAGTTAGATTGACGTTTATTGCTCAACAGTTCCAAGGATCGAACGAGTCTTGGTCTTAAAATATCGGGTGCAATAACTTCATCAATATAGCCAAGCTCCGCAGCTTTAAATGGATTCGCAAATGTTTCCCGATAATCCTTAATCAATTCCTGGCGTTTTGTTTCAGGTTCATCGGCTTGGGCTATTTCCTTGCGAAAAACAATGTTGACAGCGCCTTCTGGTCCCATCACGGCGATTTCAGCTCGGGGAAACGCTAAATTGATGTCTGCACGTATTTGCTTGGAGGCCATCACACAATAAGCTCCACCGTAGGCTTTGCGGGTGATGACGGTGATTTTAGGCACCGTGGCTTCGGCAAATGCATAGAGAAGTTTGGCGCCGTGCGTAATGATTGCGTTGTATTCTTGTTCAACCCCGGGAAGAAATCCAGGAACATCCACAAAGGTAATTAATGGAATATTAAAGCAATCACAAAAGCGGACAAATCTGGCCGCTTTGGTGGAGGCATTGATATCAAGGCAGCCGGCAAGATGTAAGGGTTGATTTGCAACGATACCGACCGAGCGTCCACCAACTCTGGCAAAGCCAATCACAATATTGGGTGCATAGAGTTTTTGTACTTCGAAAAAATATTTATCATCAACACAGGCTTCAATGACATCTTTTATATCGTAGGGTTTATTGGGATTTTCGGGGATAAGTTCGGCGATTTCAGGAGTTCTACGGCCCAAATCATCTTTACATGTTGTCACAGGTGGGTCTTCGGAATTGTTGCTGGGGAGGAAGGACAAGAGTTCTCGGATTTGGTCAAAGGCACTTGCCTCATCTTTTGTCATGAAATGGGCAACGCCGCTTTTCATGTTATGGGTTTCTGCTCCACCCAGTTCATCCTTGCTTACTTCTTCATGGGTTACCGCTTTGATGACATCGGGGCCGGTGATGAACATATAGCTTGTATTTTGTGCCATAAAAATGAAATCGGTGATGGCTGGCGAATATACAGCGCCACCGGCACAAGGCCCAAGGATGCATGATATTTGTGGAACGACGCCGGATGTGCGCATATTACGATAAAAAATTTCTGCATAGCCGGCCAGGGAGGCAACACCTTCTTGAATACGTGCGCCACCCGAATCGGCCAAGCCGATAAGAGGTGCGCCGACAGACGCCGCCATATCCATGACTTTACAAATTTTTTCGGATTGTGTTTCTGAGAGTGAGCCACCAAAGACAGTAAAGTCTTGCGCATAAAGAAAAACTTTACGGCCGTCAATGTGTGCATAACCAGTAATGACACCGTCGCCTGGAATACGATTTTTATCCATTTCGAGATCGTTACAGCGGTGTACTTTAAATTTATCGAGCTCAATAAAGCTACCTGGATCCACCAAGGCATCAAGCCGTTCACGGGCTGTGAGTTTACCGGCCTCGTGTTGGCGAGCAATGCGCTTCTCGCCGCCACCTTGCTCGGCTTTGAGATTGCGTTCCGCAAGTATGTCACTCGTTATAGCCATATTTACCTTGGGGGTTTGGCCTCATTATCAATGGGGAAGGTTGATGGTCAATTCTTTTATGACAAACGAAAGGCCTGCCCGCGTCCCTGGCGTACGGCCTCCAAAAGCCCTTTTTTGACTAAGTCATTCATTTCCCTACGGATTGTGGCACGAGGTACGCCACAAACTTCTTCGAGAGTGGCAATGGGGACGGTGGCAAATTGTCTAATTAATTCAATGGATTTCTTCTGATTGGGGCTAAGTTCGTCGACGGTTAATAGTGACGGATAGAGAAATGCCCAACGTTTTGATGGTATCAAAGCAATTTTATCCTTTTTAACGTCAATTTTAATATGCTTTGATTTTCGCACATTTTTTTGCAGATTTTTAATAAGGGTTTTAAATTTTTTCAATCCATCTTTAGCACTTGTGTCAATATCCAGGTGTTCACCCAGGTCATCAAAAGAAATCGCTTTGGGGGCCTTAAGGAGCAGTTGTTCAAACAAGGGTTTTACATTGCCATCCTCTAAAGGAATTTCTTTTCCTTCTTCTATGATGAGATCATCAACAGCATTAATAAAAAGTTGGTAAGAACTAGGCTTGATCCAAGCCACTTTTTCCTGACTCAGTCGTACGGTTTCCTTGCGTGTATGTAGAACACAGCGATCTCTGGGGGGTAAATGCAATTGTTCAAGCGCTTCAACAAACATTTCCCGACGGTGGTTCGGCAGGCGCTCAAGCGATTCAATCCAACGCTGGCGCCTTTCTTGAACTGTTTTTAAATCGCCTTCGACAGCGGCAAGACCTTCACCCAATCGCCACATCAATGCAGCGGTATAAGGAGAAATGGCCTGCTCTGGAAGCTCTCTAAAACATCGAGATGCGGGCTTTAGGCGCGAACGTCGCAGCAACGCCATGCCGGTTAAGATGATCGAGCGTATGCCTATTTCACGTATACCAAGATTTTCAGCCATACCCCGTAAGCGTGGTCCAAGTTTAATGGCGAGCACGAGGTCGCCTTTGACCAAATAAGCGCGCAGCAATGACTCTGTGGCGTGCAATGCACCAAGTTCATCGCCAAGCTTGCGCAAAGAAGTTGCTGCTGTTTTGATGCCAACAATGGCATCTGCAACATCACCCTTACGCAAATCAATACGGCCTTTGAGTTCCTGAGCCAGAGCAATAACGCGTGCATGCTTAATCTTTTTGGCAAGTTTAAGTGCTTGTGTGCAGCGGTTTTCAGCTTCTTCCTGGTTTGCCTCTTCAAAAGAGGCATATGCCATGCGGTAGAGCGTATGTGCTTCTTCACGACGGTTACCGCTCTTTGCAAAAAGTTTTTGTGCTTCATCTAATTGACTTAAAGCTTGTTTCACATTTTTTTCTCTTAAGCTGATCAGTGCGCTCTCTCGCAAAAAGATAGCGAGTCTGGGCGAAGCGTTTGCATTTTTTAATTTTTGTAGGGAATCATTCACAATACTTTTTGCCGATTCGACCTGCCCAGAAGCGATTAACGAACGAACTTGATAAGCTCTTAAAATATCCGCAGTAATCAGTTGTCCTGCCTGCTCCCAAAGCTGGATCACGCGTACAAGTTCAGTCGCGGCTTCTTCATGCTGGGAGCGCCCCACCTTGAGGAGTGCCTCAGCGGCGGCCAGATAACGTTTCAATCGCTCGCTGGCCACAGCGTTCATTTCGCGTTTAACGGTTTCAATTTGTTCACTTGCGTGGGTAAGGTCACCAATATCCAACGAGACCCAGGCACTGGAGAGTTCTGCGATTTGCAGCAAATCTCTGTCGCCCCAACGTTTGGCATGTTCTTGAAATTGTTCAAAGGCGAGCTTGGCTTGATCAAATTCACCAGCTTCGCGATAAAGATCACCGATGAATCCGTAAGCGGTAGCAGCATGATAGAGATCTTGACACTCAAGATAGGCCTCAGCAGCATTTTTTGCGTGCTCTACCGCATCGTTGACATTACCCGACTGGGCATAAATTCGTGCCAGGAGATGGTGCAGTTCGCCAAATTTTGCTTTGCTTGGATTTTTCGATTTCTTAATGGTGGCCAAGAGCTCTTCAATAAGCTTTTCGGCTTGAGGAAATTTTTCCTGTCGACATAAAGCGGTTGCAGCGATGATGCCGGGCTCAAGAATGAGTTCGGATTTTTTGTCGATAATTTTTTTAAGCGCATCGAAGCATCTGATTGTTTCTTGGTCGTTGCGCATTTGCCCATAAATAATACAAAGAGAGGCCAATGCTTCACTCTTTGTCCATTTGTCTTTGGAAACGGCCAGCTCTTCAAGGGTTTGACGAACGTTACCGGATAGCCCTTGACGAAGTCTAACGCGCGCACTCAAGAGTTTAAGCTTTGGTTCAATATCTGGAGTTGCAGGTATACTGGCGAGTGTTTTTAAATAATTTTCGAGAAAGCCTAAATTACGTACTTCATTCCAGCAGCCTGAAAGAGTTTCGAGAGCTTCGTTGTGTTTACCAGATTTGGTTAATATTTCTGCCGCACGGATAGTATAAATGGGTTCTTGTAAGGCCGCAGCACGTTTTTCCATGGCTTGGGCGAGATTCTTGGGCAGCGTGGGGGTGATATTATCCTCATCCATCGCATCTTTACTCATGCCTGTGATCAAGGAATGCACAAGCACATGTTCATCAAGAATTTGCACCAGGCCTTTGTTCAGAAGTTCAGAGAGTTGAGGGAAAAACTTGGCCGCTTCTTTTTTCTCAAGCGGCAGTCCGACTTCAATAAGCCCTTTGAGGTCTTGTTTTTCTGCGTCGGGCAATTCCTGCAGTTTAATCTGTAGAAGTTGGCGAAAGGCGCTTAAGGATCGAGAAGAACGTACTTCCATAAATTCATGCTCAAAAAAGTCCTCATCATAAAGCCCAAGCAGGCACTGCAGCGTTAAAGGATGTCCACTGCTTCCACGTTTTGTGGCATCTTCAACCAGAATCTTGAGGGCGTGTTCTGGAAGTTTCTTTTCCTGCGCAATTTCTTTAACAGTTTCGGGTAAGAGTGGTCCTACGTTTTCAAGATGTATGCTGGCGCGGTCTATGGCCGAAAAGTCACAGGCTCCGCGGTGGGCAGCTAAAATCTTAGCTTGTCCACTTTGATGCCGTACGGCACGTACCAGGCAGAGTAAATCCTCCCGGCGCAAACGGTGGGCATCATCGAGAAGCAATATTGCCTCATGTTCTTCGAGAAGATCGAGTAGTCTGGAGAAAGGATCTCCTTGTCGTTCGCTTAATTGACTCTGCTTTGCAGAGAATTTTGTTTCGAGCCGTGTGAGTAGGGAAATAATCGTCTCACCAGGGTAGACAGGGAGGTAAGCACCTGATTTAAAACCAAATTCTTCGCATTCTGCACAAAGGGAGAGAATCAGGCTGGATTTTCCTGTACCAGGTTGGCCCTGATAGAGAAAAAATGAAAAATGATTTAATCGCGCCGCAAAGCGCTTTTTAAATGCACTTCGGCCACGAAAACCTTGAACTTCTTTAGGAAATTGTGCTGACATGAGAAAATATCCTCTAAAATCGACTTTTATGCGAGAAAAAGCGTGATTCTATGTATCAGTTATACAGAGAATTGCAAAAGGAATTTAAAGGGGTCAAAGATAAGATATGAATGCGTGGCATGAGGTGGCGAAGGCCTTAAAGGAAGTGCAGGCGATCCATCGTCGGTTGCGGCTTCAGATGATCGCTTATGTGGCTTGCGGAATTTTATCTTTGGCTGTGTCGGGCGTACTTTTGGGTGCGCATTGGCAATCACGAATATTTGTGTGGTTGTGGCTGCTCTTGTTTTTTTGTGGTTTCTTTGTGGTGGGCATTTGGGCTTGGTGGCGATTTTTATTGCCCACGAAGTCGCTGATGCGTGCAGCGCATTTGGCTGAACATTTGGCCCCTGAGATGGGTACTGCTTTGCGCTCAGCCGTTGATTTTGAAGCCCAACTGGAGAGCGCAGAGGCGCCGCTGTCAAAAAATCTGGTTGAGAAACATTTCAAAACCACAGCTGATAAGCTTGGACCAATAGACTTTAAACAAAGACTTTCTGCACGGCGTGCCCATGAATTGCGAAGCGGTACAATTTTTATGGTCGCATCTTTGGCTTTATGTGCGTTGATCGGTTTGTTTGCCGAGCATGTTGGTCACAATTTGCAAAGAATTATTTTCCCAGGTGAAAATGAGGAAGTCAGCTCAAATCCGATTACAGGTAATTTACAGGTGCTTTATAAATTTCCAGCTTATACGCATTTGAGTCCAAGAAGAGTCTCGGGCAGCGATGGTAATTTGCAGGCATTACATGCGACAGAGGTCGAGTTAGAAGGGCTCAGCCAATTTCCAATTAAGGGGGCCTTGGTGCGTTTTTGGGATGCGGGCGCTTCTCAAAGCAGGGACATACCGGCACTTGTTTTAGATGAGCGGGGCTTTCGCGTTTCATTCTCACTCCTTTACGATGGTCACTATAACTTCGTGATGATCAACGATGAGGGTGAGCGTGTGGTTGAAGGAAAAAATCACCGTATTCATGTCGTCCCAGATGCATATCCTTCAATTACGATGCAGGCACCCATGAAAGATATTGAGTTAAAGGATGACGAATCTGTCCGCATAAAATGGGAGGCAAAAGATGATTTTGCGGTGACCGAGGTTGCACTGGTGATTGATCATAAAGATGGGCGGGAGGCCAACCGCATTATTATCGATAAACCCAGGACGATGGAGGCAATATTTAAAGGAAAATATAAGTTGTCAGCAACAGAATTGGGATTAGGAAAAGAAAATGAAGCAACAATTTATCTGGAAGTAACGGATAATGACGTTATCAGCGGTCCTAAAAAATCCGTGTCCGCCGCAAAAAACATCAAACTCTTTAGTGCCCGCGATCAACACGAGGCTCTTTTAAAAGCGCAAAACGAACTTTTGGATGCATTGGTTGATGGACTTGCCGGAGAGTTGCTCGGGCAATTAAAAATTGAAAAATTAAAGAGTGCAATTGAAGCCAGAGACGAACAGAGAAAACTGCATCAGGTTTTGAGTGGCTTACGGGGACAGGTCTTGGTGGTTTTGGGGGAGTTAAACAAGGACAAGCTTACTGTACATGAGCAGCGCTCGGCACTCGAAAATATAGCGGAGCGCCTGCAATCCTCTATGGCGGCAAGAACTTCAGGCATAGGCTTGCTGGAACGCAATCCAAAGAAATATAAATCTATTGTTAAAGACCTTTCTGCGGCGATAATATTGCCCTTGGAAAAAGATATTATTTATTTCGATGATCTTCTTGCCCTGCGCCGCGTTGAAAGTCTGAAAGAGACAGCACAGGATTTGTTGTCTGCCCAACGTGAGCTGAGTCAGTTGATTGATAAATATCGTGAGACACCAGATCCACAAATACGTGCCGAGTTAAGCCAACGGATCAAAGATCTTCGCAAGAAAATGCTGGAGCTATTGCAGCGCATGTCGGGGATCCGTAAAGGCTTACCGGGGGAATATCGCAATTTAGAGGCTGCGCGCAGTTTAGAAATGGACTTTCAATTAAAGCAGCTCGAGGAATTGCTTAGCCAGGGGGATTTTGAGGCCGCTGCCGCTGAGCTCGAGGAACTGGCAAATATGGTGGAAAATATGGTCGATTCTATTGCTCAGGCAGAAGAGGATTTTGGCGAAGACCGATATGCGGATATTCGCCAGAAATTAAATCAATTCTCAAGCGATTTTGCTGAACTTGAAGCCATGCAAAACCAAGTGGCGGATGAAGGTGCAGCTCTTCTTGATAAGAAACGACGCGAAGCAATACGCGCTTTAGCTGACGATCTTGATAAGTTGATTAAACAACTCCTTGAAAAAATTGATGAGGTGTTATTGGAAATGGATGTTTTGGTTGATTTGGTGGCGCGCATGAAATTAGATTCTCAATTTATGAAGGTCCGACAACGGATTTTAGATTTAGGTGTATTGATTGAAAATAGAGATTTTGCTGAAGCAAAAAATATCGGTTCTCAAGCGAAAGCAAGTTTTGAAAGCTTTGAACGTTTATTGGATGTTCGCCTGAACCGACATCCACAGGGATTGTTGGATGGAGAAAAAAAATCGGTTGCAACAATCATGACCGGCATAGAGGAAATTAATAAAAAACTGGCAAAACTTTTCCCTGATGCTTCAGATTTAAAACCATCAGAAAAAAAACAAGTCAAAGGAATTGCAGAGCAACAAGGCAAGATAGCGCAAGAGGCATCAAAGCTTGAACAAATGATGCATGAAATTTCAGAAGAACTCCCTATTTTTGGAGGTGAGCAGCAGGCAGGTTTTAAGGCTGCACAAGATGCAATGAAAAATGCGATGAAATCGATGCAGGCTGAAAAGCTAGGCGAAGCTTCTTTGCACGGTCAAGAAGCAGCATCAGAGCTTGCCAAATTGCGTCAATCGCTTGAAGGCTCAGGAAAACAAAAACGAGGATTGCCCATGCCGATGAATTTTGGGTCACCTTTGGATAGACGTCCTGCATCCGGTGGTGGAGGTGCGCGTCATGAAGAGGTCGAAATACCCCAGGGTATGACGGAATTAAGTGAGAAAAAATTTAGGCAAAAACTTTTAGAAGCAGCAAAACAAAAAGCACCTAAACGCTACGAGAAAGCAGTGCAGGATTATTATGAGGAGCTTATTAAATGAGGTCTGCTTATAGCATACTTTTTCTTTTTTTCTTTTCAGGTTTGGGTTCTTTAAGTGCAGGCGTTTATGAAGATGTTGAAAAAGCAGCTCGATATTTAGACGAATGGCAGCTTGAAGACGCTTACGCCTTAACAGAAAGACTTTTGAGGGAAAACCCAAACGAGCCTCAGGTTTGGGTGATGGCTGCGCGTGTGCAACATGCCCGCGGTGAACATTTATCAGCCTTGAGTTTGTTAAGGGCTGCGCAAAAAGAAGGTCTTCGGGGGATTGAAGGATTTGGGCGATTGATTGAAGGACCTGCCAAATACATGCCTTTTTTTCAGACTTTGGAAACAGAGCACTTCAAAATCCGCTATTTGAATAAAGATGAAATCGTGGCGGTGTACGCACAGGATGTTTTAGAAAAAGCGTATCAACGTATAGGGCGCGCCTTAGATTTTTTGCCTGCAGAAAAATCAGAAAAAATAGCAGTAGAGATTTTGCCCAACACGAGAGCACTGGCTGAAGCAACCGGGCTTAGAGTATCAGAGATCGAGGCGAGTGGAACGATTGCGGTTTGTAAGTATCATCGCCTTATGGTGATTTCTCCTTTGGCAGCCATTAATGGGTATGATTGGGCGAGCACGTTGGCACATGAATTTACACACTTGGTGATTTCTAAAAGGACAAAAAACAAGATCCCAATTTGGTTACATGAAGCAATTGCCAAATATTTCGAATCTTTGTGGTCGGGGCAAGCCGGAGAGGCTTTGAGTCCGTTTGGTGAGAAGCTTTTAAAGGAGGCGACGGAGAAAAGAGATTGGATCACTTTTGATCAAATGCATCCCTCAATGGCCAAGCTACCGACGCAAAAGGATGCCGCCTTAGCTTTTGCAGAAGTGTTTAGCGTGGTGGAGTTTTTAGAAAAGCGTTACGGGCGAGGTGTGATGGCTAAAATTTTACGTTTTGTTGGTCAGGGAAAATCGGTTGACCATGCGCTGAAAACGGCCACGCAACTTAATATTAAAACTTTAGAAGTCAAATGGCGCAAATATTTAGAAAAAAGAAAATTCACGATTAAGCCTGGCGCCGTTGCACGGCCTATACGGTTTGTTGAATCTCAGGATGACAATTCCATTGAAGAAAGTGCTTTGGAGGCTATGCCTGAGCGTCGAGTTCATGAGTACAGCAGGCTTGGAGAGATGTTGGAGATGCGAAACCATTTTAAGGCGGCCGTGGTTGAATATGAAAAGGCTTATGCGTTTGGTGGCAAATCCTATGCTTCATTGGTTTACCGTTTGGCTAAAATTTATCGAAAGCAGGGGATGCATGAGCGTGCCGAGAAAATCGTTGAGCAAGGGCTTTTATTGCATCAGGATTCAACAGATTTGCTTATTCTTGCCGGTCGTATCGCATTGGATGCGCAAAATTATGAGCAGGCATTGCGTATTTATGAAAAATCACGATACCAGAACCCTTTTAATCCCGAAATCCACAGCGCGCTGAGCCATCTTTACGGAAAGAAAAGTTTAGAAACCTTGGCGGAGCGAGAAAAGCATTTTCTGGCATTGTCCAGTCGCCCACGTATTCAAAGCCAGTTTTCATTGCCCGAAGTGGGGCAGGGTGAGGCTTTCCTCTCGGTGATTACACCGTCTTGGCGCTCGTTTCGATTTGATGCTGCTGAAGCACAGAGTGCTCCAGCTTTTTTAATGCCTGTTGTGGCGGGGAAACACAGTGTGGAATATGTTAATCATTTAGGGCAGGTGCGGACAAGAGAAGTTGAGATAAAAGCCGATGAAACGAAAGTACTTCTTTTGGATTAAAGAGAGCAATAAAAAACCCGCACAAGGCTTTAGCTTTGTGCGGGTTAATTTATTAAAACGAGATGCGTTTAAGAGGCTTGGTCAGCTTTGTAGCCAATGCTGACTTCAACAGTTTTGCCGGCTTCAACGACAACTTCTGTCTTTTGGAAGCCATACTTTTCATGCCAAGTTTCTAATGTATACTTTTTAGCAGGCACATTGCTTAAAGTCACAGTGCCGTCGGTGCTTGTGACACCATGAAAAGGGTGATCTGCAACATAGACAAATCCAGCCATCCATGGATGGACATCACATCGAAATGTAATCACCTCATCGCCATCAGAAAAAGTTTTTTCCAATGTTTTGGCATTTGGCGGCATGGCTGTATTGAAGACAGTTTTCTTCGCTTCGCCCTGATAGGTGTGTACGTTGTGCAAGGTGGTGTCACTGTTTTTGATTTGCAGTGTTTGCCCCGCCATCATGCTTAAAACACGTGGACGATACATACAGGCTTGTTGATCAAGGACAGCGGCTTCCTTAGGGGTCTCAAACTTACCCCGAACACCTTTGCTAAGCTTTACAACAGCATTGCGCAGGGTGTTGTTGTCATTCACAAGAACAGTCTCTGAGTTCATTGCGGTCTTCGCACAAAAAGGATCTTGCTTGCGATTAAGCGCTTCCATTTTTGGTGCGGTACCTTCAAAGTTTACCGTGACTTTAATGTTTCCTGGCTCACCGGCGGGCTCAGCAGGTGCTTCTGCAGGCGCTTCAGCTTTGATGGGGGCTTTGGCTTCAGGCTTTGCGGCACTTTTTACAGGTGGTTTTTTGGCAGTTTTTTCGCCGCCAGAGCAATTAAGAACAAAAAGAGTTAGACACGAAATGGCTAACATCGAAAATAAACGCTGCATAGAATTCTCCATTCATAGGTTCGATAATAATAGAGTCGCTAGTTATGTAAGCTGGGGCCTGGTGTCAATATGTTCATTGCGAAGAATCAATACGATGATAAATTAAAATAAATCAGCAACTTAAATCACTGTCGCTTTGGGCTAAAGGCTATTTTAGTGCTTGGCGAACCATTTTAGGGTGTGCTCAAGTCCTTGTGCCAGGGAGGTTTGCGGGGTCCAGCCCAAAGTTTGCTGGGCAAGATGATGTGATATGACACTTCGTGTTTGTTCACCAGGCAGGGGCGGACCGTAAAGAATTTCATCCTGATAAGCGGCGATGGTTTTAATTTGGTTGGCGAGGGTTTTTATGTTGGTTTCAGTTCCTGTACCAATATTAAAAACCCCTTGGCACACATCGCTTTGCAGGGCCAGCAGCGCTGCATGTGCAACATCCCCCACGTAAACGAAATCTCTTGTTTGCAGACCGTCTCCGTTGATGCGTGGGCTTTCGTGGGCAAGCATGCGTTGGCAAAAAATAGCAACAACGCCAGCTTCACCATGTGGATCTTGCCGTGGTCCATAAATATTCGCAAAGCGTAAGATGATGTAAGGCAGTTTTTCTTTGCGGTGTAAATAATTCAAATAATTTTCAGCACAATACTTGGAAAGACCGTAGGGGCTTTCAGGAGAAATGGCGTGGTCTTCAGTGGCAGGAAAGGCGTTTTGTTCACCGTATATAGCGCCCCCGGTTGAAGCGAATATAAATTTCTTTGTGCCGCAATCAAGTGCCATTTGCGCTAAGCGCACCGTACCTAAGATATTAGTTTGCGCATCGAAAACGGGATCGGCCACAGATTCGCGAACGCTTATTTGCGCCGCCAAGTGAAAAATGATCTCCGGCTTGTATTTAATTAAAGTGCTTAGGGATTTGGTATCATTAATATCAGCATCGAGAACGTCAGCTTTGGCATTGATATTCTCTTGTTTTCCACTGGAAAAATTATCGACAACAAGGACCTCGTGCTCTGCTTGAATGAGTCGATCGCTTATATGAGAGCCGATAAATCCAGCTCCGCCTGTGACAATGCAGCGCATATGTTATTATTACCGAATCAAGCAGATTAAAGCAAAGATTTCATAAGCACTTGTTTTTGCGTCGTCGCCTGCCGAGGAATAAAAATCCGCCATAGAGGAAAGCCAATTTCAAGAATTCGGAATCACGGTTGCAGCCGCTAAGCTCCACTGCACAGCGCATTTGCCCATCTTCAGCTTGGGCACAATCTCCACTTTGACATTGTGAACTGCTTGCGCATGTTTCGCCAACGATCAGCTTGTCTTGGCAATCTCCTGGAATGGATTGGCAATAGCCCACATTTTTATAGGCGCATGTCGGACTCGCAGCACAGGATGCTTCATCAGCATTTGTAGAGCAGTCCGGATCGCAGTAGCTGCCCGAATAGGTGCAGCCTGAGGCCTGTTCACATGCGGTTTCATTGCCATCATGTGCCCAGCAGGCCGGCCGACAAGCACTATAATCAGCAAGCCATGTGCATGAAGTATCGGCAGTGCATACTTCTGCAGACACGATACCAGCGCAATCGGTTGCAAGTTGACAGGCGTATTCGTCGACAAATGCGCAGGTGTTGTCACCAGCACAGCTGGTTTGGTCGGTGTAATAGGGACACTCACTCCCTGGCAGATCACAATACTTGTCTTCGCCACAAGCCATATTGGTCTCGCAGGCATTCAGGTTTTGACTTTGGCAAAAGTAATTTTCATCACAATATGAACCTTCTGCACAATCCTCATCATATTCACAGTTTTCTTTGCAGATATTGTCAGTACAGGTTTTACCTGCGGCACACGGCGGTGCGGTGCTGCCATCGCTGGCGCAGCTTTCACCTGCGAGGGCTCTTGCTTGGCAGGTGGTAGATGTTGTTTCACAGTATGTTGTCGCGGCACAGGCGTAGCCAAATTTACAGGCTCCACTTTCGGGCAAGACACTACAGCGCCCCTCTACGGGATCGCAGTAGCCGCTTGCCTCATCGTAGAGACAAATACTTTGTGCCGAACAATTGGCTTGATCGCCATCGAAATTGTAACATAATATTTCGGGAATACAGCTGTATTCTTCTTTGCACATGCCGTGATTTGGACCGCAAGGTTGGTCTTCTTCAAGGCTGGTGCATTTGAAGTTGGTACAGCCCAGGTCACCAGCACAATCGTCGTGCGCGCGACAATAATCATCTTCTCCACCAACCGATTGACAGGTCGAAATCGCGCCAATATTGGCCGGTTTACAGATCATACATTGATCGGAATTACATTCGGTGGCATCAAGACATTCTTCGCCTTCACTTTTATATTCTGGCGCAGCCTCAGGTTGAGAGCACTTTGAGGTTGTTTCGTCGCAGTAGCCAGAGGTGCAATCCGAACCAAAATTATAAGGGTCACAGGCCTCTCCGTCCGCCAAAAGGGCGACACAAAGTCCTTCTTCGCAACCGAGCCCAGTATCACAGCCACGATAGGAGGAGCATGCGGCACCAAGTTGTGCCGGGCGCAGACATCGCGCGCCGTCAACTGTCCAGGGTGCGGCACTCGCACAGCTGGTTTCGTTGGGACAATCCCAGTCAAAACGGCAAACGTCGCCTTCGTTTTGCCCTGCTTGATAAAACCGTTCGCATGCGTTGAGCTTCAAAAGATTCCACTCGCTGCTTTTGGCCAACACGCGACCGGCTGTTGTTTGTCTAAGTTCTCTGGATGAGTCTAGGCAGTTTCGGGCCATGCTTAGGTCAATGCGCACCCGTTCTTGTGTCATGGAATCGTAAAGATCTTCCGCCCATATTCTCGCTTCGGCACCAGGGCGACATCGCTGTGCAAGATCTTCATCGCTATAGTCGAGCCCTGTGCCGACATGGCCGGCGATGCATAGATTTGAATTGTCGTTTTGTGACAAATAGATCGTACAGAGCTCGAGCACCGTTAAGGGCTCAAGTTCCTCTTGTGGCGTCAAATCATCATTATTAGGGTTTAACAAATCACTGGCACAAGCGCTTAAGAAAACCATAAACGCTGTGCAGCTTATTTTTATATAGCTTTGCATGGGAAGGGTCCTTTCAGGGACTTGAACACAAAGCGGCCTGCCACGGCATGGCCTGACCTTGTGTAGACTCAAGGAGATAGGTCGTATTGCGTGTTTTAATGCAATAGGAGCCCTCTTTTTCTCCAGGAAAGATTGTCTTAATGACTGATGTGAGACAGCCTTCGGGTCCCAAGACCGCTAAGCGAACACCCGGTCGAAGCATGTCCCAGAATATTTTTCCGGTAAATGTTTTACCGGCATTGCTCATGTCAATCAGCTTTACCATGGGGCATTTCTCCTTTAATTCCATAGACTTCGGCCCTCAACGCCAAACGCGTTTCATGTTTCTCATCATACTTTTGGGGAATTCTTTAGAATCGTTGTTCTTGTGTGAGGGTTATCGTTTCGCAAGCCCTTGGGTTGCTAGATAATGGCATTTTTAGGGTAAAAATAATTTCGTATTTTTAAGCTTTTGCGGCAGATATTCTTCGATGACAAAATTGAGCCCATGCTTTGATAAGGCTTGTTGCTCGGCCCTGACGCCCATTTTAATCATTTGCTCGAGAGCCTTGGTCCAGATTTTATGGCTTTGAAAAAAGGGATCGTTCTTGAGGGCATCTTTGGCTCTTTTAATATCGATATCAGAAAGTTTATGGGTAGCATCTTTAAGTTTCCAATCAATAATGTCTTGTGGTGTGAGCCCCAAATATTTTGCATTAGGGACACAAAAAAAGCGATTGATATGGGCGGCATTTCCAGATCCGACCTTAAGTGTACGGTATATATTTGATATTCCATAAGGGTCACAGTCAGTGAATGCGTATACGGGGATTTTGCACTCTTCAGACAATCGTCGAATAAAACGTCGACAAGCACGCGAGGGAACGCCACTCATAGAAACAAGAATCGATTTCGATTTGCGCCAGAAATTGTGGCTTTGCAGTCGCTGAAACATACCGTGTGTTTCAATGGCCAGGATAAATTTGGCTTTTGTTTTAAATTGTAAGTGCTCTACCCATGAAGGCACAGAGTACGCCCCGGAGCCAAATTTAGTACAATCGATTTCAATCGTTTCTCCTGTATCCAAATCTTGGTCGACAACAATGAGGTCGCCGGCGACAGCCCCGCCATGTTCTTGAGGCACAAAACGTAATTCTTCGCGTGTCAGGTTTTGTGAAGCAAAAAGAGCTTCAATATCATCCATCACGGTATCGGATTCGACTTGCTCGTCAAATTTTGCTTCTCGCCAGTTTTTGGATTGGTAGTAGGCATCTCGTTTTGTGGCAAAGTCATTTTGCTCAATAAGTTCTTTGGATAGGGCCATCATTTTAAGACTTTGCGCAAAAGTTTTAACGGTGTTGACCGTTAATGTTCGTACCTTCGTGTTTTTACCGATCTCAAAATAGCCCTTTTTCTTATCGTACTTCACATTTGAGAGTGAGCGCACAGGCAGCGATAGGTCCGGTTTTTTATTGGATTGAATCGATTTGTAGATCATTGAGGCCACACCATCGATAGCCTTATTGGTGTGCTTATCTTTCTTTTCTTGTGCTTTGGATGGTCTTCTTTTTGCCATGGTGTTTTCCTTTTATAATTTGCGCGAACGTTCCAAAATACCTGTTAATTTATCGACGGTATTGTCCCGTTTTTTATCGCTGAGCGCGAGGATATCCTGAAGAGCGATGCCTATATGCGGAATATATTTTTCAATATAACGCTGTTTTTTTACAGCATCGGCAATACGTCTTTTTCTACTGATATAACGCCCTAAGCGTCGTCCACATTCTTGCAAGGCAAATTTTAATTCCGTAATAATTTCATCATAATGTGCAACAGCTTCTTTGGCTTCAGAGGTAAAGGGCACCCATACGCTGGCGATATGGATTAATATAATCATGGGGCCACTTGGCAATGCTCCTCTGGATTGTTGTACGTTATAGCTTTTCCAATTCGTTCTATTGACAGCTTGAGTCAGAGCGCAGGCACCTTGTTGGTAGAGTAGAGGAACACGATTTGCGAAGCGGTGAACCGATGCGAGGCTTTCACCATCAAGTTCTCCGCCATAGGCTAACGCAGCTTCAATTTGAAAAGGATTGCCGCGGTAGACTTTCGGGTTTCTGCTTACAGCGGTGATAAAACACGGGTGCCCAAAAACATCGATGATCCCGGCCTTAATCGGCTCGTTGCTTTTTTCGCTTTCATCATCATCCAATCTTTCGGTAGAGATGGCCGCCAAGGCATCAGTCACCTGGCTTTCCATTTTTTCAAGCTGCTCATTTTGATCGACTTTATCTTCAGAGGATTCCTGCTGCCTTCGGGTTTTAGCTTCAATATTGGCAAAATGTTGCTGCACGAGAAGTGCTTTTAAGCCCTCAAGCATCGCCGTTTCACCAATGGGGGCGAGACAGTTTGTGGGTGGCGCCATAATCTTTGTGTCGCCAATGGCCCGATAGAGTTTTTCAGCTTCGCTTCGTCCTACCTTACGCAGGCTTAAATTATTGGAGAGACTGGCATTCTCACAAATTTGTTTAGCGACTGGTTCAGTGACACGTGAGAATTCTTTCTTTAAGAAGCTGCCTACGGCCCTGCTGTCGCTATCGCTCATCATGCGCATGAGCATGCCCAGTTCAATGCCGTGGGGGTGTGGTTTAATCTCTTTAGATTCAGGCGGCAATTGACTGCTTACTTTGGGGTATACAAGAGGGGCTTTGTTTGGACGCCAATATGTTAAATGGACGTGCGGGTTGGCGAAAGCAACTTGCTGTATGAATTCATCTACAGAGCGTTTTCCGCCTTTGTAGGTGGCCTCCATTTCAATGCGCACAGAGGTTCCGGAGGACTTTTCCATCCAGTGTTCTGAGTTATCAATCGCATCGTGCACAATCAGAGGCTTATTCTTTTTGGTGTCAATGGTTAGATGATAATGGTGCGCTTGTGAACGCTTACTTATTTTGGATGTGACGACGACGGGTTTTCCAGTTGTCAATTGACCGTACATGCCTGCAGCAGAAATACCAATCCCTTGTTGACCACGCGACTGTCGCAGTCGGTGAAATTTTGAACCATAAAGCAGTTTACCAAAGACTTTCGGGATTTGTTGTTTAATAATACCAGGCCCGTTATCTTCTACTTCCATGGCATAACGTGTGTCGCTTATTTGCTCGAGTCTGATGTCTATAGCGGGTAAAATTCCGGCTTCTTCACAAGCATCCAGGGCATTATCAACAGCTTCTTTCACCGAAGTCAGCAGTGCCCGTGAAGCGTTGTCGAAACCTAAAAGATGGCGATTTTTGGTGAAAAATTCACTGACGGAAATATCTCTATGTTGTGTGCTAAGTTCTTCAGCGGAGACTTTTGATCGCTTTGAGGCCTTTGAGGCCTTTGAGGTCTTTTTGGGGTTCTCTGTCGTTTTTGCGCTGCTCTTTTTCGCAGCCGGTTTTTTAGGAGGAGCTTCAAACAAAGAAGGCTGTTTGCTTTTCTTTGTTTTGCTTGCTTTCTTTTTTGCTTTCTTTTTTGCTTTTTTCGCTTTTGCCAAAATTGACCCCTTTTTATTCCGTGGGTATTATTTTTCAGGATTAGCCAAGGCCTGTGGCAAAGTCAACTTGGTGATCTAAATTTGCTGTTTTTCTAAAAAGATTTTAACCCCCTTGGTGTGACAGGTATAATATGCTAGGCGGTTATTCTGGGAGGGCACATGTCTGCGCAAATACCCTTAGATGATATTCTGGCGATAGAACATCTTTTGTCAGAAGATGAAAAATTGGCACGTGATACGATACGGTCCTGGATAAAAGAGCGTTATAGACCCCTTTTAAACCAAGCGCATCGCGATGGAATATTCCCTGTTGAAATTATACCGGAGATTGCCGAGCTGGGTGTCTTTGGCGCCAACATTGAGGGCTATGATTGTGCTGGGATGAATAATGTCAGTTATGGATTGGTGATGCAGGAGCTTGAGCGGGGCGATTCGGGACTTCGTTCGTTGGTCAGTGTACAGGGCGCATTGGTGATGTACCCAATTTTGACTTTTGGCGATGAAGAACAGCGTCAAAAATATTTACCCAAACTTGCAAAGGGTGAGTTTGTGGGCTGCTTTGGTTTGACTGAACCCATGGCTGGATCTGATCCTGGGGCCATGAAGACGACAGCAAAAAAAGATGGTGATTCTTATGTTCTTGATGGTGTTAAAGCATGGATTACAAGTTCACCCATAGCCGATATTGCGATCATCTGGGCAAAGTGTGTTGATGAAGACAATATTATTCGTGGTTTCATCGTCGAGCGCGATTTTAACGGTTTTACGACTCCGGACATCGAAGGCAAGTTTTCCTTACGTGCTTCGCCGACAGGTGAGATTCATCTCAATGAATGCCGTGTGCCCGCAGCCAACATGCTTGCGGCTTCTGGTGGTTTAAAAAGCCCTTTAAGCTGTTTGACGCAAGCCCGTTATGGCATTGGCTGGGGTGTGACGGGGGCGGCCATGGATTGTTATCAAACGGTTTTGGATTATGGCCTGGAGCGCATTCAGTTTAATCAGCCGATAGCCTCTTTCCAGCTTTACCAGTCATATTTAGCTGAAATGGCAACGCAGCTCGTCAATATGCAATTGCTTACCTTGCATTATGGCCGTTTAAAGGATGCGCAAGCTCTGAGTCCAATTCAAGTGAGTATGTTAAAAAGGCACAATGTTGCTGCTGCTCGAAAAATTGCTTCAGATGCGCGATCTATGCTTGGGGGTATTGGAATAACCGATGCATATCCTGTCATGCGACACATGATGAACCTGGAGAGTGTTTATACATATGAGGGCACTCATGAAATTCACACCTTGGCTCTCGGCAGGGCGCTTACTGGCATTAGCGCTTTTGATTGATCAAACGAGGAGAATCTGAGTATGCAAGAAAATAGATTAGCCCGCTCTGTACAACGTCTCTCCTCGGCGATTCTTCGTATCGAGAGACACGTGGCAGGAAAACACGAATTTTCCGTTCCTCAGTATCGTTTACTGATGTGCCTTTTAGACCAGCAGAATGCCAGTGATGTTCGCATGGGAGACTTGGCAGAAGATCAAGGTGTGGCGATCAGTACGATGACCCGCAATGTCACTTTGCTCGAGCGCAAGGGTCTTCTCTCTAAGGCAACAGGGTTTAAGGATAAAAGAACAGTCTGTGTGTGCTTAAGCGATTTAGGCCAGCAAAGTGCAAAAGATCTTAAAGTTGATACGGAATTATTTTTTCGTAAAGCTTTTGGTGAGTTTCACCCCAGTGACCGGTTGGAGAGGTCTGTGGCGCTGGAGCGCGTTAGCCGTGCGCTGGAGCAAACGCAAACAAATTGGATGACCAAGTAATACCACATGCGCGATTTTCTACTTTTTATTGGGGCTTTTGTTTTCTTTTTGCAAACAAACAACGTGCAGTCTAAACCTTTGTATTGCCCAGAAGCAAAGCGACTTCCGCAATTTACAATTGATGTGATAGAAGAGCGTGATTTTCGCCTTTCTGATACATGGCAGATTCTTTATGACGGCACACCCATTTCTGATATCCAGTTAACAAATTTTGCAGGGCAGGATCTGGCTCATGAAAAAGTAAGAAAAGATATGATGCTCAGGGGACGTGAGGTCTTTTTTGGCATGCTCACCGGAGCTTTAGGCACAGCGATTTCCAGTATGGGCTGGGTTCTTTATGGGCAGGATCAAGTTTCATCGACAATGAGCCTATCCATGGCTTTAAGTGGCATTGTCTTGTCTCTTGCGGGGACCATTTTTGTTTCTGAAAGTATTCAGGTGCCCTTAGAACCTTTTATTGCGCCTACCCCTAAGCATCGATTTAGCAGGGCAGAAGCAAGACAAATGGTTTTTGAGGCGAATCAACGTTTAAACCATAAAATATGTATGGCAGTTCAAAACAATCCCGAATAAAATTTATCGATAGTCTCCCGAAATCACCATTGAGGCCCAATAAGAAGGGTGTGGATATCTTTCCCTGATATAATGTTTTGCCTGATGGAAAGCTTTTTCAACGCGATCTTGCTTCGCTTGACGATAAAATTGTTTCATAAAAATAGCTGTGCTTAAATCGGAAACGCGGCTTAGTGTGCCGATGACTGTTCTGGCCCCTGCGATGAAAAAGGCATCTTTGAGACTCAGATGTTTTTCAGAAGAATAAAAGGAAGATGCGGTATTGCATGCGCTAAGTGTCACAAGTGAGGGAGACTTTTTTGCGTTTAGAATTGAGGTTATTTTTATTCTGGAATTTTCAATGTCTTGTGATGACAAGATCAATTCCTGGCCGAGCAGATCTTCAATTTTCGATTTGGAGTGTGCGGCGATGTGCAAGGCGTCTGTTCCTTTATGAGAAAGAAGGGGCCTCAGTTGAAGTCTTTCAGGGTTTATTATTCTCGTACCCACAGCTTGAGCTTCGAGTTTCGCAAACGGAATGCTTTCATCTGCGGCCAGCGCTCTAACCCTTTTAACTTTTTGTGTTGTCGTTTTTTTGCCAAGAAGAGTATTTAAAAAAGTGGCATGTGGGGCATGACTGATCATCCAGTAATCCATCATGGCTTTGCCATTTATCATAAGGGCACTAAATGGGATTAAAGCCAAATCGCCCTGTGGGAGCACAATTAAACGTTCTTTGTTTGCCCACTGTGCCACATCAGGAAGCAAAAGATGTTCGCTGAGCCAATGGAGGTCTTCATTGACAGGCGCAAAAGCATTGAGTTTATTTCTGAGCTTAAGCAGATTTTTTTGGAAGTCTTTTTTGTCTATTGATTTTGTTCGCATCAAAGATTGAGCTTTATCAAAAGTCAAAACATATAAGTTCTTGTTACCCATAAAATATGAAATCGCTAATGTCTTTTCATCGAGATTTTTTTTGAAGTCATCAAATTCAACAGGATTTTTTAGAATGGCTTGAGAGAGGATGGGGGAGGTCTGGGCAAGGTTTTGCAAGGCTTTTGTCATTTGTTGCTGCTCGTTTGCTTTTAGCGCGCGCCCTAGTAAACGCAAGCGCCGCCCTTTAAGCTGCTCTGCAGAGAGTCCTTTGATGATGTCGAAGTGTTCTTGCAAGCGTGCGAGCTCCATGATTTTAAATGCATAGCTGTGATCTTTAAGAGTGATGGCCAGTTTTATACTTTGCGCATATAAGTCATCACGACCAAGTTGTCCGGAACCGACATCACCACGCCTGGTAAGCGTTTGTGCAATTTTGATTGCTTTAGAGTAGAGTCCTTTTGCAATATCGAGTTTGCCCAGCTTTTGCTGGATGCGGCCTTGCCCAAAATATGAGAGCCAACCGGCTTCAGGGATATTAAGAAGAAGTGCTTTTTCTGTAGCTTCTTGATAAAGCGCCAGGCCTTTAAGAGGTGATTTTTTTTCCATAAGCCTACCCAGGGCGACAAGGGTCTGGACTTCGTTATAATTGTTTCCAATCTCCCGGCTCAGTTGTAGTGCATCTTCAAGTGTTCTTTGTGCGAGCTCGATATCTCCACGAAGAAAAAAGTTAATGCCAAGGTTACGGAGGTCGTAGGCTTTACCTTCAGGGCTGCCAAGTTTTTTGTCTATGCTTAAGGCTTTGGCAAAGGCATTTTCAGCATTTATAAGTTCACCTTTTTGTCGATAGACAATGCCAAGGTTATTCAGTTGTACAGCTTCTTCATTTAGGCGATGTGTATTTCGTGATAGAGATAACGCCGATTTAATACGTTGTTCAGCATTGATAAGCTCACCTTGATTTAGTGCAATAAGGCCTCCGAGACTTAGGGCCTGAATTTTCAAAAAGCTGTTAGAGTTTCTTCTGGCGTTTTCGAGAGCTTTTTGTTGAAAATCTTGTGCAAGCCGATAATTTCCTTGGTACCAGTAATTTTTTGCCGCTTCAAGATCAGCCTCAACAAGGTATTTTGTTGAAATTTTTTCATCTTTTTGCTGAATTTCATTGAGGTAATCGAAAGCTTTCGAGTAGCTGCCCTTTTGGCGATGCACACGGGCAATATCGAGTAAGAGTGTGAGGTGCTGGTTTTGGGCGTGATGTTGTTTTGCTAAGAGCAGGGCATCATTAAAATATATGATTGCTTCTTGATATTGACTGAACCCACTTTCGTAGACCAGCCCAAGAAGACGCTTGATTTTAATTTGTTCTTTGGGTTCAGTCTCTCCATAGACGGCCAAGGCTTGGTGATATGCTTGCTCAGCTTCTTTGTAGAGGAAGAGTCGTCGCTGGGCGGTGCCTAAAAAAGTAAGACACTTTCCTGCCAGCAGTGTCAATTCAAGAGGCAGAGCGCTTTGTACGCATCGGGTAAATGTTGTAATTGCTTTTTTAAGTTTTCCGGTGTGTAAATGTATTCGCCCCAAAGAGAGCATTTGTGTGGTGGCTTCTTTTGTATCGCCAACATTCTTAAAGGCCTGAATAACGCTTTCCTGGAGGGCAATGGATTGCTCATATTCTTTTAGAAGAAGGTGGATTTCAGATAAATATTTGCGGTTATCTCGACTCAGTTTAGGTAGGATTGCGGGGAGCCTTTTGCCAAGTGGATCTTGGGAGTTTTTCAAAGCTTCAAGGGAATGGGGTTGGAGTAAGAAGTCAATTGTATTAATAAGTGTGTAAAAGGAATCTTTGGCTTTTTTCCATCCGGCGTGACTTTGTTTCTTCTGTGCACGTTTAAAGTCGCGTGTTGCGTTTCTGGCAAGTGTTAAAAAGTGTTTTTGGGCAAAATCAACTTCTTCATTTTTACTGATCCCCGGAGTTCCAAGTATTGAGAGTCTGGTATTTGGCTGCGATTTAAGATGCTCATGGATGATCTCGCCAAAGTTTTGATCTTTTTTCGGTGTGGCAAAAGCTGTTCTTAATGCATCACTTGCATTGTTTGCAATCACGACACTCGGCGTGCCAGCCAAAAGAAAACTTAAGGCCAAAGCTTTTTTAACTTCTTGGGTTGGTTTTGTGAGTGTGAGGAGGGCTAACGCAGAGCGAATATTGTTTTTTGATATTTCGTAGAGCCCAAGCTGCCGCGCTGTTTTTTGTGATTGAAAATTGATTGTTGCAAATGAACCGGAGAGATTGGAGCCATGAGAAACAATGGTGGGGAGATCTATTTCAAAGAGCCGAAGATTTTCGGGCAAATATTTGAGCCAGTTTTCGTCAAGCTTTGTTCCATTTACATGGAATAGATTAAGTGACGTTTTGGGCCCACCAATTTTAAGATGCCCAGAGGAATTGATATAGTTGAGCTCTTTGCTTACTAAATAATAGGTCGCAGAAAGTACATCAGCATAGATGGGTTGCGGAGAGATTGTGTTTAATACGCTCTCAATTCTGGCGTAGACTTTCTGGGGAAGATGAAGCCTATCAAGGTAAACTGTTGTGTTGCCGGAGGAGTCTGTTTGTTGCTTGAGATCAGCAGCCAAAAGAGTGTCTAAATGATTCGCACTAATTTTTTGTTTAATGTGCTTAATGTCATTTGAGGATATTTTTACCCAATGTAACGTTTCTGTATCTACAAAAAATTTGATGAAAAGCTCGCTGCTCTTAAGACTTTTTTGGATTTCCTTGGGCGTATTCGGAATTCCCTTGATGGCCTGTTCGAGCTTTGCAGCAAAGGAGGTGTCGCTGGCGCGTCGTGGTGACATCCTCCCTTCACTCAGTGCAATCAAAGCGAGGTCTTTAAGCTGCGCTTTTTCCGCAAGCAGAAAGGCCTGCTCAATGTGTTTTTGCTCTATGAGTCTCTCAATGCCGTATTTGAGTAAAATACGCTCTTCAATGTGGTGATGGGCAGGCGTCCCAGTCTCTTCATGTTTTGCAAGCGCACGATCGATGAGCGTCCAGTCGATATTCTCAGCGGGGCGAATTTCTTGTTGGGCGACAAAATAATCAACGAGTTGCATCCATGTTTGATTTTCTTGATTGATCTCTTCCCCATCCTGAGACAAGAATTCGGCGATATTCTTCAAGTGTGGATCACCGCTTAGGGCGGCATAATTTAAAGCATTTTCTCTATCCGCTAATACGTGATCTAAATCCGTTAAACGCAGGTGAAGACTTTGAATATTGGTAAGAGGCTGATGCTTGGGTCTATGGCTTTTGGCCAAAGACTCTAAGGCAATAAAAGAGGCATATCTTTTGGCAAGTTCAGGCTTTTTTTCGCTCAATTGAGCGTATGCATCTTGGGCTGCATGCCGGAGTGCAATGCGTTTTTCTGATTGACGCATCTCGGGATAAAGACTCCAAAGCGTATTGAGTGATTCGAGAAGAACAATCGCTTTTTCCCAGTATTGATGCTTAAACGCGAAATCAACAGCTCTTTTCCAGGCAGTATATGCTTTGTCCAATTGTTTAAGTTTTACGTGAACGAGGGCACTCTCATTGAGTGCGAAAAGAAATTCATTTTTAATCCGATGGCCCTGTGTGCCATCGAGGGCATCATTGAGAATCTCGATGCGTTTTTTATTATAAAAAGAGGCTTTGTTCAGATCGCCCTGCTTAAGCCAAACCTGGGTTGATAAGGCGTTCGCAATTTCCTTTTCTTGATCAAGATTAAATCCATAAATAGCACGGCTTATATTTTCAGGATCAACCTCAATTTCAACAACATGGGTGAGCCACGAAGAATCCCCCGCCGGTGAAAGTGCGGGTTCATAGCCTTCTGCGAGAAATGTTAATAAGGTGCGAAGTTCCGTAATTGCTTTGGGATATTGGTTTAAGTGTCTGTGAATCAATATTTTATCTCGCAGCAGGGGGATACAGTAGGCGTAAAGCTCTTGTTGCCTAAAGATGTCTTCGGCTTTGTCGAGCCATTGAAGCGCCGACTCTAAGTCTTTGTTTAATAAAAAAAGTGCGCCAACGAGTGCTAAATTTGTTGCATAACGAGGCTGCCCAGGGAGCTCTCTTGCGATGCTGACTGCGGCTTTTGCCATATCAATGCCAACATCGTATTCTTCTTCTCGCAGTGAGGCGCGCGCAAAAAATTCTCGAAAAATAAGTTCGTTTAATTTATTTGAAAATGGTGTCTGGTTTAGCTCTCGCGCTAAAAAGGCCTTAAATGCCTCATCGGTTTTGCCAAGCGCATAGAGTGTATGCCCTTTATTTAAATCAATGGCTGCCGCAAGTTCTGGTTGTGCTTCTTTTTCAATAAGTTGTTCAGCGGTGGCAAAACTATTATCGGCCTTTTCAAGCCAATTCTTATTGGGGTCAGAGTGTTCACGTTGCAGCCTAATCCAGCCTAACGTTAAATGTGCTTCTGCAAGCCGAGGATTTATTTTTAAAGCGAGTCTTATATGTTTTTCAGGCTCAATGAAATTTGTGTCCTCCTTGTGGGTTAAGACAAGGGCCAAACCATAATGTGTGAAAGCATTTCCTTCGTTTCTTTCCAGCCGTTTCTTATAATAAATCTCTGTTTCTTTAAGCTTATCGAGTTTTGCACTTACACGAACGAAGCGCCGGTGTGCCGTGGCAATATTCCATCGATTTCTCAAGAGCCTTAGATAAAGATTGCGGGCTTGACTGTAGTTGCCACTCTTTTCCTCTATGGATGCTCTTTTGAAACTAAGTTCCGTGATTCCTAACTCAGCCTTGCTGACAGTCTCTTTTTCGTGCCCAAAGGCTTGTGCGAGATTTTCATAGGCATCTAATGCGGCATTATCTCTTTGTAATGACCTCGATTTTTTTGCCAAGCTCAGAAGTGCATCTTTATAAACGGAAGTCACCTTTGCAGGAGATTTAATGAGTTCAAGCCAAGTATTAATGGCTTGATGGTCAAAATTATTTTTTGCTTGTGCTCTGGCTAATGCGTTTGTCGCCAAAAAAGTCAATAAAGGTATATGCGGGTATTTGGTAATGAGCGTTTCAAGTTTGGGAAGGCTCTCAGGGCTTTGGTCTTTTTCAAGTTGTTCGATCCAGAGTTTCGCAACTTTCAAAGTGTAGTACCGCTCTGTCGGAAGTGTCGTTAAGAGTTGGATCGCAGCGTGTTCAAAGGCCTCTGTGTTTTTTAAGCGCAAGAAGATCTGTGTTAAGGCGGTCCATGCTCTGGCTTTATCTTCCGATAAGCTTTGGGGTTCTTTAACGACACGATAGAGGGAGCGTGTGGCTTCATATAGACGTCCACGCTCCTCTTGTATTTTAGCTTTTATACTATGGTATCGTCCCTGAATTTGCTGTTGTTCTGGGTGTGTGCGTGCAACCTTTTTAATCGATTCCAGAATGCGATTTTGCTCTTGGTCCAAAGAGCTCAGCGCAGCAGATCGCTTAAATTCATAGTAACCCAAGCGAAGGATTTCGAGTTTATTGATAGCGTTGAATACTTCATTCTTTGTTTGTGTTTTTGCTTTTTGTAATTCATCAATTGCGTCAATATATTTTTCGCGTTCAACATATTCACGGGCCAATTCATAATGAGCCCGTGGCCCATAATCGGGATTTTGTGCCAAAACGACACGCAGTATAAACTTTCGGCGTAATGGGTTTTCGATTTCCCGTACACGTTGCAGGAGTGTTTTTAGACTAAAATTTGGATTTAATAAGCCGCCTAAGGGAAGACGAACAATATCAAATCCATTTAGGCCTTTTCGTGTAAAGAAGAGGCTATATTCATTCGCACAAGGAAAAAAGGCATCTTTTTCACCAGGCGTAAGCGGGATTGCAGTAGGGAATATCTCCAAGGAAAGAACCTTCTGAGTTAAGGGAATGCTCCAGAGACTCGCTTTGTCCTGTTTGCTTACAATGCCGTCATCATTATGGTCATCAACATATCGGCTAAAAACAAGATGTTCATTGTTTTTATAGGGAAGCACTCTTGGATAAAGGTCAATCGTTGTTCCGGAGGTGAGTATTCTTTCTTGGGATGTTAGAATATTATGTGCAACAATTTGCGGGAATGGGGTGGTGCTTTTTTTAAAGTAAATTAATACCGGTTTTTTTTGCATCAAAGTTGGTGCCCAACCCTGTTCTATAATGACATCACGTTTTTTTGTTTTTAAGTCTATTCGCTCTATACGCTGTCCAGATCTGGCATTCGCTTGGGCCACAAAATAAATATACTTGCCTTGAGGTCCCCATATGGGGGCATATTCAGCCATTTGCCTGTGGGTTAGTTTTTGTGCCTTAGAGCCATCACTTTTCATGATCCAAATATCACCTTTGACATCATTTTTTTGTGAGGTCCACGCCAGCCATTGCCCATCTGGAGAAAAGGAAGGCTCTGTGTCGTCGGTTGGATGTGTGGTCAGCTGCCAGGTTTTATTTGTTTTTAAGTCTTTTTTGTAAAGGTCCATATTCCCTTTAGAGCTGGAAACGTAGATTAAAATATTTCCCTTACGTGGATGTGTTACTGGCAAAATATCGTCGGCAATGGCTTCAACGACAGGAGTCATTTTTGCAAAAAGAGGGTCATCAATAAAGTCATAAGTTTTGACCCCAGAAAAATATTGGTCAGCTCCCCTGCAGCTACAAAGCATAAAGAGCAGAGCGGTATATATATAAAGCCAACGTAATTTCATTTTTGCTGCCAAATACCTTTTTCATTTTGATACCATGATTGCTCTTTTGTGCGCTCGACGAGCATGTCATGGTAGATCTTTTGAATTTTAGACCTTTCTTTTTGGTCAAGTCCCGGGTCGTTTAAAATAAGCCAATCAAGCAGAGTTTGCCGGTCCTCATTTTCCTCTTCGGTGAGTTTTTCAAGCAAATGCAGGTGTTCATCTTTTTTTTGCATTTCACATTCGCGCAAGACAAGTTGTGCGAGAAGTGCTTCACCCAAACAAAGACTGGCTTTATAATATTCAATATCGTCGGCATTAAAGATTTGGCGTTTACGCGCATTTAAAGCTTTTATATATTCGGGACCTTTTTCGTTTGGGATAGAGCCGTCTCCAGCACGAACGGCAGCAAGACCTATTTGCTCGTTTGTGAGTGGTTCAAACCTGCCCATAAGTTGGTGTTCTAGCGCTGTCTTTTTACCTACATTGACTGTTTTAATCGTAATACAGGCTGTGTTCGTTATAATCAGAATTATGATGAGAAGCTTTGCTTTCATTTTTACCACCCCAGTGCCTTTCGTAGAGGTTTTAGCTCTGGTCCTTGAATATGCATGTCCATAAACTCGCTGAGTGGGTATCGGCGGAGCATTTCAGTGTTGATCGGACGAAAACCAATGCGTGTCCATGGAATCCTTAATAATGCTGTATAGTAGAGATCCATATTGAGATTTTCTCGACGAATCCAGGTGTTGACTTGATCGATTTGAATCCATCTTAAGTTTTTTCGATTTGCTTGCAGTTGTTTATCCTTTTTTTCAGGATCGAGTAAGAGCACAAACCGATTTAAGGTCTTACTACCGATTTTAGTGATATTCATGTCCATATTGAGATCTCTGATTGCGGCGCCGAGGATAAAATCAGTGTAGACATTGGCGCTGAGCTCCGATTCTTTGCCGGGTTTCATTTCTAAGGCGGGAAAATAGCTCGCATCAATATTTGAAACTTGTGTATTAAATATACCAGCGATGGACCTATCGGAATTAAGCTGAAAAGCAGCATTACCTATAATATCCCCGCCAAGAACATTCATGGCAAAGTGATGAGCATTAAGAGATGTTTGATTCAAAGAGGCATCCAGTAAAAAGTTTTTAATTTTGTAATTTTCATATTGTATCGCACCGATAAAAAGTCCGGATTGGTTTACATAAGAATCATGCCGTGAAAAATAACTGGTTTGGGTATTACCACGTTTTAAAGCCTTCTTGGGGGTTTGCAGCCCGATAGGCAGTTCGCTTAGGCCCATGTTTTTAATAACCGGAATCGAAAGAGGGTGTGCTTTGAAGTTTATGGCAAAGGCATAGGGCAGTTTTCCACTCATCTCATTCACAGCCATGTGGTCTATTTTAAAATTAAAATGCTCAGCGTTTAAAGCACCATTCAATGCGAGAAGACCATTTTTGAATTTCAGTTCACCTTTAAAGCCGAGATCACCTTTTGACGTCCAGTCATTTTTAAGGAGAGGGATATTGACTTGGTTTGCAATTGTTAATCGGCCTTTAAGCTGACTTTGCAGGGTGTCTTGTACGGCATGTTGAAAATTTTCAGCAAGAAATACACCCAAGCTGTTTTCAATATTTCCAGAAAACAGGCCAGAGAGGTTAAGTGGCTCTACCTGCAGAGAAAAATCTTCAAAAAGGATTTCATCATGAAGCAAGTATTTGATTCGCCCTGATGTTTTTATCTTTTTTAAAGGCAAGAGGTCAGGGCTCAAGACGTAGTCATGAAGCGAGAGGACAGGATCTATGACGAGTTGCTTTTTGTTTAGATCTATTGAAACTCTTGAAGAAAAGTTTTTGAATTCTACTGGCGAAAGGACTTTTTTAACCCGAAGATTGCTTTTAAGCTGCAGCCCGGTGGGGTCAATTCTTGTAATGGCAAGCAGATTAAGATGCGTTAATTTAATGATTTCAGGAATGTCCAAGCTTAGGTTTTCAATATTAAATCGTCCACGGCTTTGAAGTCCAAGTTTGTGATAAAGAAGAGCCAGGGATTTCGAGATGTTTTGCAGCATCGTATTGGCTTCAGAGGCATCTGAAACTGTCAGCAAGAGAGTCTTTAGCTCCGAAGAGTTGGGCATGCGCATGTGAAGGTCCAGCTCTCCACTGAGCGTGCCTTCATACTTGCCTTGTGGTAGAACATTGCTCAAAACACCGGCAATTTCTGCAAGTTTAAAATGTTTTATGCGCAATGCGGCATTGGAGATCTGTGGTGTTGCGGAGTCAATCTGATTGATATCCAAAGAGGATGTGCCCTTTAGAAGATTCGCAAGGTTATAATCAAGACGAGTCATTTTGAGTGTGTTCTTTTCTTTTTGTACATCTAAATGATATTTTAAAAAGTTGAGTCTTACCGATTCCTCAAAAGTCATAAAAATGGGGGAGAGTGAGCCCTGTACTGCGACATCGGCCCTCATGAGTGATTTGTCCCATAGTTTAAGATGAACATTTGTCGTTGATGTATTGATGCGCACGGGGCTTAGGCGAACCCCTTTTAGTTGGAGCTTCGTTGTGCTTTCGATTGGAGAAAGTGGGTTGGGGGTTAATATATATTGTAACGGAATCTGAGTTTGATTTGTGAGTTCAAAAGATTTAATCTTAAGGGGTTTGATATTGATGCCATTGGCTTTAACGAGTGTGTCGAGTGCAAATTTAAAAGGGGCGGTGCTGGTCTTTATGCTTTGAATGAGTTCTTTTAATGCAAACGCATTTTTGGTCGAAATAAGAATATTTTCAATTGAGCCTGTGGGCAAAGAGAGCAGTTCAATGGTTTGCATGCTTTCGAGATTGGATTGACCGTTGTTGACCTCCAGCGCAAGTATTAGGTTATGATTTTTGACTCCAAAGTTGGCAAATGCGCATGTTAATTGTTTCGTCTCAGCCGTGATCTTAAGTTTTAATTCTTCAAAGGCAGTGTCTAAAGGGGCAAGCGCAATTGTTGTTGGAGTGATTTCAAAACGGGCACTCCCTTTTATTTTGGCCTTGGGGAAAACGGCGGAAAGAGTTTTTTGCAGACTTTCTCCCTTGATGGCGGCATTCACATTTTTGATGATGATGCGGGGTTTATCAAGGGCGTCCAATAGACTGAGTTCTAAATTTGCTTCAGCAAAATCACCAACCTTAAAGAAAAGTTTTTGAAGTTCAAAATGTTGTTTCTCAATATTACTTATGGCCAATAAGGCATGCGTTATGGGGATTTCGGTTGAAAGTGTTTCATGTTGGATTGTATTTGTGCTCTTGTATTGTATGTCTGTTTTAATATTTTGATATGACTCAATGGCGACTTGCATATGTGCTTTTTGTAACGTTTTGAGTGCAAACTTTCTTTGAGGCATTTCAAATACAAGATTTGGCTTAGATGTTGTTTGCCCTGTTAAAAAATTGATGTGACCCTTCAGATCAGTGTTTTCCAGAGTCAAATGTGTATTGAGGTTGATGTCCTGTATCGTGAATACGTAATCATCACTTTGGTATCTTGCATTAAGCCCTTTAAGTGCGAAATCACGTATTTCAATTTTGATTGGGGAATTTGGTGGTTGCCATACAAAGGGTGTCTCTTTTTTTTCTTTTTTCTTTTTTTGGCTTGTGGTTTTGGGCGTGGAGGATTCTTTTTTGATCTGTTTGGGTGTAAATATAAAATTTTGCACAAGTTTTGTGTTGATAATATTGAGGGTAGGATTTTCAATGTGTATGCGTTTTATCAGAACTTTACCCTGAAGCAGCGACCATGGAGACCAGAGGACTGCAATTTTTTTAACGCTGAGGGGATGTGCTTCGTTCATTGATATCGGTTTAATTGTGATATCATCGACTTCGACGCCCCTAAGCAGACGTAAGTTAAAATTCTTCATGGATAAGTCGAGGTGAAAATCTTTGCGTGCGATTTCTGTGATGAGTTTTTGTATGCGGGCATCATCAAAATAGACATACAAGGCTCCGCTGAAGCCTAGAACGATAATCAAAAGCCCCGTGAAGCTAAATGTAACGAGCCGAAATGCCTTCATTTTCTTACTCATCTTCCACGTATCACGGAGCTCTTGCAAGATCGATTAGGCCTCTCATCTCATTTTATCGCCAGGCCAGACTTGCACATTTTATTCTATCGGTTAATCTCTATCCAGATTTTTGAAGAGGATTGAGGGAGCGTCAATGCAGAAATTTGTGTCGTGTGTTTTTATGTTATCTATGCTTTTTTACTGTCCGTTACGGGCGGCTGCGACGGAGCTTGAAATTGGCACTTTGGTGGTGCTGAACAGTTTGGGCGAGCCGGAGCCAGGTTTGGCAAAAAGCTGGAAACAAGTCGAAGATAAAATTGTTTTTGAACTTCAAGAGGGCGTCGATGGAGAGGCCCTTAAAGAGAAGATTGCTGAACGATTATCACATGTTAAGGTCGATTGGGATGGCCAATATTTATCTTTGGGCGGAATACCGGCACTTGCGCTCTTCGAACAATTGTCTTTTACGGTACTTCAAGGAGAGTCGGACCCTTTGGCCAGTTTGACTGGACTTGGTGATTCTGTGGCAACTTTAAGTTTCCCCGAAGCGGGTGGTTCTATTAGGGCATCAAAACCGATGCCAGAATCTCTCAAACTGCAGAAAGTGCAAACCCCTGCTGAACCCAAGAATTTCATGCAAGGCAAAATTATAAGTGTTGAAAAAGGTGATTTCCCACATGTTTCGCTTACTCTGGAGATCGTCAGGCAAACGAAAAAAAAGAAGTCTAAGCGCCATGTTAAGAAGGGTAAATTGAAAGCAAAAAAATGGAAGGGGCCTGTGCTTTTTGTTCGTGATGGGATGGGTATTGATCTTAGGAACGAAAAAAACCAAAAGAATCTCTGTGCAAATTATTTACATGAAGGTGATTCAATTCGGTTTGTGCCGCTCTTTAAAGATAAACGTTTGGTGGGTTTAGATTTCATTGAGCGTCTCTAGTATTTCAAGACGAGCTTTTGTTTCTCTAAATCCGGCATTTTTCTTGCTGACCAATTCGTAATGTTGTTTGGCCAGTGCAACATCTCCAGCTTGCTCGTGTGTTAAAGCTTTTTCATAATGTAAATTCATCTTTTCGTCGGCACTCAGTGATTTGTCATTGATGGCTTTTTCCAGAACCTCAATCGATTGTTGGTATTGTTGCAGCTGCCGATAGCATGTGCCCTGCATGAGTAATCCGTTTATTCGCATTTCATCTTTTTCCAGGCAAAACGAAAATTCGCGTATAGCATCTTGTAAAAGGCCCATCTCCATATAAGCAATGCCCAGATCATAGTGTGTCTGTATATCTTCGTTGGAGACTTCTTTTTCAACACCTTGTTTAAATTTAGAAAACACCTCGCTTACAAAATATTCTGAATCAGTGTCATTTAATGCAAGACCTTTAAGTGCATCGTGAATTTCGGAATTATTCGTTTGAGTCTGGTAAGCGATTGTAATGCTGTCCTCAGTTTCAATCGTGATTCCGTCATCATCATTGGTTTCCAGCTGGACCTCTAAGGCTTCAGGGCTTTGGTCTGCCAAACCATCATCTTCCAGAATGAAGGCTTTGAGTTGAGCGGTTTTTAAACGGGGGCCAGGGGAAATATCTTCAATCAGCTCTACATTCGCTGCGATATCAATGACAGACTCTGGATCAAGTTCTTGCAGGCGATTGCGCGCATTGGTATTTTTGGGATCGATGTCGATAATTTTTCTTAGGTGCTCAGTGACTTTTTCTATGAGCCCATACTCCTCAAAAACAGCGATTTCTTCATTTAATGTTTTAATTTTTTGACTTTTCGGGAGTTCACCTGATTGTGATGTTTCTATGGCATGCGGCGCCAGCTCAGCGCTTTGGGGCCAATAGCGATCGATATTTTCCAGAACGGCTTTCACCTGCGCATGTTCGGGATTTAATTTCAATAATATTTCAAGGGTGCTGATGTATTGAGCCCGTTCACCAGTATCTCTGTGTATATGGGCGAGGGCTTCATAGACCATGGCCGCTTTACGCGTGGCTTTAAGGGTTGAAAATGCCTGGCCCATAAGGTTCAGGGTTCTTATATCTTTGGTGTTTTTGTCAAAACAGGGTTGAAGTTTAGCGAGTGCGCGTCGTGTTTCACCAAGCTCGAGATAAATTTCAGCACTTTCAAGTGCAACATTAAGGTTTTCAGGATCAAGATCGTAGATGCGTTCGAGAACTTTATTTGCATCTTCAATTCGCCCTTGTCTTTTAAGCTTTTTTGCTGCTTTGATAAAGTGTGCCGTTGCGTGTGCAACCTGCATGGCTTGGACCATGAGCTCAGCCAGCTTGAGGCGTACAGGGATATTGGCTGAGTCTAATTCCAGTATTTTTTCCAGGCATTTTATACTCTCATCATAATCCTGATCAGACTCATATATGAGCCCAAGCTGCTCATATTGAATACAAGCATCGGAGAGCAGACCAAGCTCTATATATAAAGAGGCAAGTTTGAAGTGTATCTCTCGTAGGGAGTTGTCAATTTTAAGAACTTGCTTATAGACGGCAACAGCTTTGAGGTGAAAACCATCATCTTCATAGTGGCTGGCAACTTTATTATAAGCACTTGTTGCCTCAGTGAAGTTACCACAGCGCGTGTGAAGATCGCCAATTTTAAGGAGGGTGCGAATATCGTTGGGATCATCTTCAACGATACGGGTATAGTCCTTGATCGCTTTTTCTATCTGCCCACGCTGCAAATTGCGCTGGGCAGAAGATCTCAATTTATCTCTATGTGTACTCACTTTTTTTGCGAATCCGTTATTTACGAAACCCGTTCGACGTAAGAGCCTGTGCGTGTGTCTATTTTTATACTTTCTCCTTCATTCACAAAGAGAGGAACTTGAACGGTTGCGCCAGAGTCAAGCTCTGCCGGCTTTGTTGCGCCTTGCGCTGTGTCACCACGGACTCCAGGCTCGCAATTGACGATCTTAAGAACGACAAAATTGGGGAGTGAAACACCAACGGAGCGATTATTCCAAAAAAGCACATCGCAAACACAGTTCTCTTGTAGCCATTTGGCCGTGTCGCCTAGATCTTCGCGAGAAATCATGACCTGCTCATAGTTGTTTGTGTCCATGAAGGTGTACATGTCGTCGGCCTGATAAAGAAACTGCATTTCATTTTCTTGCATATCTGGCTTACCAACTTTATCTCCCGATTTAAATGTAGGATCTAAAACACGACCGGTGATAAGATTTTTAATTTTTGTGCGGACAAAGGCCCCACCTTTGCCAGGTTTTACGTGTTGAAATTCAACGATTGTATAGGGCTCACCTTCATACTCAATTTTGAGACCCGTTCGAAAGTCCTGTGTTGTATACATATGGCTTCTCCTTAGTTACTTTTAGCATAAGGCTAAATTTCAGTCGATAGGGAAGTTTTTTGCTCTTTCGGTTCGAGATGTAATGCTGAGACAATATTTTCGAGAGCAAAAAAATATCCATTTGCCCCACATCCGGCAATCACAGCAATCGCCAGATCTTGTAAAAGTGTTTGTCGGCGAAAATCTTCTCGTCCATAAATATTCGTTAAATGAATTTCTACAAATGGCACTTCAATCGCCAAGAGGGTATCCCGCAAGGCAATTGAGGTGTGACCGAATCCGGCAGGGTTGATTATAAGAGCATCAAGCTTGGTGTAATTTTCCTGGAGAAAATCAATTAATTCACCTTCATGATTTGTTTGTATAATATGGAGCTCAAGATCTAGTTCTTGTGCCCGCTTTGTTAAGCGACGGTTGATTTGCTCAAGTGTGATCTGCCCATAGATTGACGTTTCACGTTTGCCCAGTAAATTTAAATTTGGTCCGTGTATTAGAGCGAGCTGTCGATGCTGTTGTGCGGGGTGCATTTATTTTTCCAATTCGACCAATTGTTCTTTTAACGTCTCTTCATAGTATCGCAGCATGTATCGTGCACGACCACTAAGGCCTTTGGGCTCCAAAAGAAGGGCCAGAAAGCAATGCTGGTTAAGTGGTTTTAAGATGCAGGTAATCAAAGACGTTGAAATAATTAACTCATTGAGTTGGCCCGTTTGTGGCTCTTCTTCCCAGGCACGTTGAATATGCCCAAAGGCTTGTCGATAGTGGGCTATAATACCTTCCACGCCAAGGTGAGCAGAGCCCATTTGGTATTGCCCCAAAACCACGCCATCGCTGTCTAAAATGGTGGCGCTGAGAGCATCGGCAAGGCCTTCAACAAAGCGCTGTAGGGTTTTGTCGATTGGTCGCTGAGGGTGTTGTTCGGCCATAAGAGATTCAATGGCCAGGAGTCGTTCCCCAAGGGAGGTATTTGCCGGGTCGTTTTTTTGAAGTTTTCTGTATATGGCCGCGGCGCGATCGGGTTGGCCTTGCTGAATAAAAAGCTCAGCCATCGTCGGTGTGTCCCAGGAAATACTCACGCTTTGTGGGTAGGCGCTTACGCATGATCTGTCAAGCGCTAAGGTGATGAATACACGAACTAAAATCTAAGGGCAAAAACTGACCTCTTCACAGGTTAAAGAGATTTGCTGTTGGGCAGGTGCGCAAATTGTTGCGCCAGAGGCGATGGCTCCCGCAAAAGCGGTGACCATCGGTGTACAGGTTGCACCGTTACTGGCACAAGTGCCCGATTGCGGACAGCCACTGCCGTCAGAGCAGTAATCGCCAGAGCAAACGACACTTTGTAAATCCCCGCAGAGAGATGCTGCACAACCAATGCATAATTCAACAGGGGCGCTGTACCAATTGCTTTGTACAACCTCGCCTGTTTGTCTTTTGCCATTGGCGCGCATTTGTATGATTAAAGTGGTCTTTTGTGAGGCAGGAAAATTCCCCCAAGCTTCGTTTCGTGTGTCTGGTGAAAATGATTCAGGTCCAAAACTGTACACTTTATCGGTTGGATCTGAAGTATCGGTGTCAAAATTTGTATCCGTAATGGTTTCTCCCTGCAGGGGTATATCTTCGGCTTTAAATTGAGGTCCGAATATTTCCACAGCTTGTAAATGTGTGGGACTGAGTACTTTTATTTTAGTGAGGCCGATCTCCGTAGGGGCAATCGACAAAGATGTAGGGATAAATTCTCGCTGGTCTGTAGGGAGAATGGCACAATCGATGGGCTTTCCATCGGTATGGCTGCCAAAACTTGCTATGGAAATATCATCAGCTCGGTAAAAGCATACATCGAAGCCAACAATTTGAAGATTGTTTGCGCCAGCGCGCACATTCCCCCAGCCATGAGATGTACTCACTTGATCCGCATCCGTCTCACGTAATCCGTTCTTGATATTCAAGCCAACGATATAACCATCAGGCGTGCTTCGATCTAAGATCCCAACAGGATCGTAGGTTCCAATACTGATAGGGGCTGTACCGGCCTCACATGTCGCGGTATCGGGTGCAGTTATATTGGTAATTTCCAAGGCTGTGCCAATCTCTTCTGCCATACAGGAGGTTAAGAATGGTGAACAAATCAGCAAAGATCTTATCAGGTGTGTTTTAATGTGCATTTAAAAACTTCTCTAATTCATAGAATTCCACGTTCATCATTTCACAAGTTCCAAGACGTTTAATAATAGGCAATTCAATGCGGTTTTCTCGGTATTTTTTGTCATGCCTTAGGGCCGATAAATCGATGGCTTGCTCCCGCCATTTCGTTTCTATGGCCAATTCTCGCAGAAGAGGTTCCAGCTCCTCATTGATTCCTGATGACCAACCCATGTGCTCACTGAATGTACTTTCTGCCAGCATGCCTAAGCCTACCGCTTTTCCATGTGCGATCGCAAAATTTTGGCCACTTTCCAGAGCATGACCAATGGTATGTCCAAAGTTAAGTATCATACGGTTGCCGACATCATATTCATCGACTTCTACAAGTGATTTCTTGAGTGCAATACTTCTGGCAATGGCATGCATAAAGATCTTTGGCGCCATTTCCTGGAGTGGTTTAATGTGGTTTTTATAATAAAAATAGCAATGATTATCAAGCGTTACGGCTGTCTTCAGCGCCTCAACGAAGCCCCAAAGATGTTGTTGTCCTTCTTGTGTGGCCAGTAAGCCGCTTGCGATCAAGACTTCTTGTGGTGGGTAGTAAGAGCCAATGACATTTTTGGTGTGGCCTAAATTCAAGGCGTTTTTAGCCCCTATCGAGGCGTCAACGGCGGCCAATGTTGTTGTTGGAATGAGATAAAGAGGTATTCCACGCATATATGTGGCCGCCAAAAAACCTCCAAGATCACCAATCATTCCGCCCCCGAGCGCAATAATGGCTGAATCACGTTTTAAATTGTGTTCAAGACATGTTTGATAGAGCTTTGAAACTTGTTCAAGGGATTTCGCCTGTTCTGTGTTGGGCACGTAGATCTTGGCAACTTGAAAACCTTCGTGGCGCAGTTGATTAAAAAGCTTGTCGCCATGTTTTGGACCAACCAAGTGATCACTGAGCAGGAGTACGCGTTTTGAAGCTATACGACGACTTAAATAGGGACCTATCCAGTCGGCATTGTCGGCGCGCAGAACGCATGGATAATCTTGCCGTCGACTTTTTATCCATATTTCTTTGTCCAAGTGTTCAGTCTTTAGGAGTATTTTTTCGCTAATCTCTTCGGGGGAACCTTCGGTTGAAATTCTGTGGTTGGCCGTTGCGTATTCAGATAAACGTTGAGTGAACAATATTTTTTGTTGTTCTTCCAGAGGAAAAAGTTTGAAAAGAGGGCGTTTTTTTTTCTCTTGTTCATCCAGACGTATCATGATGGCTTCCCAGGAAGCGTCCAGCCAAAAGCTCAGTCCATATTTTTGAATAAGTGCGCGATTGTCTTGGCTTTGAAAACCACCACCACCCAATGCAATAATTGTAGAGCGTTTTTGACGAAGAGAGTTTTTGAGTATTTCGTTCTCGTTTTGACGAAAAACGTTTTGCCCGTCTTGAGCAAAGATTTCTTCAATGGATTTACCAGCTTGTTTTTGAATCTCCTTGTCAATATCGATAAATGGAAAGCCTATTTTTTGAGATAATATTTTTCCGGTGGTCGATTTACCCGCACCCATGAAGCCAACAAGAATAATATGTGGACATGTCATTTAGAAAAGAGCCTTCTTTTAGAGTGCTTTTAGGCGCTTGAGATAAGTGTTGTAGCGATCCTTTATTTCAGTGATCGTGGCGCCATTGAAACGTCGCAAAAAAGCATTTGCCAGTGTCCATGAAACTCTCGCTTCAGCGATCAGCGAGCAGGCCGGAACAGCGCAAGTGTCGCCTCGCATTGTATTTGCTTTTGCAGGTTCGTGCGTGGTTAGATCAACTGAGGTTAAAGGTTGCCCTAGGGTCGGAATAGGTTTCATTGCGGCTTTGATCCATATTTCTTCTCCATTGCTTAGACCGCCTTCAATACCACCGGCATGATTTGAGGCCCGCATGAATGCTTTCTCGGTTTTGGAATAATTGATCTCATCGTGGGTTTTTGAGCCGAGGTTCTTTGCAAGCTCAAAGCCTTTTCCAAACTCAACAGCCTTGACGCCAGGAATTCCAACAATTGCAGCTGCAAGTTGGCTGTCAAGTTTTTGTTCCCACTGGTTAAAGCTTCCCAGTCCGGGGCAGAGGTTTTGTGTACGAATTTCTATAACACCTCCCAATGTATTTCCGTTTTTTCTCGCATCTGCAATCGCCTCCTGCATTTGTTCTGTGCAGTATTCATCTGGACATCTTAAAGAAGAATTTTCTACAGCCTTTCGTAGAAGAGGTAGCTCAAGGATTTCTGTCGTCGATTCGACAGTGCCGATGCTTTTGACATAGCCCACAATGTCAATCCCGAAGAGATTAAGAAGTTGGCGCGTTAAGTTTCCAGCAATCGCGTATGGTAGAGATGAACGCGCACTTGCTCGCTCCACAGCATCGCGTGCATCGTGGGTTAAAAATTTCTGTGCTGCTGCTAAATCAACATGCCCGGGCCTCGGGCGTGTGAGCTCTATGGTCTTATCGACATTATTTTTTCTGTCGGGTGAGGTTGCATTTTCCCATTTTGGATAATCGTTATTATGCACGATGAGACTGACAGGATTGCCACTTGTCAGGCCCTGGCGTATTCCTGAAAGTATTTGGCATTCGTCGCTTTCTATTTTCATGCGTCCACTGCGACCAAATCCTTTTTGGCGCTGATTTAAATCGTTTCGGAGGTGTTCGGTATCGATACGCATTCCACGAGGGAATCCATCTATAATTAAATTAAGTGCGGGGCCGTGGGACTCACCAGCAGTGATAAGCTTTAACATAAGAGCTTAGTAATCTCTTTTGGCTATTTTGGCTAGTCCAGGATCTAAAAGTTAGGGCTCTGAGCTGTGTTTGTATCCATCGCCAGCTCTTCAGGGGTGATTAGCGATTCGCTGCGGTTGAGAATACGCGGTGTAATGAAAATGAGTAATTCACCACGATTGTCTTCTTTTCGCCCTTGCTTAAAGAGCCAGCCGAGAATGGGAATACGTGCCAGGAATGGTACTGATGCTAAGCTTTTAGAGGTGGATCGGGTATAAATT
Source organism: Myxococcota bacterium (assembly GCA_030749035.1). Taxonomy (GTDB): domain Bacteria; phylum Myxococcota; class XYA12-FULL-58-9; order XYA12-FULL-58-9; family JASMKV01; genus JASMKV01. The sequence goes on along the minus strand of JASMKV010000360.1, from coordinate 2,773 downwards.
CCACCGATGACAGTTGTGTCTCCATCACCAATGAGTACTTGTGTTTGGGCCGATTTGGTTTCAATGGTAGGATCGCCAGAAGCTCCTCTGACACCAAAGTTGGGCTCACTTTTGTTGGTGTTGATGTCCATTAGAATGGAGCCATCATTGGTGACATGCGGCGTGACGGAGAGTTGCAGGGCAGCGCTTACAAATCGTGTATTCGCACCGGCGGCTGAGACAACAGAAACAGGGATACTGACACCCTGTGAGATTGAGGCCGAGGTGTTGTCCATGGTTGTTATCCTGGGTGAACTTATGAGGCGCCCTGAGCCAGTGTCTTCCATGGCTGAGAGTCTAAGATTAAGGATTTCGTTTCCATTGGCGGAACTAAAAATAAAGCCTAAACCACCACCGACTCCGACGCCGATCGGAGCAGGCATATTGACGGCCCAACGACCAGGGCTACCGGTTCCAATCGTGGAACCTCCAGAGTCTGCAGCACCCGACATGATGACGTCACCGGGGAATCGCAACCCAGTAGGATTGCCAGTAGCGGCGGTTGCTTGCGCTGTACCACCCCATTGAATACCGAGTTCGCGAACAAAAGTTGTTCTGGCTTCAACAATACGTGCTTCAATCAAAACCTGTGGGGTTTGCCGATCAAGGTGCTTGACCAGTTCAATAACGCGTTCAATGTTTGAACGGACATCTTCAAGAATAATGGTGTTGGTACGTGCATCAACTTGCGCACTGCCCCTGCTCGAAAGTAAAGGCGCGATATGCGCTGATACATCTGTGGCTTTTGCGTAGTTGACAGCAATCATTTTAATAAGTGTCTCTTCAACTTGTTCCGCCGCTTTTTTGCGCGCAAGTTCTTGTTCCTTTTCAAGTTGAATTTCTGAAGAGGGGGCTATTCGCATGATGTTATTTTCACGAACACGGTCGTAACCTTTGGTTTTCAGTATTGTATCCAGGGCTTGCTCCCAGGGCACGTTGCGCAATCGCATAGAAATTGTACCGGTAACAGCTTCAGAGGTTACAATATTTTCTCCTGAGACTTCGGCCAAAAGCCGCAAGACATTCTTGATGTCTGCATCTTTAAGATCCAGAGAAATACGTTTTTTTCTGGTTTGCTTGGGGGCGGTGTCACGCGCAAGCGTACTGGCTTGGGTTACAAAACCAGCGGTTTGTGGTGTCTGCGCAAGTGTAAGAATCTCTTTTGCTTGTTTTTGTGCAGAGATTTCCCAAATCAATGATTTTCCCACGCGATACAATTTATACTTTTCAGGATTTTGTAGACTGGCCACAATATTGACGATGGCTGGCGACGTTGATGCTTGATATGCGGCCAAGAGCTGAACAGAAGTTTTGTAGGCAGATGTGTCGAGCGAGCGCTCAAGATCTTGTGGAATGGTTACATTCTTAAGCTCCAGAAGCCAGGTCTCTGATGACAACTTATCAACCTTCGTTTCAACCTCTTCAGGAATTGCAATAACGATTCGTGCGAGGTCACCATCACGCGTAAAACGAATATCTTCAAGTGCGATACTTTTAAGAATAGGTTTTTCCTGGGCCTTGGGCAGTGATGGATTTTTTTCAGAAGGCTTGGGCGTTTGTGCGGCTTGTTTTGCAGCAGCTTTTTGCTTCTTTTTGGCCTTTTCTTTCTTAGAAACGTTGGCGGCGAGTTCCTTTTTGCGCTTGGCTTTGGGGTTCGCCTCTATTCGAGGTAAGGCTTTTTTTGTCTTGGGTTTAAACCGTTGAACAGAAATATCCAAACCAGTAGAAACTTCTTCAACCTTGGCTTCTGTTTTTGACGATGTCAAATCAAGGACAATACGCGTATGTTTTTTATGGGCCCCTAAGCGAATGGATTTGATAAGGGGATGTTTGACCGGAATGCGTTTGGTTTTCATCTTATTTTTTGTGTCATCAATGTCGAGAACAAAGCGTGGTGGTTGATCGAGCTTGAGGGTTGAATAACGTGTTTGATTTTTTTGTAGAAGAAGCTTGATGCGCGCGTTATAGCCTTGGCCTGCGGTTTTGATGTCGTTGAGTGTGTTTGGGCCGGAACTTTGAGTTTTTATTTTTGCTTTAGGCGGCGCCTCTTTTTGGGGCACAGATGTGGCGGGCTTTGTTTTAAGCTGTGGGGCTTGGGCATGTATATCGCTGGCAGATTTGCTGCTCTTCGGTGCCTTTTCAATGCTTTCGGCACGGCGCCCCGGCCCACTAATTCCCTGATTTAACGTATCTTTTTCTGGTTTGTGGACTTCTTTTGGAAGGTTCTCCTGATGGTTTTGAATGCGGACAAGGACAGCATTGCCTTTGCCTTCAACCTCATATTCGACTTCCTGACTAAATTGCAGCATGACGCGGCCAATGGTGAAGCCATTGGCATTGAATTGACGTAAAATGATATTGTTTAAAATATCATCATTTGAAAATTCGCTGCTTTGTATGTTCGATAGGTCGCCACCTGAGACGTCAATGACGATGCGAAACGGATGATTGAGACGAAAGACGGTAAAGGTTGGCTTTTCGGCAGTTTTGATCCAAATTTTTTGTTCACTTTGAGTGCGGTCAATATTAATTTCTGAGACAGTGTTTCTTTTACTTGCCGCCAGGGCCTTTCGTGGTTGACCCACCATCAATATAACGAGGCAGAGCGCAGCTAAAATAAATCTTCTATGTGTTGTTCTGTCTATCTTCATACTTTTTGTTTTAACGTTTTGGGTAAAATTTATTTGCAAAATGCTTGTACTATTTATTATTTTGTCCAACAAGGTCCAAACCT
>JASMKV010000359.1 GCA_030749035.1 Myxococcota bacterium | reverse complement strand
GCTACGTAACCCTGGCACCCTGGTCGAGTAAAAAGAGCTTGGCGGAGAAAATGCCCTGATGCAAAACAAGTGCTTAGCGTTAAGCTTTGTTCTCACGCTTATTGGCGGGACGGCTTTGGCGCAAGAAGTCCCACAAAGCTTAAGCGATTGTTTAGAGTTGGCTCTCAAAAATAACGTCAACTTCCTGGCGAGTCAGGAAAGCGTGCACGTTAAAGATGCGCAAAAATCCGTCGCCCAGCGCAAACTTTTGCCCTCCTTGTCTTTGAGTTCCAGCGCTTACCGTACCGTTGAGAACACCAATTTTTCCGGTGCACGCATCGACGCGCAGAGCAATGCCTTAACGTTGGCGCAACCCCTTTATCGAGGGCGCGCTCTGTGGGCCGGCATGCAAAGCGCCGGGCTTGATTTTGAAAGCGCGAAGCTTGGCCTTGCGCGCGAGGAACACAAGCTCATCCGCGATGTGAAGCAGCTTTGGTACAGTCTCTTAGGCAAACAAATGCTGCAAAAAAATGCTGAGCAGTCCCTTGAGCGCCTCAAAGAACATGCGAAGAACACCACACACTTTTTTGCCGAAGGACGTATCTGGCGCAATGATGTGCTGCAGGCGGAAGTTGAGGTTGCCCGTGGTGAGCAGAATCTCATTCTTGCACGCAATCAAGTGATTCTGACCAAAGCACGCCTGAATCAGCTCTTACATCGGGATATCGAAGCGGTCATTGCCAGTGAAGACGTTCTGGCCTGGCAAGAACACACCTCAACTTATGATGATGCCTTGGCCTTTGCATTAGAAAATCGGCCAGACTTAAAACGCTTTGTGCTTTCGGTACAAATGCAAGGCTACGGTGAAACGATAGCCAGCGCCGGGCTTCAACCTCAACTCGCGCTGCAGGCATCCTACAATTTGGCGTCCAGCGATTTCGACATCTATGCAAAAACATCACAAGTTCTCGTCAGTCTGAATTGGAACCTCTGGGAGTGGGGCAATACCCTTAAATCCATGGAAATTGCGCGTTCAACCACCAAGCAGGCAAAATACCAACTCGAAGCGGCCAAACTGCAAGTGAAAGTGGATGTTCAAAAAGCGTGGCTCGGGGTCCAGGAATCGGCCAAGCGTGTTGAGGTCCTCAAAAAAGCCGTTACGCAGGCCCAGGAAAACTACCGGGTCAGTGGTGTACGCTATCGCGAAGAGCTTGGCAGCGCCAACGATGTGCTGATTGCCCAAGGTTTGGCCACACAAACCCAAGGTGATTATATCTCCGCCTTAAGCTCCTATTTAACCGCTTTGGCCGATCTCGATTTGGCCACCGGCCAAGAGTGGAAATAGCCTTTCGGAGAAGGTTTTAGACACACCCGGACCGCCTTTTCGCGCGATAATAGGCCTTGATATGCGTATCCAAGCCCACCATGCTTCTCCAACAACAGACATTGCTGCGCCCAAGGTTTCTCCGGAACTTGAAAAGAAGTCTTTAATCACAGACACATACGCTCATGTACCGGGCGCTGGACAGGCGGATTTAGCCCAAGCTTGGGCTTCGCATCGCCTTGTGCGCATCGCTGACCGTGCCTTGGGCCAAGCGAGTGGGACACTGATGAACTACCACGTCCAAAACGGCTTTTTTGCCGATCGGATGCAGGGGATGCGTCGACTGACGGGTTTGGGGCCCAAAGGCCAACTTGAGGTGCAATTGGCACCCAACCGCAACAAGGTTCCTGTGGCCAGGCAAGGAGTCGACCACCCTAAGTGCTGCGCCCTTTGTGAACCCACCTTTAAAGAGGAGAGGGGGCTTGCCTGGCGTGAATACAACGTATGGCCGAACGCTTTTCCTTATATGCCTGCAGAAAAAGAACACATCCTGATCACCACCGCGAAGCACCAAGGCCAAGGTTATTCGCCCAAAGTGCTTGGTGATATGATGGATTATCAGCGCTTCGCCTGTCGTGAAAAACCCATCACCATGCACTTTAATGGCATTGCCGGCAACTCTCAGTTCCATTTGCACTGGCAGGCCTCACTCGAAGAATTGCCTGTACAAAAATTATTGGATTCTGGACAATTAGCCACGAAAGAAATCCTCAAAGCTGCAAAGGGCAAAGTTTCAACTTATGACCAGGGCTATTTTTCCGGCATTGTGCTTGAAGGAGAAAAAGGTTTTATCATTAAGCAAGCCACACATATGGTTAAAAAACTCAATCTCGATAAGCAAACACGCGGCGCCTATAATATGCTTTTGTTGCATCCCAAAAATGGTAAAGCGCGTCTGGTGATCATTCCGCGCCGCGCCGATAATCTTAAGCCTGAGGTTCCAGGATACGGCAAAGTTGGCTTTGGTGCTTTTTCTTTAGGCGGCACCCTCGTCGT
>JASMKV010000358.1 GCA_030749035.1 Myxococcota bacterium | reverse complement strand
TGTCCAGCAGGCAGAGCAAAGTCGACCCCCATCAGGATAACTTTATGGGAGCCCATTTTGACTGCTAAATCGATTGCAGAATGAATCACGGTGCCGGATGAAAAGAGTACACCTTTGGGGTGAGCACGCATCGTTTCGATATAGCGCTTGTGTTCGACATAAGTTGCAAAGCGTGGCCCAGGCCATGCTTGTAGCATCAGAGGATCAACACTGGGCAGATAAACGAGTGGTATTGGCTTAAGCGCTTTTGTGGGTAAATCGAAAATATGTTCTCGCACGCTTTGTTCTGGATCGATAACAATGACAATATCCGGAATAATTTGAGCGTCTAAAAGAGGTTTTAATGCGCGGCTGACACAAATAATTTTAATCTTTGATTTGATTTTTTCGAGTAAATGAAGTTGTGTGTTGAGTGTGGGACCGGCGCCAACAACAACACTTACACCCTCTTCATGTGTATCAAAAAGCTGTCTGACGTCGCCATCAGAATCCAAAATGGCCTTATTGGCTTTTAGGTGTTGCATGAGGGTTGGTTCTCGCTCAAGCATTTTTTCTTTTGAGTGCGCTTCGAGCATCGCGAGTGTCAGTTTGTCACGAAGCTCAATGTTTTTATTATCACTGAGGCGTAATTCAATCGGATTAACTATAAAGTTTTTCACAATTGGATTTGACGGTGGATTAAGAGAAAGTTCAACCATGGGATGAGTGAGCCAGTCCAAATGATTAAAATGTGTCATGCTGGCTTTGCATAGCGAAAGATTGAGTGGCATCACCCACAATTTACTCTTAGGGTGTGCTTCGATGCTCAAACGAATCGCATCACCCAAGCCTGGCCCATAAAAGTAGATTTCATCAGGATCTGGCGGCAGTGCACGCACGTGTAAAAGTGCTTCTTTAAAGCGGTTGTAACAACTTGTGAGCTGTAGATCTTCAATAATTAAGGTTGGCTCTGGGCCTTTATCAAAAAAGAGGATTTCGGGATTGTCTTGCGCTCTTGTTAATGCGTTGGCGACGTCAGGCCATCTCTTTTGTAGGATTTCGTAATTTTTATGCCAAGACATTGCTATCTTTTATAACCTATTTGATCCAACGACTTTAAAATCGTTTCGACAACATATTGCAGCTCTTGCTCTGTCAGTGCGGGGTAACACGGAATGCTTAGAGATTGTTCATAAATTTTATGCGCGATGGGGGTGTTTTCTGGATTGGCCCCTAATTTCCGATACAAGGGCTGGGCGTTAACAGGGATATAATGAACCTGTGCAAGAATACCTTGACGATGCAGTTCTTCAACCAATGCTCTTCTAAATGTTTTATCGCGTAATCTTAAAACAAAAAGGTGCCAGCCGTGTTCTTGATGGTTTTCCACTGGTGGCATAATTAATCTTGGGTCAGTGCCGAGTTGTTCAATGTAGTATGATGCAATGTCTCTTCTTTTACGGAGAAAAGAAGGCAGTTTTTTAAGTTGCGAGAGCCCAAGGGCCGCCTGAATATCGGTGAGTCTATAGTTGTAGCCAACACTCTGAATTTCATAATGCCATGGCGGTGGGTTTTCGGCTTCTACTTTCTTGTGGTCGCGCACCATATGATGGTTACGTAAATTACAAATTGTTTCGTAGAGTTCCTGGGAGTTTGTTGTAATCGCTCCGCCTTCACCGGTCGTAATGGTTTTTACAGGATGAAATGAAAAGGTGGTCATATCGGCAATAGAGCCTACGGCCTGCCCATTTTTAAGTGCACCTAAGGCGTGGGCAGCATCCTCTACAAGGATTGTGTTGTAGGGGGCAGCCAGTTTTCGAAAAGACTCCATATCGGCAGCCAGCCCTGCAAAGTCGACCGGTGCGATGACTTTTGTCTTTTCATGGATGTGATTTTTGACTTGTTGCGCATCCAGGTTCATCGAAACAGGGTCTACATCACAGAATTTAACATTGGCTCCGAGCATAAGAGCGGCATTCGCTGTCGCCGCAAAAGTGAGTGGTGAAGTGATGATTTCGTCGCCAGGGCCAAGGCCAGCAGCGGCATAGGCCAAGTGGAGTGCCGCAGTGCCAGAAGAAACGGCAACAGCATATCGTGCTTGGCATTGGTCGGCCAAAGCTTTTTCAAAATCATTAATCTTTGGACCGGTTGTGAGGAAATCACTCTTGAGGACACCGATGACTTCATCGATATCGCTTTGGTCTATGCTTTGGCGTCCATATGGGAGCTTTATATCCATTTTTTTCTCAGGGCGTGAGCTCATTTTTAAAGTATGCGATGGTTTGTTGAAGTCCATCATTCAGTGCTATTTTGGGTTCCCATTTTAAGTGCTTTTTGGCCCGTTCAATGTCGGGTTTTCGCCGCACAGGGTCATCCTGGGGGAGATCTTGATAAATAATTTTACTTTTACTTTGTGTGAGTTCAATAATCATTTCCGCAAGGGTTTTGATGGTTATTTCGTTTGGGTTTCCAAGATTAATTGGCGTTGTCGGCATATTGTCTTGCATTAATTTTAGAAGTCCATCGACGAGATCATCGACAAAACAAAACGATCTGGTTTGTTCACCTTCACCATAAACAGTGATGTCTTGATTTTGTAATGCTTGAACGATGAAGTTGCTCACGACTCGACCATCATTGGGGTGCATTTGTGGCCCGTAGGTGTTGAATATCCGAGCGATACGAATATCCACGCCATTTTCTCTATGGTAGTCGCAAAAGAGTGTTTCAGCCAGGCGTTTGCCTTCATCGTAACATGCTCTGGGGCCTAAGGTGTTCACATTTCCCCAGTAGTCTTCTTTTTGCGGATGCTCACTTGGATCGCCATAAATTTCCGATGTGGATGCTTGTAGAACTCTGGCATTGACCCTTTTGGCGATACCCAGACAGTGCAGTGCGCCAAGAACGTTTGCTTTGATGGTCTTGATGGGATTGTACTGGTAGTGAACCGGTGAAGCAGGGCAGGCAAGATTATAAATGACATCGACCTCAAGTAAAATGGGTTCCACTAAATCATGACGAATAAGTTCAAAATTTGGTAAAGATTGAAGTGTTTGGATATTTTCTTTGCGCCCAGTAAAAAAGTTATCTAAACAAATGACATGATGGTTTTGTTGGACGAGAGCTTTACATAGATGAGAGCCGACGAACCCAGCTCCCCCGGTGACGAGAATACGTTTCATTGAGATTTAGGGTATACCACATCAAGATGCATTAAAAATAAATGACACCGGATTTTCGCTAAATCAGGCGATAAAACGCCATATTTAACCATTAAGATGCTTTTACATTACGCAGAATATTTTGTAACTGGGTATTTTGTTCTTTGACGATGGCACTGATGATATTAAATGCCTGTGTATACATTTCAGTTTGGCGCTGGAGATCGAATTGATCCATTTTGGTAAGTTCAGAAAATGAAGTACGTTGCGCGGTTAATTTGTCGACAAGGCTTTGGGCCTGCTCTTTGGTTAAAGTCTCGGTTTTAAGTTCAATGATGACATTTCCGTCAGCATCTGTGGTCACTTCATTCCAGCTAAATTCCTGACTTTCAACGCCTTCAGGCCAATTGGCGATTTCGTCTTGAAGTTCGGCGATATCTGTTCGCATTTCAGCGGCGAGCTCATTTTTTGCTTGTACTTCTTTTGCGAAATTCCCTAAGTCCTTTTCAAATCCACTTACGCCCATGAAGAGGAAAGTGTTGACGGCCTCATCTTGCTCTTTGAGTCCGGTGGTGGCGAAAAATTCTTCGGCTGAGCGATGAAAAGTTTGACTCAAGGCGGAGCCAGAAGCAGTCAGGGTTGTGATGTCTTCACCGCTTCCAATGGCATCTTTAATGTTGGTATTGAGTTGTCGCTCTATACCGTTCAGCTTTCCCTGATTTTCAGGAGAAAGATTGGCATAAACACTTTGTAATTTTTTCTGCTCTGCTTGGTTACCGACTGGTAGGCTAATGCTCTGGCCATTGGCAAATTGCACAGATTTGGGATCCTGAGCACTTCGTTCAAAGGTCGAAACTTGATTTAACTGTAAACGCTTGGCTTGGCTTTCGAGCTGTTCTTTGTTTTGTGCGCCTTGCGTTGAGGTCGATTTAATACTTGTAATCATTGCCATTGTTTTTCCCTGTGTTAGTGCCTATAGCCAAACTTACACAGAAAAGCGTTCCCGGGCTAGGAAATTTGGCTTATTTGGCCGGTTTACGCAGGGCCAGAAACATGCGCGAACCGCGCCGTAAAACCTGTAGTCTCAGTACGGTTCCGGGCGCAGCTTTCTTCGCTATCTTGGCAAAATCACGAGCTTTTTTAGTCTCTTTGCCATTGACGCGCAGGACAATATCACCGGCTTGCAGGCCGCTTCGGGCGGCAGCAGAGCCAGGATCGATGGCTTTAATTAAAGCCCCATTTTTGCTTTTGAGGCCAAATTCTTCTTGAAGCTTGGGTGTAATATCAGCGATGGTGAGCCCAAGTTCAATGCCTTCTTCTTGGGCGTCTTCTGGTTGTGTTTGGGCTTGTTCGGGAAAACCACTAAGTGTGACTTTTGAGGTCACCTTTTTTTTATTCCGCCATATTTTAAGTTTTGCTGTTTTGCCCACACCCGCCATACTTGCATAAAGCGGTAAATCGCTTGAGTTGCGCACGGGCTTGCCATCAAACTCGAGCACAATATCGCCTTCTTTGATACCCGCCTTTTCTGCAGGACTATTGGGGACCACTTCAGCGACCAGGGCCCCTTCAGTTTTTTTAAGTCCGTAACTTTGGGCAAGTTCCTTGCTTAAGGGTTGAATCCGGATACCGATCCAAGACCTTGAGAATTTTCCTTTTTCTTTTAGATCGGGAAGCATCGCCTTCACCATATTGATCGGAATGGCGAAGCCTATACCTGAACCGGATGCGTTGATGGCTGTGTTGATGCCAATGACTTCACCACGAATATTCACCAAGGGGCCGCCTGAGTTTCCAGGATTAATAGATGCATCAGTTTGCATAAAATCGTAGAGCCCACGCCGCCCTGAGGGCATCACTTCCCGGCGCTCTTTGGCCGAGATAATACCCACTGAAACTGAATGCGAGAGGCCAAAGGGATTGCCAATGGCCATGACCCATTCACCAATTTTAACTTTATCCGAATCACCCAAGTACGCTATGGGCACATTGGCATTGTCTTGGGTCTCTAATAGGGCCACATCGTATTCAGGAGCAGTGCCGAGAACTTTTGCCCGCATTTTTTTTTCGGAACCATTTTTTTGGGCAAAAATGACCTCTATTTTGTCCGCATTTTCAATGACATGATAATTGGTAAGGATAAGACCTTTTTTTTGAATGACAAAACCTGTTCCCAGGCCTTTATTGGCATGATCGCGTGGCATTTGTTCACCAAAAAAACGATGAAAAAATTCAAATGGATCTTGCCCTTGCGGGGCTCCTTTAGGTCTTTGTGTCTTTTTTCGGCTTTTTTGTTCTACCTCAATATAAACAACAGCAGGCACGAGTTTTTCGGCAAGCTTAGAAAAATCAGGTGTTGAGGTGACGAGGAGAGAACTCTTTTTATTTTCTGACCAGAGCATATTGGGGCGTGCGTGCGCATTCCATACGAGAGCGAGCATGATAGAGAAGATTAGTGTCGATACTCGAATCATCATTTATCCTTCTTCATTGGGTTGTAAGTTCGATTCGTTTTCACGCAAGTTTAGCATGAGTTCTTTGGCGCGTTTGTTTGCTGGATGCAGCTTCTGCCCACTAATATTCACATCGAAGAGATATTCAGTGACCTTGCCAGGTGCAGGTACAGCGGCACGAACACGAACAAAACCATAACAACTTTCGGTCACGTGTCCTTGCCAGGCAATCGTTGATGTTTTTATGCCCGGATGTTTCTGCAAGATGGCTTCAGGAATAGAAGGGGATGTTGGTTCAAGACGCAGTGTTTGAACCATGGTGATGGCATTGCGCACATCAGCTTGAGCAAAGCATTGCTCGGTTGTGAGGTAGATCAGAAATGAGGAGGCAATCGCAAGTAGACTGAAGATTGTGCGTTGTGGACCTTCCGGACCCATGTTGATATCAGCCATAGTAATACGGCTTTAGCACAAAAAAGGTCCAGAGATTAAGAGATAATTTAAAATTTAAGGCGTGCCCGAGAGGTGGGAAAGATCTGAGACTTGCTCAGCAGATTGTCGCACATCGCTTAATTGCGGGCTTTTGGCCCCGGCATTGTGAATGGTGCGTATGGCTGTCCTGTGGGCCTTTTTTGCCATAGGTAAAATGTTTTCCTGATAGCTCGCATGCGCACTTTGGGCAAAAATAGTAAGTTTTTCCTGAACGACCGGTGATCGCCAGATATCCCTAAGATGAGCGCCGAAGCTTTGACCGGCGATGGAGGAGAAAAACATGCCATAGATGAAGAAAATTCCAACACATGCATAAACAAAAATTCGCGCATTACCTTGCATGCGTGTATTCTAGACAGCTTTCTCTGGCGACGCAAAAAAATAGCCGGCATTTTTCCTGGGCATGAAATTTTTTTGGCACAACGCCCAGTATTGCAGGATAAATGACTTGTTTCTCTGTGCGCATACGTTGGCATTTGTGACAAAATAGGGCAATTTACATGCAGGAGGGTTGATATGGAACATGTACGCGTGGATGTGACAGAACCGGTTGTTTGGCTGACATTTGAGAGACCACCTCTTAATGTTTTGAATATAGAGATGTTGGAGGAGTTGAGCAGTGCTTTAGATGCGATTGCGGAACAGTCTCAGACTTCGATTGTGGTCATCAGTGGTGCCGGCGATAAAGCATTCTCTGCGGGGGTCGATATCGCAGATCATCAAGGGGATAAAATTGAACCGATGTTGAAAGTCTTTCATGGGGTTTTGCGGAAAATGGCCACTCTTCCCCAGGTCACTTTAGCAGCAGTTGATGGAATGTGTTTAGGCGGTGGCTTCGAGTTGGCGTTGATGTGTGACCTTTGCATTGCCACAGATCGCTCTCGTTTTGGTTTGCCAGAGATTAATTTGGCTTGTTTTCCTCCAGTGGCCTTATTTCTTCTGGCTCCGCATTGTGGGAGGCACCGTGCGGCAGATTGGATCTTAACG
>JASMKV010000357.1 GCA_030749035.1 Myxococcota bacterium | reverse complement strand
GCGGTGTATTCGATGGGGGCATCGAAGCGAAAAGCCAATAAGGTGCTTTCGTCAGGGCCCAAAGCAAGAGTGCTGTTGATGGGTGTCTGTAAATCAAAAACTGTTCCGCAGGCGCAGCCACAGGTACAGGCGGAATTGCTGTTCATGCGAACGCCGCTGATATAACAGGTGCCATCACCAACATTGGTGATACGCATGGAACGCTTGCTGCGGATTTCTTCGCTGCCAATGCAAAAGACCCGACCGGTGGTGCCGTCTTGATTGATGCTTCCAGTACAATCCGCATCGCTTTCACAGCCACCATCGGGGGTGTCGCCGTCAGAGCATTGAAACATTTGGTTAGCAGGATAAAAATCGCCAAAATCGACATTGTGCCGGTAGCTTAATTTGCAGGTACCGTCGTCTGTTGGGTGGTTATCATCGAAAGGATTAATGACATCCCCATCGTAACCTTCATCTGTATCGCCGGTGTTATCTCCAGGAATCAGGTCATCAATGCCCACCGCGCTTGTCGCTTCCTCTTTTCCAATCGATTGTGCCTTGTTGTTTTTCGACTCGTCGTATTGAGCACTCAAGCCCGCATCAGCGGTGGCCAGATCTGATGCACAAGGCGCTTCAATTTCCGCGCCCTGACAGGCCAGCACGGTGAGGATAAGTGGTAGGCTAAGATAAATGTTCTTCATGGGGACCTCGTTGTTCTTTGGCCCTTATGAATTGCAAGGTTGAGGCCAAAACGCAGGCGTTTAAAATTCTATGATTATAGGGACTTACAAAAGGCTTGTTGGACGAAATGATGCCCAAACCTTGGGGCTTGCCTTCTTATTTGAGGCCAAACGGCCCCAAGTGAGATTTGCCTCAGGGATATCGTTTAATGCCAGTGTCTGTTGTTTGAGATTGCTTTGCTTTAAGGCACTTCGCGTTTGTTCGGTGTGACTTTTCTGGTATACCTTAAGTAAGATGCAAGTGTCCGTGGTTGAAAAGGGTAAGGTGGAATCCATGCAGGCTTATGCGCCGGTAAGCCTCAAACCCTTCCATGTTTTTGTTGATGATGAGGACCGAATCGTTCTCATTAACCCAGAAGAGATGCTGGCCAGCGAAATCGATGAGGGTACGGCTAAGTTCCTAAAAACATTTTCTCAAACGGTCAATGCTGTGCCGAGTGCTGCGGATCGGCAAGCCTTTGATGATTTACAGCTGATTTGGCACGAACCTGAGTCCCTGCGTGCGCAGAAGCCAAAGCCCGTGACGGTCAACAGCCTTTCACTTTTTGTGACGCAGGAATGTAACTTTCGCTGTTCTTACTGCTACGGCGATGGCGGTTCTTATGGCACCGGTGGTGAGATGGACCAGGAAACCGCATTTCAAACCGTAGAATGGCTTATTGCCCAGGCAGAAGACGAGCCGGTGTTGACAGTACACTTTTTTGGCGGTGAACCTTTTCTTAAGTTCAAACTTATGCAGGAGGTGGTGGACTACTGCTATAAACGTGGGGCCGAGGCGGAAAAGGAATTTAAATTTGAGGTCACAACGAACGGCTCTTTGGTTGATGAAGAACAAAGAGCGTTTTTGAAGAAACACAAGGTTAAAACTTTTGTGAGTTTCGATGGCACCAAGGAGTTGCAAGACAAACAGCGACCTTTAAAAGGTGGTAAAGGGTCTTATGATATGACGGCCCCGAAGGTGAAAAAAATCGTTGAAGAAATCCCCAGCGCCATCGGTCGTTCGATGGGGATCGGACAGTCCGATGGTTTTGTTGCCCATAAGGCTTTGCGCAAGTTAGGTTTTACCCACAGCCTACATACGGTGAATTCACCTTCTCTTTTTGGTAATGGTAGCGAACTTCCCACGCGGGATTTTACCGGCATATTTAACAATATTGAGTCGGAGGCCTACGATATTCGGCGTTCGATTCGCGAAAGAGACACGGAAAAATTGAGGCACCTTTCTAAGGGTATGATGTTTAAACACGTTGAGCAATTTACGGCGCATCGAAAAAGGCATTTTATCTGTAACGCAGGCAGATCATATGTTGGTGTCTCTTCTGCGGGGAACGTGTTTCTCTGCCACAGGCTTGTTGGCGCTGATGAGTTTAAATTAGGGGATGTTTTCGACGGGGATCTTGAACGGGATAATTATCAAGTGAGTCCTGTGAATATCCAGGAGAACTGTAAAACTTGCCATGCCAAGTATATTTGTTCCGGAGGTTGTTATCACGACAACAAGGGTATCAGTGGCTCAGCATTTCAAGCTGATGAGTCGATGTGTCCCTATACACAACGAGCAGCTGAGTTGGCCGCCATGGTAAGCAGTGGCCTTTCGGAGGCGGACACAGAATATCTGTGTGAGGAGAAGTTCATGACCATGGATTCATCCGACGTCATTGAGGACTGCAAGAAATCAGAGAGCCGTGCTCAAGGATAAAGGAACGATATAGTTAAGCGATGCAGAAGCCACCAGACAAAGCGCCCATTGTTTTAATGACTCCACCCAGCGGTGAGGAGAAATGTTTTCATCGAGATATTGGCTTGGCGTATATCCAGGCCTATCTTGAGGAACGGAATGTGGACTCTGTCCAGTTTTGTCGGGATGAGAGTCCGGGCTTAAATGAACTGGTTGATATTATTCTTTCCTACGAACCGAAGTTCCTGGGCTTAAAGATTTGGGATACCAATTATTATTATGCCAAGTTGATTGCGGAAGCGACCAAACGTGCCGCTCCTGATATCAAAGTGATTTTTGGCGGCCCCTCAGCCACATTTTCCACCGATTTGATCATGAATGATTGCTTGGCGGTTGATGCCTGCGCAATCTATGAAGGGGAGCAGACCTGTTACGATTTAATGACAACAGAGTTTTCAAAATGGTCCGAGGTGCCGGGTATCGTGCTTCGCGTCAATGGTGAACTGGTGCGCACCGCTCCACGGTCGCAAATCAAAGAAGGTCCAAAGCGGTCCGAGTTGGATGTTTTACCTTCACCCATGCTTTCTGGCTATATGGAGCCGGCCGGGCATACAGGGCTTTTGACATCCCGTGGTTGTTTTTACAAATGCACCTTCTGCAACTTCTCGGCGATAGGGCAGTTCATGGTTCGTTATCATTCACCGGAGCGTATTGTCGACGAGCTGCGCTATGTGATGCGGTATGCGCAGGAGCATGGCTTTAAGGATAAAGTTCGCCTTGAGTTTTATGATGATGCTTTGACCCTAAACATGAAACGCTCAAAGGAAATGTTTCGGGCCATTATCGATAGTGGCGACATTGACATGCATTTTATTGTCGATACGCGTGGTGATTTTATGGATGACGAACTGCTTGACCTTATGGCGGAAGCCGGTGTGGTCAATATCAACTTTGGCCTGGAAAGCGCTTCGGTCAAGGTGCTTAAAACGATTAAAAAAGCCCGGGCCGGGTTACGACAGGCGGATAAGCCTGGTCTCGATGAAGAATATACTTTCCTTGAGAATATGCGGGATACCATTAAGCGCGCCAAGGCTCGTGGGATCAGCCCCTCTGTAAGCGTTATTGTCGGTTTACCCGGAGAGACTCCGGAAGAGGCCTTAAAGACGCTTGAGATGGTCAAGGAGCTGGACGTCTACGAATATAATCATAATATTCTGCGGATTTATTCAGGTACAGAGCTCTTTGAAACCTACAAAGAGTACGGCTTAGGCATCGAGCATTCTGGCTACGTTTTACCTTTCGCAACAAAAATACCCTACAATGTCCGGGATATTAAACCTCTGCCCAACGCGACAGCCTATCAGCATAGGAATAAACTGCTTGTCAGTTTGATGTCGCTTTTTTCCGGCGAATACCGGACCTTTGGTATGATTGAGCCTATGGCTGTGTTTTTTGATGGCTTGCCCGAGCAAAATCCCTATGTGGAAACTTTCCTGAAGAATTTCCCTTTGCCCTGTGGCACATCGTTGTATTTTGCACCTCGTTTGGGGGGGGCGCTACAGCCGGCACCTGAGTCATCGCTTTCGCAGGAAGACTACGGGCAGAGCGAAGAGGAAAACATTGCTGGTCGTTTGCAAAAAGGCATTGAACGCTCGATCATTAAGACTGGAGCTTTTTCCAAAGAGACCAATCTGATTATTCGTTGGCAAGAAGACGGTGCGGAGTCATGGAAGATGTATCCCGACTTGACCGGGGTTGATAGCCTGAAAAAATTTGGCCATGAAATCGAGTTCGATTCCTTAGGTAGGTTCATGGATAAAGTTTCTGGTAAGGATGATTTAGCCAAAGACCATGTTGCGATTTTAGAAACGTCGACCACCGCCGATGTTGAAACATTTACAGAGCTTAAACAGCATGAGTCCTACGAAGATCTTTCTAAGGTCCGCAAG
>JASMKV010000356.1 GCA_030749035.1 Myxococcota bacterium | reverse complement strand
TGGTTTGTTGCATGCCCAAAACGGCATTTTTAATTTTTGCAACATCAATGGCATCATTTTTGACTGCTGTTGTGAGTGTACCGGTGCCAATGGGTTTTGTGAGGATCAATGCGAGATTTTCTTTTAAGCCATCATTCGTTAAAAGTTTTTTGGGATGACTTTGACCAATCACGGCGAGACCAAGGTAGAGGTCTTTACCTTCAACCGAGTGTCCACCCAAGATGGGCGCCGCATTGGCTAAAGCAAGTTCGCCAGCACCTCTCATCATTTCAGCAGTGATTTCAGTGGGGATGTCAGACGGTGTGGATATAAAACTCAAAGAGGCAACACCATCACCGCCCATGGCAAAAATATCGGAAAGTGCATTGGCTGCGGCAATAGCGCCAAAGGTATAAGGATCATCAACGATGGGTGTAATGACATCAATACTCAAGATGAGTGCTTTATTTTCGTCAACTTGGTAAACGGCGGCGTCTTCGGCATTTTCAAGTCCGCATAGAATACGCTCATCTGTGGGTACAGGCAGCGCTTGAATAATTTGCCGCAACACCGTTGGGCTTAATTTGGCTGCTCAGCCAGCACAGTCAACGCGTTGCGTAAGTCTAAATTCACTCATGAACAATAATTAGCATGGCTCATGCTGAATAGCCATGCTTCAAGGAACTCGTTTTAATGTCTGCTTAAGTTAAGAAAGCAATCGCAACACAAAGATAAATAAGTACGCCTAAAAGGTCGCATCCGGTTGTGACCAGGGGGCCGGCGGCAATGGCAGGATCAATGCCTATTTTTTTAAATAATGCAGGCGCGGCGACACCCACAAAAGAAGCCATGGTCATAGAGCAAATCATTGCAGTGCTTACGGCCAGACCAAGCATCGATTCTCCCTGCCAAAGTTGGGCAAAAAGTCCAACGCTAATGCCGGCAGAAAAACTCATGATCAAACCAACACTAATTTCACGAACAAATGTCTTTGACATATTGCGTATATCAATTTTACCAATGGCAAACCCACGGGTGACAATCATGGCCGTTTGCGAACCGAGATTACCCGTCATGGCCATCACCACCGGTACAAATGAGGCCATAATGATGGCGTTTCCTGGAATGTGGGCGAAGAGTGAAAGCAGATAGCCGGTTAAAAGTGAGCCGACCAAGCTTGAGGCCAGCCATGGGAGTCGCAAGAACGCAATACGCGTTGTGGAGCCGCTGTAGACGAGGTCTTCATTGGCAGCGCCAGCCATGGTCATGATGTCTTCAGAGGCTTCCTCTTCAATAACGTCATGAATATCGTCAAAGGTAATGCGCCCTAAGAGTACCCCGTCGTCGTCGATAACCGGAAGTGTCACCAAGTCGTATTTACCAAAAAGTTTGGCAACCTCTTCCTGGTCAATGTGTGGGGTTATTTTGTATTCGCAAATGGCACTTATAGAATCAATCGAAACATTTTCTTTGGACAGCACAAGATCTTCAAGGGCAACAATACCGGTTAATTTCCCCGCAGCATTCACGACGTAAACTTCAAGAACGTCATCAACGATGTCTCGGGTTGTGCGCACTGCGTCGATGGCATCCAGAACTGTTGAGCCCTCTTGGACACGACACAGCTCTGTTTGCATGAGACCACCGGCAGAATCCTGATCGTATTCAAGAAGCTTACGTACTTCGGTTTGATCTTCGAGTGCATTGAGTACGACAATCGATTTTTCATCGGGTAAATCGGCAATCACATCCGCAGCATCATCTGTTTCGAGTTCGTCAACAGCTTTGATGAGGCGCTCAGTTTGTATCATTTCTGCGAGAATGTTGCGTTGTTCAGTGTCAAGATCTGCAATCACTTCGGCCAAATCTTCGGCTTTAAGAAGAGCCGTGATGCGTGGCCAGGAATCTGTGTGGACGTGATTAAAGAGCTCTGCGATATCGGCAGGATGCAATAGGCGCATATAGGCATTGAGTGCGCTTTCTGCACCAGGTTCAAACAACCGCGCAATATCTTGATCGTACTGGGCCATTATCTGCATTTACCACAATGCTCTCAAAGGGCTACAGTTTTTATTTAGAAATTTTAACAGTTAAGGGAATATCGAGTTTTTTATAGCGCCGCCGTAACTCTTGTCCTTGCCAGGCGTCGAAATGCCACCATTCCGTACGAATCGTTTTGAATTTTCCGCCTTTGGTCATGGCATCGCGAAGAATTTTTCGATGGGCAATCTGTGCGTGGGTTAATTTACCCTCTTTAAGGTGTTTTTCTTCGTATCGAATTTCAGAAAGGGCGCCCAAGTGGTCGTGTTTTGTGCCCATATCCACTTCATGTCCTGTTTTATCGGTTAAAGTCACATCAACGGCAGCAGCATAGTTATGCACAGATCCCGTTTTTGTGTTGGGGTTTGCGACATATTTTTGTTGTGGTGTGTTTTTGACAACCTCCCACATTTTAAATTGGACATGCTCCGGCCGATAGCAGTCTTTAAATAAAAGTGTATAGCCTTTATGGTGCGCGTCCAGGTATGTTTGTGCTTTTTGCAGCATTCCGGCGACTTCTTTGCGGATTAAACAGCGTGCGAGAGGATAAACTTTCTCCTTAATAAAATTATTTGGCGTGGCGTAAACGATGTCGAAGTTAAAACGTTGATCGATTTGGGCAACATCGATGAGTTGTGGGCTCGCTTGTGCCTGGGTCAGCAAGAGGAAAGTGGTGATGAAAAACAAATTAAACATGTTTGGAGACGACTTTAATGGCTCGAGGGTATTGGCTGAGGTCATGCAATATTTCGATATCCGTCCAGTCACCACACTCAGCAAAAAGATTAAAGACCTCTTTTTCTTGTTCAAACCCCAGCTCCGATAAAAGAATACCGTGGGGCTTAAGGTAATGTGAAGCCTGTACGGCAATTTTTTCGATAATGGCCAGACCATCCTTAGGGCTAAAGAGAGCAACATCGGGTTCAAAATCCCTAATATCGGCCTGCAGCGCATTTTTTTCTTTTGGGTTGAGATAGGGCGGATTGGTCACAATAAGGTCGAATTTTTTTGTTGAAATGTTTTCGAGTGCAGCGAAGAGATCGCCTTGTGCAAAAGCGATGCGTTCTGCAACATCGAGCGCCTGTGCGTTCTTTTGTGCAACTTTTACGGCACCAGAAGAAATGTCCGTGGCGACGACCTGTGCATGTTCGTATTCCGCTGCGAGTGTGATGCCCAAAACACCACTGCCTGTACCTAAATCGAGGATGTCGACGGATGCGGGCGCATTTTCTTTAAGTTTTTTAAGGGCAAAATCAATGAGTGTTTCACTGTCGGGGCGTGGAATAAGTACATCATGGTTGAGATGAAAATTTCGTCCATAAAATTCACGCCTCTCCAAAATATAAGCTATCGGCTCATAGCGCAGTCGTCTTTCTAAGAGTTCAAAAAAGTGAATTTTACTTTTGGGGTCTAAAAGATCATCGGTGTGACAAATAAGATAAGGCCGGTCAACGTCAAGGACATGGGCAAGTAGAAGCTCAGTATCAAGCTGGGGGGTTTCAATAATTCGTTCGCGTAGAAGATTGATGCCCCAGTGCAAATATTCGCCAAGGGTTTGAGGGGCATTTGGGCTTGATTCCACTTTAGGATTCAGTTCCTTTGAGAGCCTCTGCCTGGTATGCAGTGCGCAGGGCCACAATGATATCTTCAAGCTCACCTTGCAAGAGTTTAGGCAGGTTATGCATTGTTAAAGAAATACGGTGATCGGTGACCCTGTCTTGAGGGAAATTATAGGTGCGGATCTTTTCAGAGCGGTCGCCAGTTTTTACCATATCTTTACGTGCAGCGGCTTGCTCCGCATTTTGCTCTGCCTGGACTTGGTCCAAGAGTCTTGACTTAAGAATTTTTAACGCTTTGGCTTTATTTTTGTGCTGACTTTTCTCATCCTGACAAGTGACCACAAGTCCAGTGGGGACATGGGTAAGCCGAACAGCAGAATCGGTTGTGTTGACCGACTGCCCTCCGGGGCCACTTGAGCGATAGACATCGGTGCGAAGTTCGTTTTCGGCAATATCAATTTCAACATCATCGGCCTCAGGAAGAACGGCGACAGTGACCGCTGACGTATGGACACGCCCTTGGCTTTCAGTCTCCGGTACACGTTGTACACGGTGTACACCGGATTCGTATTTTAAGGACGAATAGACATCAGTGCCTTCAAGAAGTGCAATAATCTCTTTGAAGCCGCCTTTTGTGCCTTCTGAAGAAGACATCACTTCAACTTTCCAAGAGTGGGTTTCTGCATAACGCAGATACATACGATAGAGTTCCCCAGCAAAAAGCGCAGCTTCATCTCCACCGGTGCCGCTGCGAATTTCCAAAATAACATTTTTGGCATCGTTGGGATCTTTGGGTAGAAGTAAGATTTCCAACTCTTTTTCAAGTTCAGTCTCGGTATGGGTGAGCTCAGTGATCTCTTCTTTGGCTAACTCAATAAGTTCTTCATCGCTTTCATCTTCCATAAGCTCCTTAGAGGCAGCAAGATCTGATTTTACTTTTTTCAATTGTTGGTATGTGTGGACAACTTTTTCAAGCTCACTGTGTTCTTTGCCAAGTTCGCGTAGACGATCTTGATTGGAGACGACTTCGGGGCTTGCCAATAGGACATTAAGCTCCTCGAATCGTTTCTCTAATTCATCTAATTTTGTAAGCATTGCCCTGTCCGGACGATATTGAGAAGGCCTTAGGCTCTAAAGTACGAATCGTTCTAGTTCTTGGCGTACTTACGACGAAAACGCTCAACCCGACCTTCGGTATCCAACAAGCGCTGCGTACCGGTAAAGAAAGGATGAGATTTGCTCGAGATATCAATTTTGATGCAAGGATATTCTTTGCCTTCGTATTCAATCGTATCCTTTGCGCTGCGTGTTGAGCGGGTCAATAGTTTGTAGTCCGCGGCCACATCGTAGAAAATGACTTCTTTATATTCGGGATGAATTCCTGCTTTCATAACGTACCTCTTTGCGCTCCCTTTACGGAATATCCGTGAACTCGTCAAGTCCGATACGTGAAAATTCTTTGCAGAGTCAACGTGTTAGACGATCGGTGCCGTGGCCTCAAGGATGTGGGGACGTCATGTCTAAACAAGACAAAAGAAAAAATCTAATTATTTTAAACACTTAGGCTCATGATTGCGCGGCATATTGCTGGGCAATGCAGTTCAACGCCGAGCCGGCCTTAAACCAATCAATTTGTTCCTGGTTAAGGGTGTGCTTAACGACGATCTCCTCGCTTCGGCCATCTTTGTGGGTCACTTGCACTTTCAGGGGTTGACCCGGGGTGAGTGCTTTGAGGCCCTGAACGCTCAGTCGATCTTCTTCGGCAATTTTGTCATAATCGGCAGGTTCGGCAAACGTCAGCGGTAAAACGCCTTGTTTTTTCAGATTGGTTTCATGAATACGCGCAAAGGAGCGCACGAGTGCGGCTTTTGCCCCCATGAAGCGTGGGCACATGGCTGCATGTTCACGGCTCGAACCTTCACCATAGTTTTCATCGCCGACAACGATCCAACCCATATTTTGCGCGCGATAACTTTTCGCAATTTCGGGAAAACTCTTGCCCCGCTCTCCATTGGTCACGTTAAGGCCAACACCGGTTTCACCGGTGAAAGCGTTGATGGCCCCAATAAACATGTTGTTCGAAATGTTTTCCAAATGGCCTCTGAACTTCAACCATTTTCCGGCTGCGGAAATATGATCTGTTGTACATTTTCCTTTGGCTTTAAGGAGTACAGGCATGTCGTGAAGATCTTCACCATTCCATGGTGCAAAGCGCTCGAGTTTTTGTAAGCGTTCACTTTCCGGCGCAATATCAACTTCAACATCACCAGCATTTTTGGGTGGTGCGCTAAAGCCGTCCAGACCAGGTACAAATCCCTTTGCGGGCAGTTCATCGGCAACCGGCTCGCTAAATTTAAAGCTTGTGCCATCGGGTGCATCGATGCTGTCAACAAGAGGGTTGAAATCAAGTTGTCCACTAAAAGCGATGGCGGTGACCAGTTCAGGACTCCCGATAAATGACAGGGTTTCGGCGTTGCCATCATTCCGTCCACGAAAATTGCGGTTATAGGATGAGATAATTGAATTGCGATCGCCTTTTTCAATATCATCCCGTTGCCATTGACCAATGCATGGTCCACAAGCATTGGCGAGGACTGTTGCGCCTGCCTGGGTCAGCAGCGCACTTTGTCCGTCCCGCTCAATGGTATTTTTGATTTGGTCAGAACCAGGCGTCACCAGCAAAGGAATCTTTGTTTTAAGTCCAGCATTCTGCGCTTGTTTAGCCAGCTCTGTCGACCGGCCGATATCTTCATAGGATGAATTGGTACAGCTGCCTATGAGGGCGTAGGTTAGATCGGTAGGATAGTCATTTTCGCGCGCATCTGAGGCCATTTGCGAGACAGGACGCGTGACATCGGGGGAGTGCGGGCCAACAATATGGGGTTCAAGTGTATTAAGGTCGATTTCGATCAATCGATCGTAATACTTTTCAGGATCGCTATAGACCTCTGAATCAGCGGCTAAGCAATCGGCGTAGGTGGTGGCAAGCTCAGCGACATCGGCGCGGTTGGTGCTCTTGAGATAAGTTGCCATTCTTTGATCGAAAGGAAACACAGATGTTGTCGCGCCATGCTCAGCGCCCATATTACAGATGGTTGCTTTACCGGTACAAGAAATGGTTTCACAGCCCTCGCCAAAAAACTCAACAATATGACCCGTTCCACCTTTTGTGGTCAAAGTTCCCATCAGATTAAGGATAACGTCTTTTGCACTTGCCCAACCTGAGAGTTCACCACTTAACTTAACACCAATGACGCCAGGCCAGTTCAAGCCAAAAGGTTGGCCGGCCATGACATCCACAGCATCGGCGCCACCAACACCAATGGCCACCATGCCCAAGCCGCCAGCATTGGGAGTGTGTGAATCAGTGCCGATCATCATGCCGCCAGGAAAGGCGTAGTTTTCTAAAACAACTTGATGGATAATTCCGCTGCCGGGTTCCCAAAAACCACAGCCATAGCGCGCGGCCGCACTTTTAAGGAAATTGTAGACTTCGGCATTTTCATCGACGGCTTTGAGTAAATCGGATTTGGCACCTTGATGGGCGCGCACAAGATGATCGCAATGCACGGTTGATGGCACGGCAACAGTGTCACGGCCCGCATGCATAAACTGGAGCATGGCCATCTGTGCGGTGGCATCTTGCATGGCAACACGGTCAGGGCGAAAGGCGGCAACACTTTTACGACGCTCAAAACGACCCAAGCGCTCTTGATTCATTTCGGCGTCGTCGAGATGTGCGACGAGAATTTTCTCTGCAAGGGTCAAGGCACGGTCAAGAATTGTCCGACCCTGCTGGCAGCGATTTTGGGCCTTTTGTAGAGCATCTTGCGCAAGTGTGTTCATGATACATTTTACCTTTCTGCGTTAAACAATCTGGCCCTCTGTTATCAAAACGCCGCTTCCAGATGCAAGGGTTAGTGGACCATCGATGTGCTCAGCAATACGAATTTCACCCTTCTGCAAGGAAAAGCGATCTTGCCCATTGCTGAGCACAAGCGAATCGCTTGAAGCGGCAAAAACACGAAGTATTTCAGGCCCATAGGCCATTCCTTCTCGAATCTTTTGCATGCAAAAAGCTTCGGTGTTGAGTGTTTTTTGATGGTGTTCAGGGGGCCCGATGTTCTGATAATCTATGGCCTGTGTTCCGGCTTCAAGATGCAGTGCTCTGGGTTTATTGTCGAGTCCGAGTCTATCCCAATCGTAGAGCCTGAAGGTCGTATCGGATGGCTCCTGGACCTCAAGGATTAAAAACCCGGCGCCAAGTGCATGGACTGTTCCAGCGGGAATCAGAATCATATCGTCAATTTTCGGATAGATGGGGCAAAGCAGTTCGGCCACATGACCATTTTTACAGGCTTGGGTTATTTCATCGGCATTTGTTTTTTTTTGAAAGCCCGCAAAAAGGCAAGCTTCGGACTCGGCATGGGCGACGAACCAGGCTTCCGTTTTTGACCGATCGTTTGTATTTTGGCGACATGTTTTTGCACTGGGGTGTACCTGTACCGAGAGGGGTATCGCGGTATCGAGCCATTTGAGCAGGAAGGGAAAGGGACCCGTGGCGCTGCCACCAAGAAGACCTTGCCGCCAAAGTTTTCCTAACTCTTGTCCTTGTAAAGGGCCACGGGCAACACAAGCATGAAATTCATCGAGTTCACCGAGTTCCCAGGCTTCACCAATGGTGCCTTTGGGAACTTTTCGGGAAAAAATATGCGCAAGGCGGTCTGAGCCCCAGGGCCTTTGCTGATATTGTGGGCTAAATTCGAGCATTAGTGATTATGGGTTATATCGCTAAACGTTTCTATAAAAAACTCACAAATAGAGTTCATTATCTCGCGTTGTTGTACAGGATTAGACAGGCGGTGGTCCGCTTCAGGAATCACTTCGACGCGTGTATGGCGAGCGGCACTTCCAAGATCCATCGCATCGGCCACAGGTACAACCTCATCCCGCTCTCCATGTAAAATATAAGTTGGTATGCGTAAGATGCTGATGGCCCTAACCACATCGTAGGCGAAGAGATCTTCATAAAAGGTTGGTCCAATTTTGCCTTCAGGGATCTCCATATAGCCTTGCTGTGAGAACTCCAGCGCAACTTGGGGGTGCCGCATATTAATTTCATCAGGGTGTGCACTTGCGGCCAGGGTT
>JASMKV010000355.1 GCA_030749035.1 Myxococcota bacterium | reverse complement strand
AAAGAGGCCATCCAATGCCCGTTCAAGAGCAATTGTGGCCATCGTGCTACTGAACGATGCCCCTTTTTCTTTCTTTAAGAGATATGGGCGGGAAAATTCTCCCAGGCGCAAGGGCAAAAGCAACACAAGAAAGAAACCAAGACCACCTATACGGAACAAATCCTTGTATCCTATTTGCACAAAGGCATTCAGTAAAAGCCGCCAGCGGTAAATCTTAATCGCATTCATGAGGGTCAACAAAGCAAAGCACAACAATGTGTATGTGTGATTGGCCTCCTGCATTTGCGCAAAAACTTCGGACCAAGCAATATCTTTAAATAAAAACCACAGAAGGATGGCGCTGATAAGACACGCTATGAAAAAACGGATTCCTTTTTTCACATGCTTCTCCGCAGACCAACAAGGTTGTCAGGATCTTCATCCGCAATTAAACATTGAGGATTCGTCGAAAAGCCCATCTCCAACACCTCTTCACCCCATGTTGTTTTTACCATCTTAAATGCGTCACTGAGCCAAACCTTTGCCTCTTCCGGCTGATGCAAATCAGTTCCAAGAACATGCCCTAAATCGAGTGCCATATAGTCCAAAACTTTTTGCTGTGCACCCTGACCATAGAGCCCGACAAAAGAGCCCAAATCCAATTGCAAACGCAGCCCTTGGGCGGCCAGAGCCTCACCCTCTTTCACAGTCAAATACTTGTAACGCTCAGGATGCGCCAAAAGCAGCTTAAAGCCTTTGGTCCGGATGCGAAAAAGGACATCCGCAACATTCGTGATGGGCATCCACGGCAGCTCCACAAGCAGCCATTTGCTGGAGCCACCCACACCAACAACTTTATTTTCGTGCATACGCTCGAAAAGTTCCGGTGTCACATGGTGCTCAGAATTGGGCAACAGCTTAAGTTCCAAGCCCTCTGCCTCCAAAGCCTCCCTGAGCTCTGCACGCACCTCTTCTGCCCGCTTGGGACAAACGTCCCCGCCCGGGCCCATCCCCAAATGCGGCGAGGCGGCAATCGTATCAAACCCGAATGCACGAAGAATACGCGCCATTTCCAGGGCACTGGCCATATCTTGGGCCCCATCATCTACGCCAGGCAGAATATGGTTGTGGACGTCGATCATGGCCATTCTATGCCACAGACACTTTGCCTTGTCAGTCTTTTAAGATTTTTAATATTTCTTTCCTTCCCTTATTGACCCCAATGGAAGCTTGCGCTTATTGCAATGCACATGGACGAAAAAGTGTACATCGGTGATGACAAACTCAGCATTAAGAAAGTCGTTTCCATTGCCAATGGTGCCCCGGTGGAGCTTTATGCACAAGCCAAGGGGCGTATCGCTGCAGCGCGGGCCTTAGTGGAAGCCAAGCTTGCCGAAGAGCAGCCTGTTTACGGTGTCACCACCGGCTTTGGGGCCCTGGCCGAAACAAATATCCCAAAAAACCAATTGCGTGCTCTACAAGAAAACCTGATATTATCGCACGCCGCTGGTGTAGGCCGCCCACTCTCCCGGGCCGAAACCCGGGCCATGCTGGCACTGCGCGCCCAGACCCTGGCCACAGGCCATAGTGGCGCCAGACTTGAGCTGATTGAAAGCTTACTGGACCTTCTTAACCACCAGATCCATCCTGTCATTCCTGAAAAAGGGTCGGTAGGTGCATCTGGCGACTTAGCGCCCTTGGCACATCTGGCATTAACCGTCATTGGCAAGGGAGATGCCGAATACGAGGGGACCACCATGCCTGCTGCCGAAGCGCTCGCACAGGCAGGTTTAAAACCCGTCACACTTCAAGCCAAAGAGGGGCTGTCCTTGGTTAATGGCACCCAAGCAATGGCCGGGGTCGGCGCACTTGCCTTACACGAAGCTGCACACTTATGTCGTTTAGCCGACATTGCCGGAGCCATGACCATGGAAGGACTCAACGGCCTCACTGCCGCATTTGATGAACGTGTTCAAGCGGTTCGACCACATCCAGGGCAAATGCTCTCGGCACGAAACTTAAGAAGACTCTGCGAAGACAGTCAATTAACCAATACAAAACCCAAGGCACAAAAAGTGCAGGACCCATACTCCATGCGCTGTATGCCACAGGTGCACGGTGCGAGTAGGGATGCATTACAATACTGCTCGGATGTATTCACACGTGAACTCAACAGCGCCACGGACAATCCTTTGGTCTTTGCCAATGAGGGTGAAATCATCTCCGGTGGCAATTTCCACGGCCAACCTCTGGCCTTGGCGCTGGATTTTGCGGCCATTGCCTTAAGCGAAATTGGCAATATTTCAGAGCGCCGTGTCGAGCAACTTGTGAACCCCGCGCTCTCAGGACTCCCCCCCTTTCTCGTACCTGAAAGCGGCATTCATTCAGGCTATATGATTGCCCAAGTCACAGCCGCTGCCCTGGTGAATGAGAACAAGGTCTTTTGCACCCCCGCCTCGGTGGATTCGATTCCTGGCAGTGCCAGTCGGGAAGATCATGTCTCCATGGGGATGACTTCAGCAAGAAAACTTCGTGAAATTGTCCAAAACACCAGAGCCATCCTGGCTGTAGAGATACTCTGCGCAACCCAAGCCATCGATTTTCGCAAGCCCGCCAATCCAGGTAAAGGGACGATTGCCGCTTATGAACGTATTCGCTCAGTCGTGCCCACTTTAGATAAGGACCGCCTGTTGCAAAAAGACATCTACGATGTCCTGCAGCTTGAAGAAAAACAATCCATCGTGAATGCGGTTGAAGAAGCTATCGGTCAACTTGACTAAGGCTATTTGATTTTTATCCCTAAAGTTTTGGCCATACGCCGATGCATGCCATCAGCTTGGCCTGCAGTATCACGTATCAACTCTGTGCCCTCACCTGCCAAATCCTGGGATTCTTTGGGAGCGGCTTGGCTGGCCACCGCTTTTCCAATGGTGACCGAAAAAACTTTCTCTAAGTTTTTTAATCCCTTAATTCTCGCAAGTGCAATCTTTCGAGTCTCCACCATCTCTTCAAATTCCTTAAGACGGGCCAAGATCATCTCTGGTGTCACGCCCTCACCTTGCAGCCACTCGCCCTGGCGTCCCAAAAGGTTCTCAAAGTTCAAATCAAAATCTTCTAATTTCATCAATGCTGCGGCATTCTGTAAATCTTTGGGCAGGGGTGTTTCGATACCGGTTGTCGATCGTGGCAAAACGATACGTCGCAAATCCGTGGCCCCATCATCACCACGTAAGGCTTGCATGTTGCTTGAACGTTGATTGACAGTTTTGACCCCCGAGGTATCCTTATTGAAATAGGCCGCCTTAAAAGCTTTTTCCGTCGATTTTGCGCGCCCAACATCACTTTTCTCTAAAGCAGCGCCACTGCTCTTGGTTAACTCATTAACCTTTTGTTTTAAATCAACCTCTTTGGCTTTTGAGGATTTTTTTACGGAACCCTCTTCCTCATCCTCAGGTACATAAATAACCTGACGTCCACCTAAGAGATCTCTTCCCATAACTTTATGCTACAACGCTCGCCTAAAAGTTTAAAGAGAAATATGTTTTTTTCA
>JASMKV010000354.1 GCA_030749035.1 Myxococcota bacterium | reverse complement strand
TGTTGTAATCCAGATGATGCTGGCGACCCAGATTGTTCACAGGGGGGTACGGATACTCTAGGGCGGGGCGCGGACTGTTCTATGACGGTTGAATGTTCGGGTCAGATGGAGTGTGTCAATAGTGCTGAGAGCGAGACTGGCGGGATATGTACACCCACTTGTAGTTCTATGACTATAGGGGGAAATTGCAACTATGACGGCCAAGAGACGGGGCTTTGTGTTGAGGTTAGTGAGCGCGATACAGAAGTACCTCAAAACGTCTGTGTGAAGTGTCCGAGCGGTGATTGTACAGTTTGTGAATTGAAAGATGAGACCACTGTGGCGAATACGTATGAAGATGCGCTTGAGTGTCAATCATCTGGCGGTGATTGTAATACTGGCGATGTCACATGTGCAGACACTGAAGACTGTGTGGAAAACCAAGGAAACCCAGGCGAATATTGGTGTGTCCTTAAGAATGGGGAAGATTGTGAGACAGGAAGCGACTGTGCTTCGGGTTACTGTAATGAGAATTCCGATAAGAGGTGCTGGGATGACAGTGGTGGTGCTTGTTCGGACTCTGTTTCCTGTTTTGGACAAGATGAAGCCTGTGTTTATGGCGCCTGTGTTACTCTGGCGAACTGCAATGCTGATGACTCGTGCGAAGGTGGCGGGTATTGTGTGACTAACGTTAACTCGCAGGAGGTCTGTGTCGAAGCAGGAGCCTTAACAGAGAGTAACGGTGATTGCGCAGAAACCTCTTTTGGCGAGCCCTGCCAGGCAACCTGGGGTAGCGCAGGACACTATGGTCTTTGTGCTTCGGCTCCATTGGCACAGAATGGGGGTAATACTGTAGCCTGTGCACCGTGCCCAAAATGTGATGATGCGAATGATGTCTGTGGGATTTCCACCACTTCAACTGCTGTGTCGAACTATAAGAGTGTGACCTGTTGCGCGACGGGTACCAGCGAGGATGAGTGTTGTAACCCTGGAGATATGGACAACGATCCTGATTGTGACCAGAGTGGTGGCGGTGGCGGCTCATGCAATAATAACGGAGATTGTGAAGAAGGCGAAGATACTGGCAGTTGTCCCGGCGATTGTGGTGGTGGGAGCCTGGAAGGGTATAGTTTAACGCCTTGTCAAAATATGGCTCCTTGTAGCAGTATTGGGTATTGTGTGAAAATTTCTGATGACTCGAATGTCTGTGGCCCCCATTGCAATAGTTTGAATGTTGGTGATGAATGTCCACTTCCAGATTTTCCGAATGAGGTTGGTATATGTCGGCAGATAACGAATTATAATGCAGGTATGACTTTTACGGTGTGCACACCCTGTCCTGTGAACTGTAATGCGTCGAATGGTGCTTGCGCATGCGCAGGAGAAAGCCAGTGTACCGGTTCGGATTACTTTGATCAGGGTACGACCTGCAAGATCTAGATTGGTTTCGAATTGCTCTGATCGGTTCTCAAAAATCGGTTTTTCGGTTTCTTGACCACTCGCCTCCTCGCCTCTGCTCCTTGACCCGCAGATGCACAAGTCTCTGTAATGGATCGCATGGTCATCGGCCATCGGCCATCGGCCATCGGTTATCGGGTCATCGGCCATCGGCCATCGGTTATCGGCCTGTAATGGCTTCAATAAGGGGGACTTTATTGGGGCTTAAGGGGACTTTATTTGGGGGGCCCATCTACGCTGGTTTAGCAATTGCCTTGCCGTAAAGTTGTTTACAAAGAGAAGCTGTGCCTAGAGGGCATCATGACAGACTAAGTAGATATTGCCTGAGGTGCCATCATTCCCTTGGATGAGCGGCTCGTGATAGGTGGCGATGCACATCCTTTCGTCATCGACGACAAGACGTATTTCCCGAACCCCAGGAGCATTATTGAGACCCTCATCGTTGGAATTGTCGATATCGTTGTATCCATTCGGTGAATTTTCACCTTCTGGCCAGGTGACCTGAACCAATCTTGTCGAAAAGTTTCCTGCGGCTTCGCCGCCATTATAATCGCAGCGCTTCGTTGCACAGCGGCGCCAGGCCAAATAGAAGTTGTTAGCGTTGATGTTGTCGCCAACAATTTGCGGCAGATCGTGGCTGGCCCCGGTCACGACAGTGTTTTGATTGTTGAAGTAGAAATCAACGACATTACTCCATGCAGGGTTTCCCGCATTGATGCGATAGATGGCCATTTTGGTATCACGCTTGGGCAGGCTTTCATCGTCGCTGTGTTCGTGCCAAGCGACGATGGGGTAGGGATTGTTGCCAGGGACAGCGCTTTTGATGAAGCTTATCTGTGGTTTGACCAAGTTCTGCGCAGGATCGTCAGATATCGCCACATCGTCAAAATCGGTTTTCCAACAATTGTCGTTGTTGATGCTGCCGTTGATGGCAAAGCCCAAAGTGTTGGCGTTTTTGCGGTAAACGATGGCGACTTTATCGCCAATGGCTTCAATATCGATATCACGGGCGGTGTTCGTGGCGATGTTTGTAATGCCATTGCCGCCGTCACAATAGGTGGGATTACTCCACGCAAAGGTATCGGTTTGCCCTGAATCATAGGTTTGGATGACAAGAGCGCCGCTGGTGTCGACAAAAGCCAGGTAAGCATGCACGGTACCGTTGTTGGCTTCGAGCGCGGCAATCACCGGACGGGTTGATGCGTTGATATTATCATCCAAAATCTGCACGTCTTCTGTGCCATCGCCATTGTATCTTAAGGTTTTTATCACATTGTTTGCTCCGGGGTCATGATTGACGGCAGCCAGTGCATTGCCGCTTATGATGGCGAGGTCCGTGAAGAGGTTGTCCCCACCGGGTCTTAAGATGTCTGCCCAGGAAAAATCCTGGTCGTAGTGTTGGATGATAAATTTATTTTCAGCAGAATAGATAAGGGCAGGGTGGGCGAGGCCCGTCAGGGTTAGGCCCATCGGGCCGGTCGCATCGTCAATAAATCCGGGCTGGTCGCTTAAGTCCACCGCATACCAGGGAGGTGGCCCGCTTACGGCTGTGCATACGCCTGTTCCGGTCGCCTTGTCTGTGCCGTCACAGTAGCCGCCGGTACAATCAAAATTGGATTCGCAGCCAACATCACCGGTGGCGCTGCTGTAGAGACAGACGTCGCCGCCAGCGCTCCAAAATGGGCCAGGTTCGGGGAATGCGGTACAGACAAGGTTTTCATCAGCGATGCAGTCGTCATTCTCATTATCGCATGCTCCGCCCAAGCTGGATAGCTCAACGCAATAGTTATTAATACAGCGGGGTGAACCCCCGTTCCCTCCGCAGGTGTCTGCTGCATTGGAGTCGCAGGTGACGGCGCACGTACCAGTGCCCTCGCCCTCGTCGATACAATAGTTCGAGGTACATTGCTCAGAGTTTAGATTTGGGTTGCAGGCTTGGTCCTCGGCAATAGGGGTTGTGCAAAGCGTATTGCCACCTATATCGGCGAGACAAAGGTTGGTGCTGCATTG
>JASMKV010000353.1 GCA_030749035.1 Myxococcota bacterium | reverse complement strand
CGCAGCATAAAAAGGTTGATGTGCGTATTTTGGCCGCGACACACCGCGACCTCTATAAAATGGTTGCGGAAGAAAGTTTTCGCGAAGACCTCTTTTACCGTTTGGCGGTGATTCGGGTGAGTTGCCCGCCCTTACGAGAGCTACGAGATGACATTTTACCACTGGCCAGATACTTGGCCAAGAGCATCACACACGGCGCGGCTGAAGGACTTTCACCGGAAGCAGAAAATGCGCTTTTGAAGCACGATTGGCCAGGCAATATTCGTGAACTGCGTAATGTGGTGCAAAGGGTTCTGGCGCTCGGTTCTGAAGGCCTGCTCAATATGTTTGGTGCCGGCGGGCCACCTGCAGTGGGTGTGGATCCACAAGCGCTACAAACAGCCAACATGCCGACGATTGATTCGAGTGAAAAATACAGCTCCGCAAGACGTGGCTATTTGGATAAATTTGAGCGGGCTTATATGGTCAAGTTGCTGGACAAGGCCGGGGGAAATGTTTCCGAAGCGGCACGTCAGGCGGGCATCGACCGAAAGCATATTCGAGCAAAAATTGAAAAGCATGAGCTTGAAGATTTGACCCGTGCAGGTCAACGCAAACGGCAAGACGAAGAAGACTAATCCATCGGAATTTCACCCAGAGGCGTATTCGGCGCTTGGTTCTGGTTGTTTAAGATGTAGAAGGTTGTTGCTGTCCCTGCAAGAATTGCACTTGTCCACCAAAACCAACTTTTCGTATAAAAAGCTTGCGGGCCAGGCTCTTCTACTATTTTTGCTGGGCTTATGGCGTGTGATTCTGGCGTAAGCATATGCAGGTTCATGATTTGCGGAGCAATGCTGCTGCCCAGGGTTTTGATGGGTGCCTGAGCTTGTCCATAGAGTTCCACGTAGTATTCGACGACATAGGTGCCAGGTTTTTGTGTTTGGTGTTGTGGAAATAAACCTTGCCACTCTTTTGCAGAAAGAGGCTCTATGGCAAGTTCCTGGAACGGGATTTGTCCTTGATAGCGAAAATAAAAGACAAAACGCACTACATTTTGAACATGACCAGTTAATTGAAAAGGTAAAACCATAGGTTGTCCGAGCATATAAGTGTATTCGGTTTTGGATATGATTTTGATGGACTGTTGATTGATGAGATTTTGAACTTGTGTCTGGACATTCTTAAAGACAGCCACAATTTTCGGTGACTCACGCGGGTTCATGGCGTAATCAGGGTGATGCTGGAGCAGGAGCCAAAACGCATCGTAGGCGGCCGTGTTTTCACCGATGATGGCCAGGGCCTTGCCGCGCAAGGCGTAAATAAAGATGTTCTCTTGCGATGTGATGTCTTCTTTTTGTTCGGCCTCTTTGAGCAATGCAAGACATTCTTCATATTCGATATCATCGTAGGCTGCTTGCGCCATTTTAAGGAGCGTTTGTGTGCTCTTCTTCGATTCTGTGGACGGCTCTGCCCCAACGGATGTTGAGAATAAAAGTGCGACGATAAAAGTCAGAATCGTTTTGGAGCGCAGCATCACAATTCTAAGTATATGTAGCGCTTTTTGTTTGAACAAGAAGATATTCATTTTTCGACGGCCAAACTAAGGCAGTGCGGGGCTTAGTTCACCAGGGTTCATCCGTATCATATAGAAGCCATTCTCCTCGCCAACATCCGCATGCAGGGTGTCGTCTTTGCTATAGGTTATCGTATTGGCGAATGTCCCTGTTAAAAGATATGTGTCATTGGTCAAGTAGGTCATGCTGTAGATCTTGTCTTTTCCATCACCACCTAAAATAAAAGTTTGTTCTAAGGTACCATCGCTTTTGAGCTTAAGCCAAAACACATCTTCACCACTGCCCTCGACATCAAAAGACTGTTCCTCAACGGTCATTGTCCCTGAAAACTCGCTCGCAAAAATAATCTCTTCATTGCTTTTATCGGTGGTGATGAAGGATCGGTGTGGGGCGGAACTCGAAGGCGACTTGCAGCCGGAGATGTTTTTGAACCATTCTTCTTTCAGGTCGGTTGTATGAAAAGCGCCAAGAAAGCATTGCTGGCGGGCATGTTCATCTCCACCGGGCGTGTCAAATTCTGTCGTGACATTTAAAATAAATTTGTTATAAAAATATCCACTGACGTAAAGCGCACCTTGAATGTTGACTTTCAGCGCATTGAAGTATTGGTCGTAATCTCCGTTAAAAGAGATGTGGCTTTGCACTTCGCCATTCGAATTAAGTTTGACAAGTGCCGCATCAGCCATTTCGAGGTTGGGTAGGAGCGATGTCGCGCTCAAGGCACAGGATAAAGGGTAATTAAGGGCCGCATAGATGTTTGCATCAGTGTCCACCACAAGCCCATAGGGTTCAACTTCTGCCTTGTCACAAGCAAACGTTTTTTTCCAAAGAAAAGTATAGTCGGATTGATAGGCGGCAATGAAAAGGTCCGTATTCGCGCCAGGGTCGGCAAGAACCGCCTCTGACGAGACAGGGGTCGCCAGGAAGTTGAGGTCCAGCGTATTGCGATAAGAACCAACGAGAATGATTTTATCCAGATGTGCGGCGACGTTCTGGAGTGCCACTGCTTCGGAACTTTGAAAGGCTTTGGCGGTTTCAAGTTCGCCCTGATTTGAGTAGGTAAAGAAAAAGCCGGCTTTTTCTTCGACTTCAGGGAAGTTAAATGCTGCAGCGATGTTGATGTTCTCAAAATATTGCCCCACCGCATATATCTCGCCTTCGTCGCTTTGCGCCAATCCTTTGAGCAAAACATGGCTGGAACCATCGAGTGTCTGAATCCATTTTATATTTGCATCAGCATCGTAGGCAATGATTAACCCTTCAGCTTTCCCATCACCAGTAATGGTGTGGGTGTTTCCGTGTATATCATCAAACTCCATGCTGCCAGTGCCTGTCAGTTGGGCGCCGACAATGAATCCGCCATCCTTTGACACAATTGTTTTTACCGTTTCAATTTCAAGGGTTTCTGAGTGTGCGGCGTGCAGCCACTCTTTATGTTTGCATTCTTCTGTACAGGTTATGGCGGAGTAATCTGCATGCAGTGGGTCACATTCTTCGTGTGTTGAGGTAAAAAAACCGTCACCGCAGTTAGCGGTTGCTCCAGGAATGCTCCTGCACAAAGCATCGCAAACGGTGCAGGTCTCCTGCCCGTAGTCGCATTTTTCGGTGTCGGTGTTGCCGTCGTCGCATTCTTCGACCTCTGCGCAATGTATGCCATCACCACAGCTCGCCCCTATGCCGACGGCGCTACAATCGACATTGCAGCTGCCACAGGCATCACTGTATCCGTCATCACAGATTTCGTCCTCTTCAACAATTGCATTGCCGCAGATGGCTTCTTCTGTGATGCATTGCGCCGAACATCCATCGTTGTCTTTTGTGTTGCCGTCGTCGCATTCTTCCCCATCCGAGATGTAGCCATCGCCACAGGATAAGGTCTTGCAGGTGTTTTCGATACAGCTTCCCTTAAGTGTGGATGCGCTCTCAAGGGCGCAACTTTGTCCGGTGCTGTTGGCTTGCTCGCATGCAAAAAGTAAATCCACACTGGCCTGCGCTGTTTTCTTTTTTCTAACTTCGATAAGTGCCAATCCGCGAGCCAAGATCTCACCGCTCTCGTTGGAGGCTTCGACCCAAATCAGATGTTCGATTTTTGTCTTATAAGAAAGGGCAATGGATGTGGGAAAGGTTTCGTTGCCCAAACCGACAACACGTAAATCATCAAGGGTTTTGCCAAAACCAAGGCGCGTGGCATCGCTGGCCAATTCATTGGGATCCTCAACGCTTAAGTGTACAAAATATTGGGGATCTTCGCAGGCGCAAAAGCTGGCGAGGATGATCAGACCCAAAAAATGTCGCTTGACGAATATATAACCCTTTGTGTGCATGGCGATACTATCGATGTACTATAGCAGAAAAGCGCGTGGCTACCAGAAATAGCTTTATTGGGCGAATTCTAGTTTCCAGAGATGTTCATAGAGGACGATACGTGAAGGGGTTTGTGCTAAAGGATTTGTGCTGTCGAAATCAAGACTTTCGCCCTCGCTCAAGGCATAGAGGGGATCCCAGGGGAGGATGATCGCCATGCGTCCGGCAATTTGGTTGATGCGTGGCAGTACGGCAGCCACCTTTCTCTTCTTTGCGGTGCTTAAGAGCTTTTCCCTGCTTGGAAATTGGCGCAGCTCATCAAGCAAGTGAACCGTTGGTGGCATAAGAAGAATATGACCGTCTCGATTGGCTTGTAACGCAGCGCTGGGGCTTAACCAAACGCTCTTTGTGGTTTCAATCTCGTCAATCTCGGCTTCTTCTTGCCGGTCAACTTCGGTGATAAAAAAACGTGTATCATAGCGCCGACCTTCAAAGGATGGGGTGATCCAGTGGGCCCAAAGGAAGA
>JASMKV010000352.1 GCA_030749035.1 Myxococcota bacterium | reverse complement strand
CGACGCAAGAGCCTGCAGTAGAAGGTGCCGAGCCTTAGACGGTTGATGCTTGTGTTTTAGCGCAGCACAGCGTTAAGCTACGGGGGCTTATGTCTGTCACTGCTTATCTGGTGGTTGAGTGTGAAGGGTTCGAACGAATTAGATTTGTTACAGGATAAGGTTGATCGCAATGATGCGTCTCCACAGGAGCGCCAGGACTTTATTCTCCTTTTACAAAAGGCTCAGCGGCACGAAGAAATTGCCCACTATTTGGATTGGTGGGAAGCAGAAAGTGCAAAGACATCACCTGAGATTTCGCAAGAAGGATCAGGAACTCCAGCGACGCTCAAGACAGGCAACCCCAACGATCTTCTCAAAGAAGAGACACACCTTGGTGTGGTTGAAGATGAGGCAGCACGAATTCACCGTTATTTGGGGCTTGTCGAGGTCTATGTGCACCAGTTGGGTAAATTTGAAGAGGCGGAGCGCATTTTGCGCCGGGCCCTTGATTACCATCCAGGAGAGCCTAAATTATTGCGCCGACTGGCGGATCTTCTGGCACTTAATCGGGGGACGTATGCAGAAGCAGCGCAGCTTTACAGTCAAGTTCTGCAATATGACCCTTTGGATGAAAGTATATTAAGGATGCTTGGGCGCATCGCTGGGCATTTACATGCGTCGGATAGGGCTTATGGTTATTATAGTGCTTTGTTGGCATTAAATCCGCAGGATGTTGAAGCGCAGCGCTTTGTCGGACATTGTCGTCCAGAGGAGCCATGGATTCTCGAACGCCAAGTCCGTTCCCTGTCTTGGACCCGGCACATCACGCACCCGGATCAACATGGTATCATGGATGAATTGATGCAAACGATGACCCCAGTTTTGCGTCAAGTGCAACCGGGTGATTTAACCAGGTGGGGAATTTTAGGAGAGCATCGATTAAGTTTGACGCATCCACAATTGCTTCCGATACGTTTTCTTTTTGACGCCATGGACTTACACAGTGTGGACACTTATCTGTGGCAGGCCGGGGGTATGGGCTGTCGTTTTGAGGAATTTAAGCGCCCGACTTTGCTCATTGGCAGCGATATTCTTTCGACGTGTCATGCCCGTGAAAGAAGCTTCTTGATTGCTCGAATGACTTATCTCTATGCCAAAGGGCATGTGCTTTGTGAGAAGCTTGATGTGCACGCATTGGCATCTTTGTTTGCCAGCTTTTGTTGTCTTGCGGGTGTCGATGGCGTTTATGGCACCAATGCGGAGACCCAAGTATGGCATACCTTAGTTGATGGCAAAATCGGCTCAGATGCCCGGAAAGGCTTGCAGGCTTTGGTGCCAATTTATGCGGGGATGGTTGATGCGGATGTTGTCAATGAGTGGCGTATGGCAACTTTAATGACAGCAGATCGTGTGGCTTTGCTCTTATCCTGTGATGTGGATGAAGCCCTGGAGGCACTCTTTCGTTATCGCAATATCGAACTTGGAAAAACGGGGCGTCTTAAACTTTTTCAGAATTATCCCCCCGCGCGGGAATTGTTTCGTTTTGCGGTGAGTGAGGCGTATTTTGATTTGCGGCAGCGTTTGGGCTGGACCTTACGTTTGCAAAATTAACGCCACGTGTTGTGGGGCTAGTGAAAAGTTTTTTCATCTGGCGGGACAACATAAAAGTCTTTACGTCGTTTTTTAAGTTTCTGTTGCCAGAGCAGGTGTGCAAGAAGATTACGTAAGCGCTCCGGTCGCCAGTTGCCCGTCGTTAAGAGATAGCCCATCGCCATTCCGCCTAAAGAGATGCTTAAGGTAGAAGCACCGGTCAAAAGTGCGCTGATGAGTTCGATGGCGATGGCGATATAGACAATCGTTTTGGCGCGAATGGGGATCACGAAGCCAAGCAGGACGTTGGCATTGGGCGCGGTGATGGCCAGGGCGACGAGCATGGCGTCAATGACCACATCGGGCCCTTGGGCAAAACCCATATCTTCAAAGAGCATGAATATATTCAGAATATAACTTAAGGGTATAGCGATGACGCCGGCACCAACCGCGCTGAGGAAAAAAAAGCGCAAAAAATCTTTTGAGCCATAAGCATTTTCAAACCAGCGTCCAAAAAGCCAGAAGACCAAAGTGCCAAGCATAAGGCCAAAAGGGGTCGTTTCGATAAAGGGATAGGTGACCAGACGCCATAGTTCTAAATCGAGAATGTTTTGCAGGCGGTAATCAAAAAAACTTGGCCCCAGCCCCATTCTTCTGCCTGTAACCGCGCCGAGGATAGAGGCGGCCAAAATGGCGATGCATATCCTTTTTGTGACAGGCCCGGTTGGCGGCAAGGAAGACAGGATATTACGTCGCTCATAGGGCATGGCTAGAGCTCTCCTTGGCATCGGTGCTTGTGTCCTGGTGTTTTGGCGGTTGTGGTTCTCCGGCACGTCCACACCAGCACGCTTGTGTTAAGAGCAGCAGAAGAGCAATGAGCCCAGGAGTTTGACGGAATATTGTCATGCTGCACTCTATCATGGAACAATCCATGGTTTTTAGCAAAATTTGTGTAGAGGCGTTGACAGCTATAGCTAAGCTCGTATACCTGCTAAGTTTCTAAGGTGGCGGGCGTGGCGGAATTGGCAGACGCGCTGGATTTAGGTTCCAGTGGAGAGATCCGTGGGGGTTCGACTCCCTCCGCCCGCACCAAGAGGTTCCAATCATGTCTAAACGTGTGCATTTTATCTCCTTGGGTTGCCCCAAAAATCGGGTTGATAGTGAGGTTATGCTCGGCAAGCTTGTCAGCGATGGACATGCGCTTAGCGACACCCCTGAAGAGGCCGATGTGATTGTGGTGAATACCTGCGGATTTATCGACGCGGCGAAAGAAGAGTCGGTACAGGCTATTCTTGATGCAGCGGCGCATAAAGAAAGTGGCTCCTGTGAGAAGTTGATTGTCAGTGGTTGTTTGTCTCAGCGTTATGCGCCGGAACTGCAAAAAGACATTCCTGAGGTCGACCATTTCCTGGGTACGGGCAACTTTCTGGAAATCGATCAGGTTGTTGGCAAAGCTGAAGAAGGTGCAAAATCCCACCCGCGTTTACCTATTGTTTGGTCCGGGCAGAACGAAGAGGGTGTTGAGGATTGGCAAAGAAAACCGCGCAAATTAGGGCGCAACGCGATGGAGCCTTACCATTACGGCGATCCTGATGAACAAAATAGTATTTATATTCCCGATCCTGATTTTACCATTTCAGCGAATTTGCCACGTGTTTCTACGCTTCCGAGTTTTAGTGCGTATTTGAAGATTTCCGAAGGCTGCTCGAATACGTGCTCTTTTTGCATTATCCCCAAACTGCGCGGGCCGCAACGCTCCCGTCCCGTCAGCGATGTCTTGGCCGAGTTTGAAGCACTTTTGGCACGCGGCGCGGTTGAGGTGAATCTCATCGCGCAGGATTTGTGCGCCTATGGGCGCGATCTTGTGCCTCGACAAAATTTAGCGCAATTGCTGCGTGCATTGGACAAACGCGCGCAAAGTCATTCGGGAAAAGTCTGGATTCGATGTTTGTATGCTTATCCACGCGGTTTAACTCGCGAGGTTGTTGATGTTTTGGCGCAGGCAGAGTGCATCGTGCCGTATTTGGATATGCCCTTGCAGCATATCTCGGATGCCATTTTACGTCGTATGCGTCGAGGTCGTGGAGGTGATGGCACCCGCAAAGTACTCTACCGTTTGCGTGAACGCATGCCCGATATAAATTTACGTACAACGTTTATTACGGGGCTTCCCGGCGAAACAGACGCTGATTTTAAAGAGCTTTGTGGCTTTGTGGAGGAAATGGATTTTGCCCATATGGGGGTTTTTACCTATTCGCCTGAAGAGGATACGCCGGCGGCAACCATGTCGATGCAGGTACCCAAAGCGATTGCTGAGGAACGCAAAAATCAACTGATGGCCATCCAAAAGAACATCTCTGAGCGACGTCAGCGCTCCATGATAGGAGAGCAGGTGGATGTGCTTGTCGAGGGAGTCTCGGCAGAAAGCGAGCTTTTGGTGCAAGGTCGGCATGCGGGGCAGGCACCTGAAATTGACGGTGTGACCTATATTACCAGTGGTGAAATGCAGCCAGGGGATGTGATTCCTGTGCACATTACCGAAACGAGTGATTACGATTTGGCCGGGGAGTGTCTTTTGTGAGGCTTAGGTTTTACGTGGCGGGTAGCTGCCATGCGCGTTGAGTGCGTGTAAGATCTGCCAAGTCTGTTTTGCCGCTTCCGGATAGCTGGCGGGTTGATTTTGTTGATAATTTTCCGATTTTTCCACCGATTCGTGTGCTTGTTGTCGAGTTTCTTCGGTCAATTCCACGATCTGGGATTGCCCATCTAAGCAAAAGAGGAGCAATCGCCATAGGGCCGGTTCAAGCTCGGCTTTAACCCCCATGACCCCGGGTAAAAGACGATGTTGGATTTGGCGTTGTACAGCAAGTTTAAAATGCGGTGCCTGTGCCAGCAAAGCCTGCATATTCTCCAGATACTCATCAATGGTCTTTGCACCGATCATTTCCTTTTCATTAATGCCTATTCTTTTGCTCTAAAACCAGTTAAAAAAGCAGCCTCAATGCTTAGCCAAATAGGGAGTATGGCATGTTAGAATCAAATATTGGTGCGGGGAAGACAAAGCCGACGAAGGCCAAAAAGACACCCAAAACCAAGGTCAACAAATCCATGAGCCAGGCACAGAGAATGGATTTTTACCGCACGATGTTTCTAAGTCGCCGACTCGATGATCTCGAAATTCAAATGAAACGGCAAAATAGCGTTTATTTTCAGATCAGTGGCGCTGGACACGAAGCCACATTAACGGCCGCAGCAATGCATCTCAAATCCGGTCATGACTGGTTCTTTCCTTATTATCGCGATCGGGCATTAGGCCTGGGTTTGGGCATAAGCGCTAGAGAAATGCTTTATCAATCGGTTGGCGCTTTAGACGACCCTGCTTCTGGGGGAAGGCAGATGCCATCACATTGGGGGCATGCAGCACACCATATGGTGTCGCAGTCGAGTCCCACAGGAACGCAGTTTTTAAACGCGGTGGGTTGCGCAGAGGCCGGAGAATATTTCAACAGGCAGCCTAGAGCTGCCCAGGGTAGGGCTTTTGAAAAAGATGAGGTCGTTTATGTCTCATCGGGGGAAGGCACGACAAGCCAGGGTGAATTTTTTGAAGCACTCAACACGGCTTGCAATAATAAACTGCCGGTCATTTTTCATATTGAAGATAACGGTTACGCGATTTCAGTGCCTGTCGAAGTGCAGACTGCAGGTGGATCAATATCAAAACTGGTTGTAGGCTATCCGAACCTGCTTATTCTTGAATTTGATGGTTGTGACGCGGAAGAATCTTATGCCGCCTGGGAAAAAGCAGTCGCCTATGCACGTGCACGCAAAGGGCCTGTTTTGTGTCACGCTCACGTTGTTCGACCGTATTCACATTCGATGAGTGATGACGAAAAATTGTATCGAACAGAATCCGAACGCAACATAGACGCACAAAAAGATCCATTATTGACATACCGCAAAGCTTTGATTGATGAGCATGGTGTGAGCGAAAAGAAAATTCTTGAAATGGAAGAAGCCATCGCCGTGCTTCTTAAAAGTGCAAAAGAAGAG
>JASMKV010000351.1 GCA_030749035.1 Myxococcota bacterium | reverse complement strand
GCCGGTATGGCTTAAGACCTGACATTTTTCTGGAACCGGCACCGCAGTTTTCTGCCCAACAGGATTGGTGGAGCTGATGCTGGCGACAATCACCGTTCCTGCCGGATTGGGCGTAACCAAAATGGTGCGCAAGAGCATATCGCCAGGTGTAAAGGCGGTCAGGGATTGTGCCTGGCCTAAATGATTTTGTTTGACGTTCAGGCCTTGGGCGCGAAAGAGGCCTTCGTAATAGCCGATGACTTTTTCAGGGTGGTCATTGCTTAGGGCATAAGAAAGTTGGCGCTCTTGCCCGTTGATGTGGACACCCTGGCCAAGGGGATAAAGATGGCTTCCAGGGTAATTGGGGATGAGGGCATTACCCTGCGATGCGGCCATGATGGTATGGGGAAGAATCAGCAGCACCGTCATCAAGATTTTTTTTATTCCCAGCATCCACGCTCCTGTGTTTGCACGCAGCCCATATAATTCGAGCCGCGTTTGTTTAAAGCTTTGAGATATTCACTCGCATTGGTGTTGTTGGGATCGAGATAGAGCGGGCCGGTTTCAAAATTTTGCACCGCCGCATTTTCCTGCGCGTTTTTGCCAATGAGTTCAAAAAGGTCGACCTGTCCCCGCTGAATCTGCCCATTATAGGCCGGGCGGTTTGGGCGATTGGCCGTATAAGGCCGCGACACCAGTGCCGGCAGGGGCTTGTCGGGTTGAAAACCGAAGATGGGCGCCAGCCCATCGGGAACGCCGGCACCGCTGGTGAGATTGACCAAAAAGTTAATGATGGGGCCGCCAGGCAATGCCAGGAGTGAGCGCTTGTTGATGCGTTGGACGGCGCGGCTGTAGTCCATGGCGCTGGTGATGGTGGGTAGGGCCGAGAAACCATGGGAGACACGCCAGGAGTCGGCGATGATTTTGGTTTGCAAGGGTGAGCCATCACTTTCCCGAAAGTAGGTGCTGGCCAAGGGCAGCTGCGCGTGTTCTTCAACCGCTTGCGCAGTGGCCGCATCACCAGGGTGAAAAGGCGGGACGACAAAGACTTTGGGCTTGGCGGTGATGACGCCTTTTTCATTCAGACCAATACGATGCACGCCACCACTGAGCATGGATTCGGTGCCGGTACCGATGCCGACAAAGTTCAACGCCATGCCGATGAGGCTCAAGGGGTTGGCCCATTCGAATTGGGCTTGCTCAGGCAAAAGTTCAACCGCGTGGTTACGAACATGGCTATCAAAGAAAGGTTCGAGATAGGCGGCGCGTGTTTTCGACCAGGCACCGATAAAGGGACGTTCGTTGGCACCATCTAAGTCAAGGTAGGTGGCATTGACATGCTCGGTGATGGTGGTGGTGGCCTCGTTGAAGCGGGCTCCATGATTAAACGATTCGTCGCTGTAGTCCGAAAGCGGCTGCGTGGCATAGGCCCAGGCGCTGTAGTGGGCGACTTCTTGCGCTTTGAGTTTAAAGTTGCCCAAGTCGGTCAGATAGAGGGAGCCGTAGATGAGTGCGACAAAAATGGGCAGCATGAGCGCAAATTCGGTGAGCGCTGCGCCGCCTTGATTTTTTATGTCTCGTTTCATCAATGCATCCATAGGTTATCGGCCACCAGTTGTGAAAAATTCCCACCTAAGCCGACTTCGTTAAGCAGTCTTTTGATGGCGGCATTTTTGGGCGCCAGCTTTGCGCCCCAATAGGGGTTAAAGAAATTGGGCGGTTCCTGCCAGGCACCGGGCCGATGGTAGTAGGCCTGGGCGCGACTTAAAGCATTGATGCCCGGCAAGACACCGCTGCTTAAAAGACCCTGCTCACCAATGTCTGTGGAAAGCTCTGCACTGTTTCCGCCTTGCTCTAAGGTAAAGTTTAAATCCTGCACATCGCCGCTAAGGAGCATGCTTGTTGGCGGTTTGTTTAAGAAGACCCAGACATCGGGCTGATTAAAGTCACCACTTTCGACACCCAAGCCGCTGGGTTTGGGGGCGAATTTAAAATAAGGGGCGAGCCCGCCTTTGCCAAAATATGATCGCCAACGCATATCCACCTGATTCTCAGCATAACATTTAAATTGAAATTTTTTCGGGTTAAAGAGCATCCGAAAGGGCCTGGTAGGATCGCTCGAGCCATAGCCACTATCCGGCTTATCGTAGCGGCAATAGGTGCTTTTGGTCAGGCCAGAGCGGACACTGGCAAAGCCCATATCCGACAAGGAACTAAAAGCGCCCCAATGATCTTTGGCCATCAACGTATGCCCATAAGCCAAATCACTTTTCTTTGCGCTATGCTTACCGCTTTCATCCAAAGCCGGAAGGCCGCTGTCTTTATCGGCGCCCATCAGTTTTGATGTACCGACAAAGCCTGGCGAAAGTAATTTACCGATGGTGGAGTCGACGATGCCCTGCGCCGCGCTGCCACCCAAGGGCCAATTGCCACCGCTGGCG
Organism: Myxococcota bacterium; assembly: GCA_030749035.1. Lineage (GTDB taxonomy): Bacteria > Myxococcota > XYA12-FULL-58-9 > XYA12-FULL-58-9 > JASMKV01 > JASMKV01. The sequence continues at coordinate 14,338 of JASMKV010000351.1, read as the reverse complement.
CTGTTGAGAAGATTGATGATGGAACCAAAGGCCATCAGCGGTTGCCTTGCGGCAATGCCGCTGGCGCCTAAGGTGCTTGGATTACCGTAGCGGGAGGCATTGACCAATTCGCTCAAGAGGCGTTTGGCTTGGGCCTTTTGCTCTGTCGAGCCACCGACGCCCAAAGCGCTCGGGTCAAAGGCGCTGCCAAAGGAAGCAACATTAAGCGCGTTGAGTGCATGCGATAGGGTCGTTTGTTGCGCGTTGTTGTCGTTGGCGGCGATGATTTCAGGGGCGCCTTGGGCCAACTTGGCGGTGGTGCTTAAGACCATGGTGCTGGCGACGGCAAAGAGTGCTTGGTTTTTTGCCGTATGCAGTTTGATGTACTTCGGGGTCCACTGCACCATCTGATCGACCAGCGGTTTCATGGTGTTGTAGGAGGGTTCGAGAACGGTTTCACCGACCATTTTAATTTGTTCACCAATGGGTTTGATCCAACCCATATAGGGGAAGTAGGAAATATTGATGAGCAACTTGCCGGTGCTTTGGCTCCAGTCGCCCATAAAACCGGTGACCCCCTCGATATAGGTGGCGTTGCTTAAGAGGCTTTGCGCTTCGAGCATTTGCACGACGTTGGCAATTTGGGCGCGATTGGTAAAGGCGATGAAGTTAAAGGTTCGCGCTTCTAAATTGGCCAAAGAATAGGCGGTGGCATCGGCGGCGTTTTGCAGTTTGATTTTTTCATAGACCGAGCGGCTCAAATTATAGGAGGTGTACATGCCGACGCTTAAAATCAGCAGGCCAATGACCCCTAAGAGCATGGCTTGTCCGCGTTCAAGCCTATGGACGTTCTTTTTTCGCATCTTAATTTAAACTAAACCAAACCGGCTCCCGACGGTTTTTTTCAAAGGCGTTGCTTTGCATATGCATGGCGTAGGTGGCGCGTAGAGGGATCAAATAGAGCCCGTAGTTTTTAGCGATACGGCGTAAGGTTCGGATCTCTTTGGTCCATTGCGAGGTGGTGAAAAAGCCGCTTAAGGGCCCACCGCCACTGCCCTCGGCCACCGCATCTTCTAAAGTTTGACCGCCTTGGGTTTTGGCTTGCCAGGAGACCCAATCGGGCAAATCAGAGCGCAGCGTGCGATCGTTTAAAAGCATTTGAAAGAGCCAAAGCTCGAAGATAATTTTATTGAGTAAGGGGATGCGCAGGGGGTAGAGCATGCGCACTTCGACGCCTAAGCGGGTGATGTCCGGGTCTTGTTGGAGCATGGCCAAATCATCAAAGTCAATCTCATCGCCGGCCTGGGGATAGCGCAAGAGGCCTTTGGGATCGAGCTGATTGGCCAGCGCTTCTTGCTGTGCTTGGTGCTCGGCGGCGGAGTCAAAATCATCGGACCCAGGATTGGTCAGATGAATTTCGATGAGGGATAGATCTTGGCCGAAGCCACTTATCTCGGTTCCGAGGATGTCACCGGCCAGGCGTTCAAGGGTAGCCACGCCGGTGTCGACCGCTTCGGTGATTTCAGCGGCGGCTTTGATTTTGGCCCAGGCGGTAAAGAAGTTCGGTAAATTGTCGGTCCGTTGGTAGACCGGCAAAGAGGCGAGCATGGCGGCGTTGCGCATGACATTCCAGTTGCCGTTGTGGACGATGCCGGCACGCGCGGCATTATAGGCGGCGTATTCGGTCATGATGCGACCGTGTTGCATGAGCATGATTTGCAGAGCGCCCAAAATGAGAAAGATCATGATCGGTAAAACGATCACCGTCTCAAGCAGGACTGCCCCCTTTTCCGACTTGCGGCGGCGGGTAGACCAATAGAATGTGCGCCAGGATATGGGCATGGACAAAACATAGCAGATGGATGCAGGACCCTGCGAAAAATTGGCGCAAATAGGTTTAGGTCACCAGATTATGGCTCTTGTGGCTTAGGATTAGCCTTTATCGAGTTCATCATCGATTTGTTTGAGCATGGCTTTGAGGGTGCTCAGGCGTTTGTCGAGATTTTCGCGCTGTGGATGCAGTTTGCCCATGAACTTTAAGGTATTTTCGATATCACCGATGGTTTCAATGAGATTTTGGCGCTCGTTTTCCATCGATGGCGCCGGTTCACCCGTGGGCAAGGTGGTGACCAGATTGGTGTCGAGGACGGCGCGGTGCGGCGCTGACTCCACATTCTCCCATTGATCGGTGTCTTTGCGATCCCCCATGGCTGTAATATACCGAAAAGCAAAAGAAAAAGCGATGTGAACTTTTATGGCAATTGCCCCCCTTTTGCGGCTAGACTTAAGGCAGGATCATTCAAACCGGATCATTGTGTCGAGAGGTTGATTATCGTGCGCCAAACACTTTGTTTATTAAGCCTTTTTGTCTTCATTGCGGTGACGCAATCGGCCTGTCGCAATCGCGATAAATTTGGCTGCGCCAAAGATGATTCCTGCGCCGCCGGGCATGTTTGCGTTGCGGGAGCGTGCGAGCGCCTGTGTTTGAGCGATTTGGATTGTCCGGAAAATTTCATCTGCACCGAATCGATTTGTCAGGCGGGACTGCGTAAAGCGCCTTTGCTGCACAAGGCTGTGGGCAACGGCAGCAGCACTTGTAGCCAGGCGGTCGATGCACAATGTTTTGTGGATGCCCTTATCCTGCAGGGCGAAAATCTTCTCGGTTCGCAGGTGGTTCTGGCGGGCAACAATGCAACGACCACCCATACCCTGGAGTTGGCCGAAGAGATGAGTGATCAAGAACTGACGGCCTTACTCCCACCAGGCTTGAGTGCCGGGACTTATATGCTTTCGGTGCATAATGGCGCCGGCCGTGACGAGCAGGCGGTTTCTATTTTGCAGGGCGAGCCAGGCCCACAAGGGGAAAAGGGCGACCCGGGGGATGCGGGTGATAAGGGCGATCAAGGTGATTCGGGTACGGCGGGTGTGAGTGCCTTGGTCGAAGTGATCGACGATCCAGCGCCTACAGCCTGCGGTGATGAGGCGGGCGTGACCATCAAATTTGGTCAGGATACCGATGGCAGTGGCGCTTTGAACGGCGCTGAGTTGCAGGAGGTGGTCCTTTGTAACGGTGCGAATGGTGGTAACGGCAGCAATGGTGGTGATGGCTCCAACGGTGTCGGCGTGGCGGTTGCGACCGCGACGCAGACGACTTGTGGCGCTGCCGGCGGTATTAAATTGCAGGTTGGCCTGGATAATGGTGCTGGGGCAAATGCGGGCAATGGCACTCTGGAGAGTGATGAAGTCGACCATGAATTCGATGTGTGCAATGGCAGTGCGGGCGTGACCGGCGCGGGGGGCGCCGCGGCTTTTATGAGTGTCGAAGAGAGTACGAGCTGTCCGGACGGTGGCAAGCGGTTGACCATCGGTATGGATGAAGATGGGGATGGGAGTGTCGAAGAATCAGAGAAAACCACGACCGACATTTGTCATGGTGAGGACGGTGAGGATGGCGGTGGTGGTGGTGGTGACTCTACCAACAAACATTATTCCGTGGGGCTTAGTGGTGCCCTGACCCGCACCATCGAAATCCCGCAGGCCGATCTTATCGAGCTTTGTGCCGATGATGACGGCTGTGTGATCACCATGGGCGCTTCGAAGTGGCCGCGTTGTAATCCTCCGGAAGTGTGTCCCAATGATTTATATCCTTTAGCCAACACGGGTATGGATTGTCAGATGTATATGAACGATACGGATTCGGACAATGTTGTCGATGACTGGGTGGTGTCGCAGAATTGTAACCGCCGCTATTTAAATGAATTTCCTTTAAGGGGTGAAAACGATCTGGTGGTGGATTGCAGCATCGGCGGGGATGCGGATTGTCAGCCCGATTGTGATACGGGTGTTGACTGCTATTGTGATGAGCTTTTCGATAAATGTGTTTTTAAACTGGCCTGGCAGCCCTATTCGAGCGGCATCACCAACACCAACAACAACGATACGCCAAATGATGATTTAAGCGACTCCTGGACCCTTTTGACCTACTATCAGGCTTGTTATTTGATGGAGGCGCAGCCCTGCGATGCGGATGCGGATTGTGATAATGATTCTGACAGGCCGCCAAATTGTCTCACCGCAGGAGCGGAGCGTTTTAATGGCTTGTGTTATCGTGATTGCACTACTGCTGCTTGCGTCACCACCGGTTATACGTCTTGCAATGGAGACATATTTCCGGGGAAAAATGTATGTGCGGATGGCACCACCGCCGATGCGGCACCGGAGGTCGGAACACCTAAAGATAACGATGCGGGCATCTATTTCACCATGGCCGAGGAGAGCTGGCCCAATTATTATTGGACCAACTGGGATCAAGACGAAGGCGCCTGCGAACTCAATATCCGCGACTAAAGGCAAAAATTAGGCGCAAAAGGGGCTAGTGTGGGGATGCAAAATCCCCTATAAACCGGGCCCATGAAAAAAGCATTCTTATTGGTTGTAGGATTAAGTCTATCGGGCTGTGCGGCTTTAAGCGGTACGCCACAACCGGCGGCAGCGCCCAAAGAGGCGCCTCTGGGCTGGGTCGGGCAAACTCCGATTTATCGCAGCGATTTGCCGAAAGACATTCGTGGCGATTTAAACACGCTTGAAAACGAGCATGAGCAGCGGCGCTTGCATTTGCTTTGGCTGGGTTTAGAAGACCGCTTCACCGAGCAATTGCTTTACGATGAGGCGCTCAAGCGCGGCCAAACTGTCGATGAATTAAAGAAGGATGAAATCGAGGCCAAAGTCAAAGCGCCCGACGAGACGGAAGTCAAAGCCATCTACGCAGCCAACAAAAGTGCGATTGGTGTGCCCTACGAGCAGGTAGGGGCATTCATTAAGAGCCAGATGCTGGCGGAGCGTCATAAGCTGCAGGAGCAAGCTTTTGTCGAGGCCTTAAAGGAAACGGCGCAGGTACGCTATACCTTGCCGGTGCCTGAACTTCCCCGCATGGAAATCAACGTTGGTGATGCACCTTCGCAAGGGGCGGAAAAACCTTTGGTCACCTTGGTTGAATACAGCGACTTTCAGTGTCCCTACTGCGCGCAGGCCACCGAAGTGGTGAAGCAATTGCTTGAAATTTACCCCAATGTTTTAAAGGTGGTGTTTAAGGATTATCCACTGCCCCAGCATGCGCAGGCTTACGATGCGTCGGTGGCGGCCCACTGCGCCAACGAGCAAAATAAGTTTTGGCCCTATCACGATTTGCTCTTTAAAAACCCGCAAGCTTTGGCTGGCGCAGATTTAAAAAGATACGCACAGGATATAGGCCTTGATGAAAAGGGATTTGACCAATGCCTGAGTTCAGGACACACCAAAACGATTGTCGATGCGCATAAGAGTGAAGGTGAAAAACTTGGCGTGCAGGGGACGCCGGCTCTTTTTATCAATGGCATGAAACTTATTGGACTTTTGCCGATGCCCCTTTTACGGGCGATTATTGACCGGGAACTTGCCCAGGCGAGCTAAGCCTTGCTCTTTAAAAAGTTCTTTTTTGGGTGGTGACTTCCAAGAGACAAGAGGGTATGAAATTGCACGAGCTCCTTGGTGGGGCAATAAATGTTGGAGGGTGGACATGTTTGACGGCGTAAAGGTTTTTGCTGCGACAAAACAAAAAGAACGTGAAGAGCTTGGTGAAACAGCCACGCGTTGGCTTCAAGAGCGACGCGACCAAATCGAGATTGTGGATAAAAAAGTCACGCAAAGCTCAGATAATGAGTATCATTGTATTGCGTTGACTCTTTTTTATAACAACAAATAAACTTTTAAGCTTTGAACAGAAGATGAGCTCCATCGTTCAGGAAAAGACTCCAGAACAGTCGGCGGTGGAAACGACCCATGTCGTGCTGCCACCAGACACCAATTCCCATGGCACCGCCTTTGGTGGGAAGATTATGCAATGGATGGACATTGCTGCAGGCATTGCGGCTGGTCGCCATGCACAAGGTCCGGTGGTGACCGTCTCGGTCGACGATTTACATTTTGCCAGGCCGATTAAAATGGGAAATATTGTCTTGGTTCGCGCTCAGGTGAACTATACCGGCCGGACCAGTATGGAGATTGGTGTGCGGGTTGAAAGCGAAGAAGCTTCGACCGGCGCGCGCGAGCATTGCTTAAGCGGTTATTTTACTTTTGTCGCTGTCGATGACCAAGGTGCCCCCAAAGCGGTGGCCAAGCTTGTGCCGCAGTGCGACGAAGATCAAAGGCGTTTTGATAATGCCGAAGAGCGGCGCAAAGACAGATTGAATCGTCGCCGCAAATAAGTTTTAAGACAGTTTTTGGTCAATCCATTTTTGGGTAAAGACCGCGGCGTCTTCAAAGCCTTTTTTGACATCGGCAACCACCAAAGTTTCAACAATTTTACCCACACCAAAAACTTTGACTTTGACGTGGCCATCGACCAAGCGCCGAACGCCTTGCGGACTTTCAATAAAGCTGAATGTGCCCCGGGTGTCTATTTTATCGCTCATGATGCTCGAGATGGTTTTCCATTCACCTTTAAGGGTTCCCCATGTGTAATCAAGGTATTCGGTGTAATCGAGTTTTTTGCCGCCGATGACTTTGGCCACCGGTGCGGGGATTTGCCTATCGGGTGAGACTTTAATCACACGTTTTATATATTCGTCGGTCACATCCCGCTCTTGCACATCGCGTCCAAGATTGACGCCTTTGCAGAGCGCAATATTTAATTCTTCATCGAAATAAAGCCGTTCGTAATCTTTGAGGGAAATGTTTCTAAAAAGATGTTCTATCTGAAAATCCATAGCATCAATCCTTTATGCGTTAGCCATATCTTCCCGATAATCAAAAATACGGATTTTTGCATCAGGAAAGCGCTCTGCAAGTGGTTTTTTTATGTCTTTCGCGGTGGCGACGACAACTGAGCGAAAGGCATTTTCATGCAAGTGTGTTTGCATGGCGTGTCGTACATCATCATCGCTAAGCGCCTTGATTTTTTCAGGCAGTGCGAACATTTCATCGGGTTCCTTGCCTAAGAGCTCCATACGCATGGCCAGGATAATAAGGCCTGCGGCGGAGGATATTTCAAAGGGGAAATAACCCAGAAAATATTGCCGTGCATGGTCGATGCCTTCGAGTTTGCCGTTGGCCAGTGGATTGAAAAGGTCGGCTTGCAGCGCCAAACAATCCACCGCTTGTTCGGTGGCTGGAGCAGAGCCAAGCACAAAAGGGACGGGGGTATAGCGATAGCGACGGTATTGCACGTAGGCCGTATAGGACCAGCCCCTTATTTCTCTGACTTCTTTACAAAATGTGGAGGTGAATGTGCCGCCAAAGGCCATGGCGCCCAACCAAAAGGCGGTTGTGTCTGGGTGATTCCCCGACATGGTTGGCGAGATAAGACGACATTGGGTTTGTGTGCGTTCAGGTTTATCGATGAGCCATATTTCAGGGCTAAGTGTTTCAGGTGTCGGTGGCATGGGCCCCAAGGTGTGACCCGTTTCTGGTAAAGGATCGATAATTTTTTGCACCAGCGGTGTGAGTTCTTCCTGGCTGACATCTCCCGAAAAACCAAGAAGAAATTGATCCTGAGAAAACCTTTGTTTGTGCAACTCTTTGACATCTTGCAGTGTGATCTGTTGAAGATCTTTCCATTCACCTAAAGGTGAACGTCCCAGGGGGTGTTCGCCAAAGAGGGCACGACGTAAATAGAGTTCAACCAATGCATCGTCATCATCGCGTTCTTGTTTAAGTTCTTCACGTATATCGATCAAAAGATGTTCAAATTCTTTTTCTTCAAAGCGGGGCTCGTGAAGTGCTTCTTGTACAAGAGACAAGGTTTCTTTGAGGTGACGTTTTAGACAGGCCCCACGCAGAATTGCCAATTCCGTACCGACAATAGGATCGAGCTGTGAACCTAAATTTTCGAGTCTGTCATTGAAGTGTGTGCGGGAAAGATTTTTTGTGCCGCGCAAAAGCATATTAAAAAGAATACGTGTGAGTCCGGCTTTACCAAAAGGGTCGGCCAATGAACCCGTACGCAAAGTGATCACAAAATTGACCATGGGCCATTTGGCGTCTTCAATGAAGAACACAGTGCTGGCTTTGTATTTAAATTTTTCGCAATGGTACATTTGGTACTTTAGTGCTCCGAGGGTTTGGCGATCACAATGTTTTTCTTATGGGCCTGAAAAGTTTTTTGTCCAATAGCCTTAATGTGTTCAAGCTCAAGCTCTTTCCATTCGTCAATGTGTTTAAATGCCATGGAAAAATCACCGAAATTGGCTTCGAAGTGCCCAAACATTTCCGCGCAGCTTTCGTTATCTTGAAAGCTTTGGAGCAATGCGAGTTCAAGAGAATTGCGCGCCTTATCAACTTCTTCCTGGGTAATATTAAGGCAGGCCTGGCGAATCTCAGCGTCTAATTTTTCGATGATATCATCGTGGTTGATGCCGGGCATGGGTGTAATGGCAAATTCGAAGAGACCCGCTTCAGCAAATGGGGTCAAAAACCCACTTACGTCTGAAGCAACGCGATCTTCAATCACGAGTTTGCGATAGAGGTGCGCGCTTTCACCGTCGCATAAAGTGTTGTTGAGGAGTTCCAATGCGCTGTACTCAGGAGAGTTTTGTGGCGGGGCCGGATACGCGATCAGAACCTGGGTGGTGCTGATGGGCTTGGATAAAAGGCTCATGCGCACGCTTGTTTGTGGTGGATCTAACTCTGGCGCATAAGGCTCAAGTTCTTGAGGCTGCAGATGACCGTATGATTTCCAAATCAGTTCAAGGGTTTGCGTGGCTTCGATCGCACCCACCACAACAACGATGGCATTGTTGGGGGCGTAAAAGTTTTTATAGAATTGTTTCAGGGTTGCCAGTTCGGTTTTCTCAAGATCGTCCATGTAGCCAATGGTTGGCCATTGATAGTGATGCTCAGGGAAAGCTTGTTGATAGAGTTTTTCACTCATGGAACCCCCAATGGAGTTATCCACACTCATAAGTCGTTCATTTTTAACGACTTCGAGTTCCGAACGAAAAGTTTTTTCGTCGAGAATCAGGTTGCTCATGCGATCGGATTCAAAATGGACAATGCATTCTAAATTATCTTTGTGCTGCGCCAGAGATTGTGTGTAGTAGGTCCAGTCAACCCAAGTTGCGGCATTGGTTTGGCAACCCCGGGATTCCATTTCAATATCAAACTCACCGGTAGGATGGTTGCGGGTGCCTTTGAACATCAGATGTTCAAAAAGGTGGGCCAAACCTGTTTTACCAACCTTTTCATGTTTGCTGCCGACCTTAAACCAAGTTTGATAGGAAAAAATAGGTGCGGCTGGGTTGGCCATAAGAATGACTTTAAGACCATTTTGTAGACTAAAGCGTGCGGCGCTAATTTTGTGGGCAAAATGATGCACGGCTTCAAGGGTGATACCTGTTTCGCTCAGAGGTTTAAGCGCCTCTTGATAATCGTTTGTGTCCCAACATTGCATGCGTAGGAACTGTTCATGACAAATAATGGGCTTTGATTCTACATTTTTTTTGACAAGGTGAGATATTGTCCTACAATGACTCACATAGGTGCTCTTCGCAAGAGAGTGCTCAGCGATACGTATGAGCCGAATCCTGCTTTTGTGGGATACGGAAGTCATTTTTGGGAAGCACCCCTCCGCTAACCGAAATGACATGGAAAAGGGTGGGCGCGCACCCGCCCTTTTCCGCCTTTGCACAAATTCCCTAAAAAGACGTGTGGAGCTTGAAGTTCAGCCTTTTTTTCACCTTGGAATGTGATAAGTGGTTGGGTGGGAGAAAATTGTGAAAATAAGTGAAATACTCACAGAAAATCATGTCATTCCTGTCTTGTCTGCAGGAGATAAACAGGCCGCATTATCCCAGATTGTAGAATGTATTGGCTCGGATTTAAATGGTTCAGGGCAAGACGATGCGCAAGTTTTAAATGCTCTTTTAGAAAGAGAGCGACTTGGCTCGACGGGCGTGGGCGAAGGTGTGGCTATACCGCATGCGAAAATCACAGGTTTAAGCGATTTGGTGGCGTGCTTAGCGCGTGTTCCTGGTGGGGTTGAGTTTGATGCTATTGATAAGGAGCCAGTGCGACTCATTTTTGCCCTTTTGGTTCCCGAAAATTCTGCCGGTACACATTTAAAAGCACTGGCACGTATTTCAAGACTTTTAAAGAATGCCACATTTCGTTCTAAGGTTTTGGAATTTACAGAGCAAAAGCAAATCTACAGTGCTGTAGTTGAAGAAGATGCCAAGTATTAAGTATGACCCTTCTTGTTAAAGCTTTAGTCGATGATGCTGACTTTGATCTTGAGTTGGCTTTATGTGCTGGAGAAAATGGTCTCGAGCGGCGGATTTCGTATGATCGAATTCAAAAGCCAGGTTTGGCATTGGCCGGTTATGTTGAGTCCTTACGCTCTGAGCGTCTGCAGATTTTTGGCCAAACAGAAATAAAATACCTGCACAGTCTTACGCCAGAGGCACGGACAAGCGCTTTGAGTGCACTTTTTCAATCTAAAATTTCATGCATCGTTATTACAGCAGGCCAGGAACCTTTGCTTGAAATGCTTGATATGGCGCAGAATTGCGATGTTCCCATCTTTCGCAGCACTTTACTTTCAAGTTCTTTTATTACCCGGGTTTCGGATTTTCTGGATTCGCATTTGAGTTTAGAGGATTCGGTGCATGGTGTTTGTGTCGATGTTTTTGGAGTAGGGGTTTTGGTCACGGGACCAAGCGGCATAGGAAAAAGTGAATCTGCTTTGGATTTAATTTTACGAGGTCATCGATTTTTGAGTGATGATGTTGTGCCTATCAAGAAGCGTCATGAAAGTGTGATTGCTTCAGGATCTGAGCTCACCAGACACCATATGGAAGTGCGTGGTTTAGGTATTATTAATGTGAAAGATTTATTTGGTGCCGCCGCAGTTCGTCAGCAGAAAAAAATAGAATTGGTGGTCGAGCTTATAGAGTGGAGCCGAGAGCTGAAGCTGGATCGCACTGGACTTGAACAACGTTATGAGCGATTGGTCGAAGTCGAAGTTCCAAAGATTGTATTGGCCATCAGACCAGGTCGAAATATTGCCACGATTATTGAAGTTGCTGCACGAAATCATCTTTTGAAATTACAGGGGCACGATCCTGCGCGTGATTTTGAAAAAAGCATCGAAGCGGTTTTACGGGCGCCTGCGCTACAACGACATCAATTGGAGTCGGAATAGTGGCTTTCTCTATCACCATTTTAACGGGGCAGTCAGGCTCTGGAAAATCGACCGCCATTAATGCGCTTGAAGATCAAGGCTATTTTTGTGTGGATAATATGCCGGCACGCTTGGTGGAAAATCTCTGTGAATTGGTTGCTCACGAGGAATTGACCGAACGTTTGGCGCTTATTATCGATGTACGTGAGCGTGCTTTTGTCGAAGAGGTTCCTGATCTTATTTCAAATCTTCGGGATACTTATGAAAACTTCAGGGTGATCTATTTTGAGTCGAAAGAAGATATTTTGTTGCGTCGTTATTCGGAAACACGTCGCGTTCATCCTTTGGATGATGGATGCGGGTTGCGCTCAGCAATCGCTAAAGAAAGAGACCTTTTGGTGCCTTTGCGTGAGCTTGCCGATGAAACGGTTGATACATCATCGTTTACGCCGCATGAATTTCGTGCGCAGGTACTTGAAAGGCTGGCCGATGTGAACCCGGCCGATCAGTTAAAAATCGCGTTTTTAAGTTTTGGTTATAAGTATGGTTTACCTTTAGAGGCGGATATTGTTTTGGACGTAAGGTTTCTGCCTAATCCTTATTTCAGTGAAACTTTGCGTGATTATACAGGGCTCGATCAAAATGTTTATGAGTATGTGCTGGGCCAGAATGAAGCAATTGAGTTTATGGATGAAATGGTCACGTTTCTACAAAAAATGATTCCTCGTTATCAAAAAGAAGGAAAACGTTATTTAACTGTGGCCATTGGTTGCACAGGTGGTTGTCATCGTTCGGTAAGTATTGCACGGGCGTTAAATACAGAGATGAATCAGGTTTCTATAAGTGCTGAGGTCAAGCATCGCGATGTCGGGAGAGCGAAGTCATGATAGGGGTCGTTGTGGCAACGCATGGTCTTCTTGGCCAGGCTCTGGTGGATACGGCCATTGAAGTGGTCAAAAAACATGGACCTCTGCAAGTGATGGGCATTGTTCGAGGTGACAGCACCAGCGATTATGAACAATCTTTGCGCGCAGCAGTGCAGAAGGTTCAGCACGGAAGTGGTGTTGTTATACTGACCGATATGTTTGGGGGAACACCGTCCAATATTGGTATGACTTTACACGATGTGGGTAAGGTGGAGTTGCTGACAGGGGTTAATTTGCCGATGCTTATCAAGGCATTGCAATTAAGTGTGGGGAATAAAAGATTGGATCAGGTGGCAGCTGAGCTTCAGGTTGCGGCACATCGCTCAATCGCAGTTGCCTCAAAGGTTTTGGCACGTGAGCCCGCAATTTCGGGCGAGGAAAAATAAGGTGTCTGAGGAAAAGACGAAGATGGTTAAGATGGTTAAGATTGTTAATGACTTAGGATTGCATTTGCGCGCAGCCGGTGTCTTGGTGCAGGTGGCTTCAAATTACGATGCGGAAATTTGGCTTGAATATAACGGTCATCGGGCTAACGCTAAGAGCATTATGAGTGTTTTGTCGTTGGCAGCCAGTTGTGGCGCAGAAATAAAAATGTTGGGCGAGGGGCATGATGCGGAAGCGGCACTTGACGCATTGGCGGCCTTGATCGAAAATAAGTTTCAGGAGTAGAGGTCTATTTTGCGTCTTTTTCGTGGGTTGAGTGCTTCGCCAGGTATTGCGATAGGCCAAGTTCTGCTTTTGGACAGGCGCCGCATTCATGCGCCACATTACCATATTGAGCCTGATCAGTGTGATGAGGAAATTGAACGCCTTGATAAGGCCATTGAAAAATCGGTAGAGCAGCTTGAGTCGATTCGTGCGAGTTTTGTGGGTGATGAATTAGATCATCAACCCATTCTTGAAGCGCATGAAATGATGATAAGGGATAGAGCCCTTGCAGACGAAGCGAAGGGTTTTATTCGAGGCGAATTCTTAAATGCGGAGTGGGCCATTGAGCGTGTGATCGAGCGCATTCGTAAAATTTTCGATAAAGTCTCTGATGCTTACTTTAAAGAGCGCCGAGGTGACATTTATTTTGTTGGCGAACGCATTCTGCGTAACTTAACGGGCAAAGAAGCGGATATTCAGCAGTTGGATCATGTCGATGAAGATACGGTTGTCGTGGCTTATGACCTGTCGCCGGTTGATACGGCGATGTTGGCCGGTTATCGCCTACGGGCTTTTGTGACAGAGGTTGGAACCTATACGGCGCACACTGCGATTGTCGCTCGCTCGCTTGATATTCCAGCAGTCGTTGGTGTGAAGGGGGTTATGCAGTCTGCGGGGCAGGGTGATGAAGTTATTGTTGACGGTGTCAAGGGTACGGTGCTGTTGCAGCCTTCAGCTGAGGAGCTTAAAGAGGCCGAACGCCATTTTGACCTTTTTCAGAAGCAATCGTTGGAATTGCTCGAGGCCAAAGCGCTGCCTGCCGAAACCATTGATGGAAAGCGCGTCGAAGTCGCTGGAAATATAGAATTGCCGAGCGAAGTCTCATCGGTTATTGCGCGCGGCGGGGAGGCGATTGGCCTTTACCGTACGGAGTTTTTATTTCTGGGTCGCCAGGATGCGCCGAATGAAGAGGAGCATTTTAAGACTTATTGTAAAATTCTCGCTGAAATGAATGGTCGCAAGGTGACGATCAGAACTTTAGATGTGGGTGGAGAAAAACTTTTTTCATCACTGGCTTCACCCATGGAGCATAATCCGGCGCTCGGTATGCGGGCAGTGCGTTATTGTTTGAGTCATCAGGATATTTTTGAAGCGCAAATAGCGGGGCTATTACGGGCAAGTGTTTTTGGAGAGTTACAAATTATGTTGCCGATGGTTTCCTGTCTTTCGGAAATGCGGGCGGTCAGACAAATTATACATGACGTTGAGGATAGACTTGAGAAGGAAGGCAAAGAGTTCAAGAAGAACATTCCTTTTGGTATCACGATTGAGGTCCCTTCTGCAGTATTGCTTGCAGATGAATTAATTAAGGAATGTGACTTCTTCTCTGTGGGCACAAATGATTTAATCCAGTACATTTTGGCTGTGGATCGCAATAATGAGTGGGTTAATTATCTTTATCGACCACTTTCACCAGCTGTTTTAAGGGCCCTGAAAATCATTTCATCCGTTGCCTCAGGTCAAAACAAAGAGGTTTATGTTTGTGGTGAAATGGCAGGGATGGCCGATTGCGTACCGTTCCTTTTGGGTTTGGGCTTTGACCAATTGAGCATGAACGCAGGTTCCATTCCAC
>JASMKV010000350.1 GCA_030749035.1 Myxococcota bacterium | reverse complement strand
ATGATACAATCAGGACGATAGTAGGACCCCCTTCCCGTAGAGAATGATATTGTTTGTACCCATAGTGTTGGACACAGGGCGTATGAATGTGCGCCGGGAGGGATTGGTTGGCACATAATCGCAGACAAAAAAGACCGGCTAAATATTTACCGCTTATTGCGGTATTGGCTTCGTTAGGGGTTTTTATGACGTTCGGTACGCCGACGGACGGGGTTGGTGCGGGCTGTGGTGGCGTATCGAATGATGTTGGAGTGGAGAGTAACGATGGAAACGATCCCATTGCTGAACTGTCGGATTTGGGTTCGCTTTTGCATGATGGTGATACGGAAAATGGAGGCTCGATACGGGGTAAATTAAGTGTCGAGCGGCATGCCTGGCTCGATGATCCTGAAACGCTGAGGGTTAAGGTCCTGAGGGTAGAACAGGGGTCCTTTCCTTTCATTGCGTTCGAAGTCAAAGTGATACGTGCGGCGGCTGAAGGTTTGGGAAGCCAATTCGAACAAAATGATGTGTTGACGGTGGTTCCTGCCTATTCGTATCTTGATGAGGGTGAGATAGACTTTAATCAACCGACGAATCTACTCAATATGGTTTCCTATTATTTTGCGGAACATGATACGGTTCTTGTCCAATTGGTGACGAGTAATGACTTTCCATATTATGTTGGCAATGTCTATTTATATAGACGTTGAGCCTTGTTCTTTCCACGAGCATTTTGTTTGCAGCCAGGGCATCGCTCGCTTTGCCTGCAGCTAAGGATTGCCGCAGCTTAGTCGAGTAGGCGAAGTCCGATGACCGTGTGAGCCGTTGTGAGACTGTCTAAGAGGCGCCATAAAGGTGCGAACCGTTGCAAGACTTGCTGCGAAGGCGCGACAGCGATAGTTCGCAGCTTAGTCGCGCAGGTGAGTGGTCGAAGACTAGTCGGTACAAGGCGAGTGTCCGATAACCGAAAACCGATGACGATAACCGATGACCGTGCGAGTCGTTACGAAAGACTTGTTGCGAGTGCCCGGCAGGGATAGTCGCAGCTTAGTCGCGTAGACGAGTGGCCGAAGTCCGATGACCGATTTCCGACGACCGATAGCCGATGACCGTGCGAGTCGTTACGAAAGACTTGTTGCGAGTGCCCGGCAGGGATAGTCGCAGCTTAGTCGCGTAGACGAGTGGCCGATAACCGATGGCCGATAACCGATGGCCGATGGCCGATAACCGATGGCCGATAACCGATGGCCGACTACCGATGGCCGATAACCGATGGCCGATAACCGATGGCCGACTACCGATGACCGACTACCGAAAACCGAAAACCGATAACCGTGCGAGCCGTTACGAAAGACTTGGTGCGGGTGCCTGACAAGGATAGCCGCACTTTAGTCGAGTAGGCGAGTGTCCGATAACCGCTCTATCGAATCTCAATCTGCTTACGCTTCTCGCTTTCGCTCGGCATTTGTTTGCCCAACGTGATGTTCAAAATCCCGTTGTGCATTTCTGCCTGGATGTTTTGCGCATCGATGGCATCGCCTAAGTTGAAGCGGCGGCTAAAAGAATCACGATGGATTTCCCGCAGATGAAAACGACGTCCTTCGTCCAGGGCTTCGTTTTGAGAAGGACCGCTGATGGTCAACACCCCATCTTCAACGGCGATGTTGATGTCCTTTTTATCGAGGCCAGGCAGCGCCACGTGCAGTTCAAAATGCTGGTCGAGCTCTTCAATATCGACTTTTGGGCCGTGGGTAAGAGTTGGGCTTTCAATGTCAAGATTGTCCCAAAAGTTATCGAAAAATCGGTCGAAACGTGGCACCGCCAGCTGTGGATTAAAACGAATAAGTGGCATAACTTTAAACTCCTTGTTCATAAATAAGTCTTTAAATGCGAGTCTTTCCCGCCTTCACTCTTCAAGCTAAGTCCTTTCTCTAAACCGTCAAGGGGCAGGGTGTCTTTTTCTTAATTTTTGTTGGGCTTTAAAGAATAGTCTTGATGCTGAAGCGTGCCCAGCATAGAAGCGTGGTTGATGTCACAAGGAATCACCATAGCCATCGATGGGCCAGCAGGCGCGGGTAAAAGTGTGGTCTCTAAAAAGGTGGCCCAGGCTTTAAATTACACGCTGGTTGATACGGGGGCCATTTACCGCAGCGTCGCCTTGCTTGCCAAAGAAGCGGGGATCGACTGGCAGGATGATGCGGGCCTTCAAGCTGTCGTTGCGGGCTTGGATATTCATTTTAATTTTGTCGGAGAGGATAATCAGGTTCGCTTAGGGGATCGGGATGTCTCGGCCGCTATAAGGATGCCGGATATTTCGCAAGGGGCATCTTTGGTCTCAGCCCAGGCTTCGGTTCGCGCCGGGCTCTTGGATGTCCAACGAAACTTGGCAGGCAAGGGTGGGGCGGTGCTCGAGGGACGCGACATTGGCACGGTTGTTTTTCCTCAGGCCGAAGTAAAAATATTTTTGATCGCTTCGCCTGAAGAGAGAGCCAAACGCCGGCACCAGGAGCTTGTCGGCAAGGGACAAGAGATCTCTTTCGAAGAGGTTTTGGCAGACCAAAACAAACGCGATGCGCAAGATGAGAACCGCGCCTTAGCACCACTCAAAGCCGCGGAAGATGCCTTGCAACTTGATTCCACCGATTTAAGCATTACACAAGTTGTCACGGAGATTGTCGGGCAGGCGCATAAGGTGCTCGGGTTTTAAAGGTCGCTGAAGTCACTTTGATCTTAAGCAAATAAAAATAACCTAACCAAGACATCATACCTCTGCTTATGTAGGCTATCCCCGCGAAAGTTTGCCCCAGAAAAGTTTTGGGTAAACATTCCTTTGTTTCCCTGGAAGTCTTTTGGGTTATTGCCAATCCAGCACACAACACAACTGGATTGTGACAACACAGCACTACAGGAGAAATCAATGCGGAAAGCATTTTATCATATAGGTTTATTTCTTTTTTTGAGTATTGGCAGCACCGCTTGCCTTAAGCATGAACCCGCAACGCTCAAGCTTTGTGGGGAGAGTGATGATGCGCAGATTTGTCATGCGGGCGATGTTTGCCTGCACGGCACTTGTCGGCAACTTTGTGCAATCGCAGAAGATTGCCAGGGGAATTTGTCCTGCGTCGATACGGTGTGCGTGCATGCAGAAAAAAGCATGCCGAGGGTGACACGGGTTCTTGGCGACTCCTCTGCGGACGAGACACAAACACAGGGCAGCATTGTCATTGAAGGCGCGCATTTGGCGGATGCAACCTTTGTCTTGCAGGCAGATTCTCATGGTTTCGGTTTGGATGTGATTTCGCAAACTTCAACCCAAGCGCATCTGCTTTTGCCTGCGGATGTACGTTCGGGCCAGTATCTCTTGATGGTGTCCAATGAGGCGGGCACGATTCAGGAAGACTTTAGTTTAAACTTACCTGAGCTGAGTGGCGACGAGCTTTTAGACCGGGTTAATCGGGCCAGCGGAAGCATCGCTCTGGCACGACTGCCGATAGGCAATGGTTTGGGGCAGATTGCTCCAGGGACGCATGACCATGACGACCGTTACTATTCCCAGGAAGTGATGGACAGTGCTTTTGCTTCTTTGGCCGAGACGGTTGAGCGGGATTTTCTTTCAAGTGCGCAAGCCGCGCAAAAATATTTACCCATTGATGTCGCGGCCAGCGATTACGTGCAGCAATCGACGCTGGAGAACTCTTACTCTACACGCCAGGAGAACGCAGCCGAATTTGTTCGCAGAAGTGAGGCACAAGAATATCTTTCTGCGGGAGAAGCCGAAGAACTTTTTGTGGGTGACCAGCAATTTCAAGAAGCGCTTGCAGATCTAAGTTTTGGCCCGGAGAAAATCCGCAACAGCGATTTTGCGCAAGGTCTGCGTGATTGGCAGGCGGTGATCGGTGAGCTTCGACTTGAAGATGTTGAGGATGGGCCAAGCAGTCGTTATGCGGTGATGAACGGACTCAACGAGTATGTCGAGGGGACAAGCGGGATCGATATCGACGTCGACCAGTTTCGCACTTATGAACTCTATGGTGCTTTTAAGCAATTGGGCCTGGGTTCGGTGGGCGGTTATTCCTTAGGGGTACGGGTTTTTAACAGTGATGGGGTTGAGATTGTGAACCCAGAGACCAGTGGTTGGTGGTTTGAACCGGTGAGCGGTGCGGAGATCGATGTGGAAAATGCCGGCATGGACAGCACGTGGGTGCAGGAAAAATATGCTTTTGGTTTTGGTTCGCAAAACCCTTTTCCGGAGAATGCCAGATTAGCCCGCTTGGCGTTTGCCTTAAATGCCGACAATGGCACCAACGGCAATCGGGTCTTTCAGGTGCAAGGCATTGGTATTCGCATGATTGAGGTGCCCAAGGATTTGCGTTGGCACGATTTACAGGGCGCAGATGGCGCAGACCTCTCGGTTGAAGGTTTTCAGAGCCCACAGTTTCGGCGCATTGGCGATGAGGTGTGTTTGCGTGGGACGCTTTCAGTACAATTGCATGATGGCAGTACGCAGGTTGTTTTGCCGGAAGGTTTTCGTCCACCGGGGAAAATTGCTTTTAATCGGGTTTCCTATGATTCCTATTGGAAGAGCGGCACCCTTGCCTACGAGCATACTTACTTTACGCAGATTAATGGGGCAGGTGTTTTGAAGAATAAGCATCGCGCCGGGCACTCGAGCTACAGCGCCTACGGTAATTTAAGAAGCGCTGTACATGAGACCCACCTCAACGGCATTTGCTTTTCGATAACACCTTAACGCGCATTGGAAAGGCGCTGGTCTTTGGATTGGCGCCATGTGCACTTGCGCAACCCGTGTTGTGTAGAGTTGGCTGAAGGCGTGTGCCAGCAAAAAAGTGGATAAGCTATGGGCCTGATTTTGATTAAGAAAAGAGTTTTAAAACAATTATGGCACGGCCTTTGCGATGCTTGGCGTTTACACAACTTTTAGGGAGGTTTGAGATGACTAAATTAGGAAAGATTTTGACCTGGAGCATGGCGTTTTTCTTTTTGCCCGGCTTGGTGGGTTGCGGCGAAGGAGAGCTTGAGTTTTCCGGCAAGAACATGAGTATGGAGCATGAACAGGGCCGTTTTGACCCGGCCTGTGCCGACTTAAATGTGGATGGCTGCGTGGATGTGAATGACTTGAATATTTTGATTGATGCGTGGGGGGCAGAAATTGCATGCTTGCAAGCCTGTGGTGGCTGTCCGGACATCAATACTGACGGTCTCGTTGGTGGCGCCGATTTGTCACTGCTTTTGGTGGCGTGGGGTTATGGCGAGAGTTGCGGCGATGACAATGCGGACTCTGATGCGGACATCAGTGATGGTGATGTGCAGGCCGATGGGCCGACAACGGATGCAGGTGCAAGCGATAATAATTCAGATGACAAACCCAAAGGAAATAAATCAAAACCGAGTACTTCGGCAGCCAAAAGCTAAGGTAAAATGCTGCTCTTTTGTTTTTACATATTCACGAGAAGGTTCTTAAGATGAAATTTTTATGCCGCCATAAAAACTCACTCAAGGGCCTTTTCGCCTTCGCGCTTTGCTTGGCCTTTATCG
>JASMKV010000349.1 GCA_030749035.1 Myxococcota bacterium | reverse complement strand
TATCTTCTGTACTGTCCTGCCCGTTATCGATCGTGGAAGCATTTTCATTGCCGAGTTGATTTTGTCTTTTGCCGTCGTTTCCAGAGAATTTCGTTGTTGGTCTTGAAGAGCGCTGGTCATGCTTTGATGATTTTTTGTTGGTATCAGGCTTTGTGTGTTTGTCATAACGCATTTCATCCTGACGATGGGATGGATCGTATTCCAGATCATATATGTCTGTGCCGCAGGCACTAAGAAGAAGTAGGCTCAAGAAGGGGGCTGCTGAAGTTTTCATGGTTGTTCCTTTGTTGCTCTAAGTGTGATGCGTGTCACATTGTTGTGTTGCCTATGACTAAGAGCAAGCGGTGTGCCAGAGGTGAATATACGCAGAGGGTCGTCTAAGCATTTAATATGTAGGCTTTATTTGAGTGTGCTTGCAGGCGGTGCGCATTTTTCGGAGCACAAGTCGTGCAAGGTCTGCGCGATATTTTGTGCTGTGCTTGCGCAAGGTGCGCTTGCTTGCGCAAAGGTAAAAAAAACAAAAACTCAATGTTTTAAATGGTTTGGTCTCTTGAAGATGGTGGCACGCAATTTGTATCACTCGCAGCAAGTGTGATGCAGATCACACAATGCAACAACACAACGAGGTTTCGATATGCGTTCAACACTATTTAATATGACTTTCGGATTGATGATGGTCTTAGGGTCTTCGGCCCAGGCAGTAACCATCGATGTTCCAGCTGAAGCTTTTGCGCCGCCTTTAGCCCTGAGTCAAAGTGAGGCTTTGCCGAGCGCTTATGATTTTTACCGACATTACGATAATTCCGGTGGAAATTTAATGTCCTGGAGCCTTGTCTCTTATACGCAAGCAGCCTACGCCAATAATCCAAGCCCAGGCGCACCGGCGCCCACTTCTGAGGATTGCCCTGGTGTTGATGGCCTTGCTGCCGATGAGCTGCCGCAACAACCTCAAGCTTGGAACGCAACCCTAAGTTTGCCACAAGGCACGGTGATTGAAAGTGTGACTTGTGGAGTCGAGAGCAGCACAGAGGTTGGTCCTTTTCTTGTCTTTGGTCGATTGCAGGAAGATTTTTTTACAACCGGTGTCACTACATTTGATGCTGATGCGGGTGAATTTAATGTCTCGTCTTATACGACAGCAGATATTTCAAATTATGATATCATCGTCGCCACCGATTCTGGGAGCCACTTGATTATGGAAACGGTTGCGGATTTCAGCATGGAAATCGGTGAGAATGAGGTCTTTTCCTTACAAGCTCGCTTTCGTGCATCGACAAGCTCCAGTATCATGGATCCCTATCTTGGCGATGTTTGCTTTGGTGATGATGATGATTGTAGTGCGGATGTAACGTTTCAGGGTTGTTCGGTTGAGGTCTCTTTTCCGACCTATCAGGCTGATTATTGCCTTGGTCAGTATAGTGACTCAGAGGCTTTGACTTGCAGCCAGTGGGATATTACGGGTTTTGGATGCGCACAATGGCCACCTCTGCCAACGTGTGACGCTGGCGTACCCGTGACCTACTATTTCGACTACGATCAAGACGGTTTAGGGGACCCCTCTGTTCCTTATGGTCCAATCTGTCCGGAAAATATTCCTCAAGAGATGTTAGAGGATGAGGGCCTGCTCTTGCTGACTTCCGAAGACGGTTATTCATTTTATTTCGTGCTTAATATGGACGATACGGACCCCATGAATCCGGCAAATGATACGGATAACTGCCCAAATGGCGACGCCGACATATGCGGCGCCTGCGGTGGTTCTGGCCCACTCACTTTCTATGCGGATTTAGATCAGGATGGCTTGGGCGATCCGGGTGCTCCGAGTCAGCTTTGTCCGGGGGATATGGATTCTTTAGCTGAGGGCAGTGTCTCGTGGGTGACCAACAGCGACGATGTTGACCCACTCTGTGCGACCAACGATTCTGACCAATGCGGGCTCTGCGGTGGTATCGATATGTGTGGTGTATGCGGTGGTGATGGAAGCACCTGTGTGACCCAAACCATAGAGTTAGAAGAGGGCTGGAATATGATCTCGTTTAACGTTTTGCCCTTAGCGCATAATGGGGGGTGTGATTGGACTTGTGGTCGTTTGATTGCAGACCTTCTTGCCGGATTTGAAGATAAGGTAGAGATTGTGAAAGATGAGGACGGAAATGCCTGGATACCAGGGTATTTTAACAATTTAGATTCTGCTGAGAGACAGGTGTATTTCGGTGAGGGTTATCAAATTAAGGTTTCAGAGGCTTTCACTTTTACGGTTGAAGGCGGTGCGGGCGGTGCGGACAGAGATGTAACCTTATTTGATGGCTGGGGTATGTTGGGCACGACTCTAAGTGAACCCATCGCGCCGGAGTGCTTAAGTGAATATGTGGCTGAGTATTATCCTGAGAGCGCCGGCCTGATTATCCTCAAAGACCATGCAGGTCATGCCTATGTACCAGGATATGATTTTAATGGCGTTGGTGCGTTGATGCCTGGTGTGGGTTATCTCTTTAAAATGGACGTTGAGGGTGGAATTTACTTTGATTGGGCTTCGGTACGTGATGAATGCAGCATTAGCGAATCAAGTTCTTCATCGGACTCTTTCGAGGAGGCCTCGACGATGGTTGAGGGTGACGATGCAGATAAAGACTTGGCGAGTCGGGAAGATCAGCTGGAAGCCAAGAAAAAGAAAACTCTCTCTGATAAAAAAGTTGCAGCGAAGAAGGAATCAAAACTTAAGCGTCAAGAGGCACGCCAGATCAAAACTCAAAAAGGTCTCCTTAAAGCGGAGAAAAAGAGCAAGGGGAAATCTGACAAATCATCAGCTTTAAGCGCGAGGCGTTAAGCCTCTTTAAAGTGCGAAAAATATTCGCAAACCAATAGCAACCAGTCCCTACAATAAGAACCCGACGATGGAGTTGAACTATTCCTGACGAGGGTGGAGATGCGCTCGGCGCACAACAACACAACAACACAACAACACAACGAGGGATTATATGCGTTCAACACTATTCAACATGACTTTTGGATTGATGATGGTCATTGGGGTTTCGGCCCAGGCGACAGAAACTTATACTTACTATAGTGACAACGATTTTGATGGTCTGGGAGATCCCGATGGAACAAGCTTCTCCTGCAATGCGATAGATCACCCATGGTGCCCTCAAGGGGAAGACCCTTTTATTTCGGAACCGGCTCCCGGCATCATTTCACAGTATGTGCTTAATGCGGACGATATGGAGCCATATTGTGCGACCAACGATACGGATGTTTGTGGGGAGTGTGGTGGTGACGGGCTTTCTTGTGCTTTCGACAGAGTGATTGGCATTCCGATGGAGGCCTTGATGCCATTGCCCCAGACCGGGATGAGTGGGCTTCTGGAGAATGCAGAACTTAATGCCTCTAATGCAGAGCCAGAAGAGTGTGCAGGCGTCGAGGCGAATGAAGCATCTCTGTTTTTTCAGTCGATTCAGATGCCGGCAGGTACCATCGTCAACGATGTGAGCTGTAGCTTTTCTTACGAAGGAGAGAGCATTTTACAAAGTGTGGTGAGGCTTAAGAAAACACCGGTCCCCGGAGTTGCTTCGGCTTGGGCAAATTCACAAGTTCTTATGACACAGACGACAGCTTTTACCGCCTATGCTCCCGTGTCAGGGTTCCCAGGAAATCCGAGTTCATCCTTGCCCTATACGGTGAATGATAACTACGTGCTCACCTTGGAATTGAATGTGCGTGATCAGAGTACTCCCCCGCCATGGGCGAATACTGATGAATTCTGTTTGGGCGGAGCGCCGGATTCCTGCCCCTATGATTTGGTTGTTGAGGAGTGTGTTCTTGATGTGCGTTTTCCTGGTGCCGGAAGCACCTACGCTTTGGGCGATTATGAGAATGCGGAAGCTTTAACCTGCACGCAATGGGATTTTGAAGGCTATGCCACTTTTGATGATGCGGGAGAAAATGTTGCCCCGACAGCTCTTCAGGAAATTCATCTGAGAGCTGGCTGGAACACGATTTCATTTAATGTTTTGCCGCAAGACACGGGCAATACCCGCCGCTTTGAGCATGTTTTTGCATCGATTAGCGATGAGCTTGTGATGGTCAAAAATGAGAATGGCGTTCCCTGGGTCGTTGGCTACTATAATATGCTTGACCTATCAGGCAGTGCCGTCAGTTTTGGCGAGGGTTATCTCGTTAAGGTTTCGGAAGATTGCACTTTGACCGTGTCCGGTGAAATGGCAGAAGAGGATATGTTACTTGATTTTAGTCGTGGTTGGAATATGTTGGGCACCACCTTAAAAGAGCCCCTCGCGCCGGAGTGTTTGCAGGAATACATTGGCCAGTATTATCCGGATGACGAAGGCATCATTATACTTAAGAATAACCAGGCAGCCGCATATCTGCCAGAATGGTCCTTCAACGGTATCGGCGAGCTGATGCCAGGAGAAGGTTATTTGGCGAGAATAGAGGTTGAAGGTGGAGTGTCCTTTGATTGGGATGCGGTGCGGGCTGAGTGCTCATTTTCCAGTGCACCACCGGCGATGGGCAGAGCCTCGAGTGGGCAGAATGACGAGAAGGCGCCCGTTTTGACAGAAGAAATGCCGCAAGAAGAAGAGAGCATTTCTACTGACGAACAAAATCTAAGTTCTGTGGTGTACTCCACAGACAAAGGGGAGCGTCAGCTCAAAACACAACAACGTCTTGTAAAACCGAAAAAGACGAAGAAGAAAAAATCTAAGAACACATCGAGAAGCTTAAATTAAAGAGAATAAGGCAAAGCTTTCTCGTTTTTAATCGCGTGCTGGTTCGAAAACCAACACAAACAATAAAAATCGGTCCCCGAAAATATGTTTGAAGCCCTTTAAGATGGAGTTTGTATGCTCCTGATGAAGGCAGAGGTGCGCTCTGGAGGGCGCAAAACACAACACAACAACAAAGGAATTAAAAAATGCATTATCTAAAATTATCTTGTCTTGTTTTAAGCATAGGCATCATCAACTGTGGACCTGATAGACTTTCAAGCTACGAAAAGGATGAATACATGCGTCCAGCAAGCGCCTGTCCCGATGGTGATTTGCGCAATTGTGCCGAGCCCGAAGGTGTCGACTTCGGTGATGAAATACCGGAGATGGAGCCCGTGGATGAGGTGACCCATGATTTTGATGAAACTGAAGACACAGAGATCTCAAAGGAGGTCGAGGATAAAATACCAGAAGACGAGTTGATTGAGGAGATTCAAGACGAAAAACCAGAGAAAGCCAGTCAAGACATTGTTTTAGATACGGTGGTGCAGAATATTGAACTCAAAGAGGGCTGGAATATGATTTCGTTTTATGTCTTGCCACAAGATGATGGTGAGGCACGGGAGATGGATGCTGTTTTTGCGCCTGTTGCCGAGTCTGCCTATATCGTCAAAGATGTGCAAGGCAATTTCTATAAGCCGGATGCAGGCTATAATGGTATCGGCACGGCGAGATTTGGTCAGGGCTATAAGGTTCAAGTCACCGAGGATGTGACCTTAAGTGTCGAAGGGTTTTTAGCAGAGTCTGATGTCGGGCTCAGTTTTAACCAGGGCTGGAATATGTTTGGCACAACCTTAGAAGAGTCGATTTCTCCGGATTGTTTCAACGATTACTTAAGAGAACATGCGCCAGATGCGCCCATCGATGTGCTTAAGAATAACGATGGTCAGACGTATATGCCGGTCCCTGGTGCCTCGGAGACGATGTTTAATGGTATGGGCGATTTAAACGCGGGGCAAGGGTACGAGCTTTTCCTGCATGGCCCGGCTCTTGTTGTATGGAGCGACGTTGTTGGTGATTGTGTTGAATAAAGAATAACAAAATCAGCCCCCAGCAATCACGAAAGTATACCACTTCGCTTTTGCCAAGTGGCGCAATGGAGGTTTTCGATGTGTGTCTTCGTCGTATGGAGCGACGTTGTGTTGAATAAAGAATAACAAAATCAGCCCCCAACAATACAAACATAAAAAGACAGACCACTTCGCTTTTGCAAGTGGCATAATGGAGGTTTGCGATGTTTATTTTAAGAAGAAGAGGCGTTTCAGGGTGCAAAGGTTTTACACTTATTGAATTGGGAATCGTGGTTGCAGTGATTTCACTGCTTGCCTCAGGGGTCATGGCGGGCACAGGTTTTATTAATGCGGCGAAAGTCACCAAGGCCGTCGATGCGGTGGATAAAACCCGGCTGGCGGTTGAAACCTATGTGGCCAGGCGCGGTGGTGTTTGGCAGCAAATTGAGGCTCTTGAGCAGGGGGATCATTTTACAGCACTGGTGGACCGCCAGCTGGTGCCGGAAATGCCGTGGAACGTTGGGGATATGGAGGTTTCGGTTGCCATGTACGTCGCTAATGCTGCTTATGGTGCGGTCATTATTCAGGTCAGTGGTCCCAGCACAAATATTACGGCCATGCTTGACCGCTTTCAAACGCATCAGCTTTTTCGTAATTTTTCGCCCTCCGCTCCTGGCTTTTGCACACAATATGATAACCTGGTTGTCGGGCCAAACAGCACGGCACTCTTTTGTTTCGAACGAAGCCTGTGATTGCAATGTGGGGTGGGGAATAGGGTTTGCACCTTGTGGCGCCTCGCGTTAACGTATTTTCTATGAGTAAGGCCATCGCCTGCGCCCATGCGAATGTGGCGCTGATTAAATATTGGGGTAAGAGCAACGAGGCGCTCAAGATCCCTGCGGCCGGTTCCATTTCGCTTACGCTCGATGCGCTGACGACACGTACCGAAGTCTCTTTCTCAGGAGATCTTGAGGGCGACCGGATGGAGTTTGACGGCAAGAGGAGTGATTTGCCGCCGGGCGCTAAGACGATTGTTGAGCTTGTGCGCACACAAAGTGGTCTCTCTGCGGCACTTCAAATCAAAAGCACGAATGATTTCCCCACCGCCGCCGGCCTCGCCAGTTCAGCTTCGGGGATGGCGGCTTTGGCTTTGGCGGCAAGTAAGGCCGCTGGTCTTGATTTGGATGCAACGCAGCTTTCGGTTTTGGCACGCAGAGGTTCGGCTTCGGCGGCGCGTTCTGTTTTTGGTGGCTTTGTCGAGATGCAGAGCGATAAAGATTCAAGCGATGCAAATGCTTACGCCAAAGAACTTGCTTCTTCAGCGCACTGGGCTTTAGAGGTGATGATTGCGGTCACCAGTCAAAAAGAGAAGAAAATATCGTCCAGTCAGGGGATGCGCTTGAGTGCTGAAAAGTCGTCTTACTACCAGGCTTGGGTGGATGGGCAAGACAAAGCCCTTAAACTTGCCCGGCAAGCGATTGCAGAAAAAGATTTCCAAAAGTTGGCCGATGTGGCGCAGCTCAACACTTTAAAGATGCATGGACTCATGCTGGCGACACCGCCTGGACTGGTTTATTGGAATGCAACCACAGTTTCTTGCATGCATGCACTGCAAGAATTGCAGGAAAGCGGTGTAGCAGTTTTTTTTTCCATCGATGCGGGGCCACAGATTAAAGCAGTTTGTTTGCCCGAGGCATCGCTTCAAGTTCAAGAGACCCTACAAAGTATTGCAGGCGTAGAAAAGGTCATCCCTTCGGGTTTAGGACAAGGTGCCTGGCTTGAATAGTGGGGCGCATATCGAGGCTTCAGCGCCAGCGAAACTTTTTTTGCTCGGAGAATATGGGGTGCTTGAAGGTGGGCCAGCCTTGCTTACCGGTTTAGCGCAACGGGCTCGGGTCTCTCTAAACTTAAATACAAGTGGGGTCTGTGTCTTTTCAGCAGCACAATTGGACATTCATGAGTTGCCATGCGAATTGGCTGCGAACGGGTTGGTACATGCGGGGGACACCTTGACGCAGCAAAAATTGCGACTTGTGCGCGAGGTCTTCACCAGGATTCTTAGTGCTTGCCCTGAGGTGGCGAACCGTTTGTCTCAGGGTTTTTCTTTAGATATCGATACGGCCGAATTCTTTGCTCAGGAAAACCAAATGAAACTTGGCTTAGGCTCAAGTGCGGCGGTGGCGGCGTCTTTGAGTGCCGCATTGCTCTGTCTTAAAGAGGGTGGTGCTGCAAAGCCGCAAGCTGTTTTCCAAATGGCACAGGCGGCGCATCATAAAGTTCAAGGTGGTCGCGGCAGCGGGGCGGATATTGGATTGAGTGTCCATGGTGGACTTTTGAGCTTTTGTCGGGGAAACGCAGGTGCAGCCCCTGAGTTTGAAGCCCTGGTTTGGCCCGATGATTTAGAGATGCTTGCTTTTTACAGTGGCCAGTCTGTGTCAACGAGTCAGGTGCTCAAACGCCTTGATGCTTATGCTAAAGCCAATCAGGAAACCTATCATGGCATGATGCATACCTTGAAGCGATTGGCCCAGGATGGCCTTGAAGCGATACGTCGAAAAGAAAGTGGCGCCTTTTTAAACGTGGTCAACGTTTTTCAGGGAGCGCTCAATACTTTGGCGCAAAGTGCCACGTTGGATGCGATAGATGTTCTGCCACAAGCGTTTAAACAAGAAATTGCTGACTTAGGTGGTGCGACAAAGATATCGGGGGCCGGTGGCGATGTGGCCCTGCTTTTTTATCGCGATGTTGAGGCAGGCGCAGCTTTAAAGTCCTGCGTTAAAAAACATGGTTTTAGCATCGTGCCCATCGAGCGCTGCATGGAGCCTTTGCGCGTAAAGTTTCACTCTGATGAGTTAAAGTCTTAAGCAAAAAGCATGGCGTGTCTGATTGTCGGTATTGGCGCGATGGCAATGTCCTATTGGTTTTTCGAGACCATAAGAGGATGTTTGGGCACGGTCTTGTAAGGCTTTGGCGAGTTTGGAATCAATGTTGTCCTTAAAAAAGACGAGATGCGCTTTGCTCTTGGTATCGCTGCGCATGATCCACACGTCTGAAAACGGATTTGGCTTTTGGCTTAAGGCCAGCATGCTTTCGCGGTCAAGAACCTGTTCGAGCTTAAACAAGACATGATAATCGTCGACGGCGCTGTCTTGACTGAGCCCCAGATGCACGATGAAGGCTTGCCGGTAATTTTGGGCGTCTTGATGTAGGCGTTGTGCATGGCTTTCGATATAAACCATCTGCAATGTGTAGGCGATGGCAAGCAAACAAAGTCCACTCAAAATAAAAGGCCATGCTTTTTTATGAAACTCTGGTTTTGCCCGCGCTTTGGCGATGTCCCAAGTCGGTAGGCAAATGCGTGTAAGGTTTTCGTATTGCATGATTTATTCTATAAATTATTTTATTCAATTTAAAGCGATGTGTGAAAACAGAGTTTGCTGTTGTTGCTGTTGTTGCTTTTAGGTTTCGGTTGTTGAGGTTGAGTGCATTCAAGATAATCAGGCGGCTCGACCGCAAAAAGTCCATGATTGGCAACATAGTCTGTGAGTGCATTAACTTGTGAAGCTGAACCTTCGGTTGAAATCATAAGGAGGCGGTTTTCAGCATCAAATTGGATATCATTTAAGGTAACCTCCCCTACTTGCCATTGTGGGGTCGGGATTAATTGGCGAATCACGAGTTCCTTATCAAGCCTAAGCTCTTCTAAAGCTCCGTTATCCATCTGTGTTGCCTTCAGCATTAAGAAATCCGTTGCCGCCATGCGGACACGTTCAACGGCTTGACCTTGGCGGCTTGTATTGCAGGCATTGATAAACCCTTTGCCGGCCATGACGCCGGTGGCAAGCAAGGCCGCGATGCCTACAGAAATGGTCAATTCGATAAGGGTAAAGCCCTTCGTGAATCTTTTGAACTTCATTTTATCTCCCACGCTGGTGAAGGTCCAATTTGAGAATGAGCAAAGTGCGTGCCAGAGTACTTTGACAAGCACCTGTCCGTTCATCGTCGGATAACTTGCTGAAAACATTGAGTGCGCATGGTCATGGCCCATTTGACCTTTGTGCCAAAGTGCTTTCGCGCTGTGCGGTCCTTGCGCAACCTTGCACGAGCGATCAGGCAAATCTTGCACTATCCTGGGATTGGTCGAAATGGCACCGATAGAACACCTTAAAAATCTTTTTATAACAGCAACTTAAGACGTCCTCAGTGAGGCCCTTTTGGCACAGGCTTTGCTCTATACAGGTGCATGAATTCAACAAAGGAAATGACGATGAAAACATATGCAGCCCCTATTTTAGTTCTTTTTCTCTTAAGCGCCTGTGGCGCTGACCTCTCTACCCTTGAGCAGGTGCAAACCGCGCAGGTCCAGGATGGCCTTAAAGGTAAACGCTTGCCTAAAAAAGATGCAAAAAAAGGACCTGGTATTGAGCTCGACGCAGTACCGCAAAAAGGTGATGGGATTTTCAACAATGGGGACGACACGCCTGTCGATCCTATTCCTGGCTGTACAGACCCAACCGCCATGAATTACAACCCTATGGCCAATGTGGATGACGGTTCATGTTTAGGCAATTGCTCCTCTTTGGGAGGTGTAGCCGGTATCCATACACCGCACGGACAGGCTCATTACGCAGCTTATGTGGCCAGCGGTGGCGCCTCGCATCAGGTTGAGTGGGTTGGCCAGCCGGTGATGGCGCAGGCAGAATCTGAGCATCCCTTATCCGGCAGCATAACCTTCGATACCGCAGGGCAAGCAAGCCCAGTCGGCGCCAGTCAAATCAACCTTTCTTCCCAACTTGCGGCCGCGCCTTCTTTTGCCAACGGTGGCCCCGGATATGTGTCTTATGCGGCTCCGGGCGGCAATGGCACTGGATGGGAGCAGCTCTATACGGATGTTGAAGGTGATTTGAATGCGGGGCACGAAAAATACATCACGGTTGTTGAGGTGCCTACAGGGAATAACAGCTACAACCCTGCCTTTGTTGTCTATGAAGCCTTAGCCGCGACCAACAGCCCGGTTATCAGTCCTGAAGCACAGGCTGTTACGCCTTGGGGGAATTATTTCGTACCAACTTACGCATCTTTTGATGTCCAGCCTGTAGCGGCCAGCGCTTCTGAGCTGGGTGCGGACCATGGTATTCATCGTGCCATCGTGTGCATCAGCAACAAAAACCCAGCTGACACTTTAGGCGAAGAGTTTCTGCTCGGCGGCGAATAAATTTTACACCTTCCTTTTATTGAAACAGCGCCGGGCTTTTGTCCCGGCGTTGTTGTTTTTAAGCCATCCTTTATTTTACCCATTGAATTGAATGGCTTGAGCATCCTGTCAATCTTAGGTAAGTTCGTCTCATATGGGCACAGCACAAAAACCGGTGATGCTCTCAGGCATTCAACCTTCAGGCCATCTTTGTATCGGCAACTACATCGGTGCGCTTAAGAATTGGGTGGAGTTGCAGGAAAACTACGACAATATCTTTTTGGTGGTGGATATGCACGCGCTTACGGTGCCACAGGTGCCCGCCGAATTGCGCAAGCGTTGTTTGTCTTTTGTCGCTCAATACATTGCTTGCGGCATCGATCCCGCCAAAAGCACCATCGTGATGCAATCGCATGTGCCGCAGCATGCCGAACTCATGTGGGTACTCAATTCGGTGACCTATATGGGCGAGCTTTCCCGAATGACCCAGTTTAAGGATAAATCGCAAAACCAAAAAAATGTGAATATTGGTTTGTTTTCTTATCCGGTGTTGATGGCGGCAGATATCCTGCTCTATCAGACGAATTTGGTGCCGGTGGGCGCCGACCAAAAACAACATCTCGAACTGGCTCGCGATGTGGCTGAGCGCTTCAACAACCGCTACTCTGAGACCTTTGTGGTGCCTGAGCCCTATATTCCGAAAACCGGTGCGCGTATTATGAGCTTGCAGGAGCCGGAAAAGAAGATGTCCAAGAGTGACGAAAACCTGAACAATATTCTGGGCTTGCTCGACCCGCCGGAAGTGCTGGTGAAGAAGATTAAGCGGGCGGTGACCGATTCAGGCTCGGAGGTGCGTTACGACGAGTCGAAGCCCGGGCTGTCTAATCTTATCAGCATG
>JASMKV010000348.1 GCA_030749035.1 Myxococcota bacterium | reverse complement strand
GAGTGCATAACGTTTTTTCGCTTCATCTGAAATAATCAGATCACCGGCAAAGAGCGCTATAATTGTGGCTGCCAAGGCAAACTCTGGAAGAAAAAATTTGAGGTCAGCAGGATTAAACGCGTTCGTCATGATTATGCACTTAGTGTGTTGACTACAATTTTTGCTAAATCGTGTAGTGCTGGATTGATCAGGTCAAAAACAGGTAATGGAAACACGCCAAAAACCAAGGCCATCACGGCAAGTGGATATAGAGTAATCCGCTCTCTGAACAAAAGGGTGCTGTTAATGTCTTGCCATTTGTCGTTGAATTTCCCTAAGAACATCCGCTGCATGGTCCAAAGATAGTAAGCGGCGGTGATGATCACACTGGTGGCACTTATCATCACAAGTGTACGAAAGCCTGTTCCCATGGCAGCAGGGGCGCCCCAGGTGCCAAGAAAAACCAAAATTTCGCCAACAAATCCGACAAGGCCAGGCAGACCCAACGAAGCAAAAAATGCTAAGCCAGTGAGCCCACTGTATTCAGGCATAAAGGATGCCAGACCACCAAACCCTTCGATGTCGCGCGTATGTGCTCTGTCATAAATGACACCCACCAAAAGAAAGAGCATCGGTGAAACAATACCATGTCCCCACATTTGAAAGACCGCACCGGTTATACTTTGCGGGCTGCATGCGGCCATGCCCAGTAACACAAAGCCCATATGGCTTACCGATGAATAGGCGATAAGTTTTTTAAGGTCCTTTTGCGCCATACAGACGAAGGCGGCGTAAACAATATTGATGACGCCAAAGACTGCAACGCCATAGGCGGCCCATTTTGCTGCTTCGGGAAGTATGGCCCAGTTAAAGCGCAGCATACCATAAGTTCCCATTTTCAGCAGAACACCGGCCAGGATGACAGAGATCGGCGTAGGGGCCTCCACATGCGCATCGGGTAACCAAGTGTGAAAAGGAAACATGGGGACCTTCACTGCAAAACCAAGAAATAAGGCAATGAAGATAATTTTTGAAAATGCTATGCCAAATATCGGGTTGGCTCCTGCGAAAAGGCCAGCCTGGCCTAGTTCAGCCAATTTGAGAAGGTTAAAGGTATGCAAGGCAGGGGTGCCATCGACCAGCGCCAGTGGAATTTCTGGAGTGGATTGACTCGTGTAATAGAGGGCAATGACCGCCAGCAACATGAGCACTGAACCGGCAAGCGTAAAAAGGAAGAACTTAATGGCTGCATACTCTTTGCGTGGGCCGCCCCAGATCCCGATCAAGAAATACATCGGCAAAAGCATGACTTCCCAGAAGACATAAAAAAGAAACATGTCTAAAGCACAAAAAGTACCATACATGCCTGAAAGTAAAATGAGATAGAGGGCAAAGTATCCTGATGGTTTGTTGGTGATGCCAAAGGATGCGATGCAAGCAATAAAGCCAACGATCCCTGTAAGGATCACCATGGATATGCTGATGCCATCAACACCAAAAAAGTATTCAATGTTGAATTCACGAATCCATACGAAGTGATGTACGAATTGAACACCGCCATTAGGATCAAATTGTCGCCAAAGCTCTAATGAGATGAGCAAAGGAATTGCCGAGAAGAGCAAAGCGATCCAGCGGTAGAGGGTTTCTGGCATTTGTATGCGAAGCACTTTAATACCAATAATAATGAATGCCCCAATAAGCGGGGTGAATGTCATCCAACTAAGAAGTGTCGATGTCGTCGTCATGACGGGCGTAACTCCCTGATAGCAGTTAATAATTTTGCGGCTCGTATAGCAGGCCTTGGAGAAGAAGTCCAAGACTTCATGACTTAAAAGCATACGCTCCGAGTCCCCAAAAGACATCGATCGGATCTTCTTCATCAGAGATAAAATGTCTGGATGTACTTTAGGTATAAAACATTTGTAAATTCAAGATGGGGTTGATTTATGGCGCTTATCGCTATGCAGAGGGCTTTTTTTTGGCATTTCGAGGCCTTCTCCAGACTTGCTGAATGCTTGCGGGTAAACGACATAACCTGCTGTTATGTAAGAGGAAATCTTGATTTTCTGCGTTATGCAATGGGATGTCGAATCACCAGCATCCTTCTCAAGTTTTTCCCCATACGGACGATGATGAATACGTTAGGCGACCTCGCAAGAGGTTGTCCCTTGGCACTTGCCTTAAGCATGCAGGGGCGAGGGCTAACACCGACTCCTTGCCATTAGGGACTGGCCCTGGTGGCCAGTCCCCTCGGTGTTACTCTCTGCAGACTCCTGAACCTAAGCATGTAGGTCGAGTCACCAAGGTTTATGTGGCACGTGACGGAAGTTCTACAGTAGGTAGGCGGTCGTTGGTGCGGAGGGCTCCCGTCCGGCCACACGTTAATGATGTTAATGAATATATGGCGAAGATCCAATCTCTGTGGGGCGCACAGGAACGCAAGGGATTGGTACGCAAAACTATTGGCGCCGCAAGTCGGCACCAAAAATAGAATAAGCATATAGAATAAGCTAAATAAGCTAAGAGTAGCTCTCAAAAGGAGTTACGGTGTGTGTGAACGGGGAGTGCAATGCACTCCCCGGACATGTCTTTCGAAGAGTCTTTCTACAATATCCCCTATTTGCTCTGCAGCAGCTACGCTTTTGCCCGTGAAGAGATGATCACTGTCCAACACTTCGGCGACTTGTATGTGCGCAGGGTTTTCTCCGAGAAAATTTCGAATCTCTGTCGCTGTGCCAAATTCATCAAATTGTGCTTGAACAATACCGATGGGAAGATCCAGGCTGTGGATCTCGGCAAAGTCGTATTTTAGAAGAGGTAAACCGATGGCCACATACAGTTCTGCAAGTTGTCGTTTTTTAAGAGCGCGAAAAGCGCACCATGCGCCGAAAGAATAGCCGATAAAAACCAGAGGTAATCCAGGCAGCAGCCCTTTGAGCCAGCGAGAGCATGTTTCTAGATCTTCAATTTCGCCGTGTCCATGATTATGGGTGCCCTGACTTTTTCCTGCGCCCCGAAAGTTAAAACATAAGGTGCTTATACCAAGCTGATGAACTCTGCGTGCAGAACGATAAATGATAGGATTGTCCATGGTGCCACCGTAGAGTGGGTGGGGGTGTGCGAAAAGGGCGATTGCTTTTGGCGTTGCGGCCAAACGCAATTGGCATTCCAGCAGGCCTGCCTCACCTTGGATACGCAGCTTTTTTGCCGCGTGCACTAATGCAGTTCCTTAAAAGCATTTAAACAGGCGTGGGCAAGATCGTTTTTACCTTGTTGCATATAGGCCCGGGCAAGAAGTGGTAGGGTCAGCTTGGCGTCTATATGCTGTTTTTGTGCTTCTTCGAGCGCTTGCGTGGCTGGCTCAAAGTGACCTTGGGTATAGAGACTTTGTCCCCTTAGAAAATACGACATACCATCTTGAGGATAAATCTTTAGATTTTCTTGAATTAACTTTTCGGCTTCCTGGTGCATGCCCTCTGCGATGAAAAGCGAACAAAGTTTATGTGCACTCGATCGGTAGTACATTTGATTTTTAAGTGCTCTGCGATAATGGCTCATGGCTTCTTTATGATGCCCCTGTGCTAAGGCCAGATCGCCTAAGGCCTCTATAGCGGGGGCGTAATTCGGGGTATGCTCCAAAGCCTGTTCCCAGGTTTGGTTGGCAAGCTCAGTTTCCCCCATTTTCCGGTATTGCTGGCCCAGGAGTAAATATCCAGTGCACGTTTTCGGGTACATTTTGATGGCTTCTTTGAAGTGTTTGACACAAAGGGCGGGCGCTTCTTCGACGTGACCAAGGTAGAGCTCTGGCAAGTAATCATTTTTGAGAAACTTTTTCGCCTTTTTAAAGGATTGTTTTGCGGCTTGAGGCTTATGTTGATCGAGCAGTCCATTATAAAGGTGCGCTTCGCCTATCCCATATTCAAGTTTCCAATAATTCGATGATGTGGATGGTTTTTTGAAGTTTGGACTCGTGAACACTTCTTGCAGGAGAGCTTGTTGCTTTTCGCGAAATTCATGCGTGATGTTGGGATTGAGTTGAGCAATCTCATCTTGATAGTTTTGTAGTCGATTTTTGGCGGCCCCTGTCTCAAGACGCTGGTTTTGGACATAATGATAGGCATTTTTGATGCAATGCGCGCGCAGCGTAACATCGCTGACAGCTCTGCTGATTGCTGATTCAAGTTCTTGATGGTGATTAAAGAAAAGGCCACGTTCTTCATGGACGAGTGCTTCTTGATAAGGGGCGAGGTTGGCACAAATGGCGAATACCCCGTTGGCTGCATATTCTAAGAATTTAACGTCAGAGCGACAAAGATTAAAATCCGTAGGTTCTAATGGACAGATACCGATATGAAGATGTTTTAAAAACTCCAAATACGCTTGTAGAGAGCCAGTCTTTTGCCCCTTAAAGCGATTGGGTTCGACCCAATCAAAAAGGTCCAGGATGGGTTGTGGGCCCATAATGGCCAGAGAAATATGCGGGTGCTTTGTCATTAATCTTTTAAACAAAGGCAGCGTTTGTTGAATGTCTTCAAGGTGCCCCAGGGAGCCGGCCCACCCGAGCCAGACATGTTCAGGGTCTTTTTCGGGCAAGTCATCTATTGCCCAGAGATTATTTTTTAAGACGATGCTCTTGGCATTTAAATGTCCAAAATAGCGTGACAATTCAGGCATACTAAACTGCAAAAGATGAGCATTTGCTGCATAAGAGGCAATGATACCTTGATTGGCCGGATGCTGAAAAAAACTTGCGGATGGATTCCATGGTTGTACGGCTAAATAATTGTCGTTGATTTCAAAGACGCTAAGTTGATGTTTGTTTTTGCGTTCGTTCAAAAAGGGTAAAAAGTCATGATCGGCGGTTAGACATTGAATAAGGACATCCGCATAGGGAATCAGTTGACGTATCAGAGGCGAGAGGGCGTTACCGCTGACAATATGAGTGCCCTCAAGAGCACCAAGGGCCTGGCACGGCTGTGACGTTCGGTATTGATGATCACCTTGATCTCCGTGGTGTGGTGGCTCGAGTTGCAGGATAAACATGATTTGTTTTTAACACGAGCCTCTTATAAGCTCCAGTTCTTGCCCGTTGAATTATAGGTTGTGGAGTCACAAATGATGCCCAAATCGGAGAAGACAAAAATCCTTTTTAATGCCTCGTTTGTGTGCGCACCAGAGATTGAACAAGAGATTGTGGCCTTGGCGATTCGCGGCGGTTGTATTGTCGAATTGTTTTCCTCTTTACCTGAAAAGAAGAATGAAGAGGAGTGGATTGATTGTCAGGCGGGGGTGGTGCTTCCGGGAATTGTTGATGCCCACTTTCATTTGCGTAATTTGGGACATGTGCAGCGTCAGGCTGATTTACATGGCGCACTCGGTCTTCAAGATGTGACACAACGCTTGTATTCTTATGACTCTGCGCATTGTACACCATGGCTTTTGGGGCGAGGTTGGGACCAAAATCTGTGGCCTGAGCAAAAATTCCTTGGTTCGGATGTTCTGGATGCACTCGAGATTGAGAAGCCCATCTACCTGACTCGCGTTGATGGGCACGCCGCATGGGTGAACTCTAAGGCTTTAGAGCTGGCCGGAATCAATCGAGAGACGCCAGATCCCTTGGGTGGCCTTATCTTGCGTGACGCGCAAGGGGAGGCGACAGGTATTCTTATCGATACGGCCATGGAGCTTGTGCAGGCGGTGATGCCTACGCCCAGCGATGAAGAAATACGGCACGATTTTGAATTGGCCTGTGCACGCTGTGTCCGGCAGGGGCTTAGTGGGGTCCACGATATGGGGACTTCAGTACAGGAGCTTGCAGTCTTAAGGGCCATGGCCGCAGCAGGCGAGTTGCCTTTGCGTGTGACCTCATACCTTTACGGTGAACTTGATGATTTAATTCCATTGTTGGGGGTGCCGGTGGTGCGGGAGGGGTTGGTCCGAGTTGTGGGGGTAAAGCTCTTTGTTGATGGCGCGCTGGGGTCCTGGGGTGCTGCATTTTTTGAGCCCTATCATGATAAGCCCGGGGTTGATGGCCTCATTTTAATTGCGCCTGAAGATTTAGACAGGGCTTGTCAGGTCATACACCGTGCAGGCTATCAAATTGCGATCCATGCGATTGGTGATCGTGCCGTAAGCATGGCCTTGGATGCTATTGGACAAGCACAAGATGCTGAGTGTGGTTCGCATCGTATTGAGCACGCTCAAGTGATTCGTCCAAAAGACAGGCGGCGTTTTGTCGATTTGGGTGCGATAGCCAGTATGCAACCATGCCACGCGGTCAGTGATATGCCATGGGTAGGGGAGCGACTTGGAGCACATCGTGTAAGTCATGCGTATACTTGGCAAACCTTGCTCCAGGAAGGGGTGCCGCTTGCCCTTGGTTCTGATGCACCGGTTGAAAGTGAAAACCCATGGTGGGGTTTTTATAGCGCGGTTAATCGTCAAGATGCGCAGTGCCAGCCGGAAGATGGCTGGCATGGGCATGAACGCTTGAGTGCCAGTCAAACTTTGGATGGCTTTACAAAAGGCGCGGCTTTTGCTGCGGGTGATGAAGATTTAGGGGTTATTGCGCTTGGGATGAAAGCCGATCTGACGATTGTGGACCGCCATCCTTTAGAAATCGAACCTGCCAAGCTTTGTGATATTCAGTGTCTGCAGACCTGGGTTGATGGTCGCTGTGTTTTCAGGGCTGAATTATAAAATTTGTGATACGGCCTGAACCCGTTCAAGAAAACCAACTGGACTCAAATAGTGAAATTGATATCTTCCAAGTACAAGCGTGTCTTTATTTTTAACGGGTACACGTGCTCTTGGGGCCACGCGTTTGCCCGCCACCATGGTGCCGTTGAGGGCGCCAAGATCACAAATGACAACACGCATAGGTTCATAAAAGAATTGGCAGTGCTGCTGTGAAACCGAATATTCAGGAATCACTACGTCATTACCGGCAACACGACCCACAGTGATCCCAGGTCCAGGTTTGCCATCGCCGCTTTTACAAACGGGCCATACGCGATCAGCCAAGCTTTCGGTTTGACTGACTTCCTCCATATTGTTGATGCTGATAACCGCCGTTTTGCGTCCGGCAACTTTTCTGTTGTCATCAATTTGGCCAAGCATACCGACACCGACCAAAACAGGCGTGCGGAACTTGTTTTTAAATTCCGTGGCGCCAACTTCTTTTAGGATTTTGACATAATCTTTTACAAATTTGGGGTTGTCCATGCTAATTCCTTTTGCGCTCTTACTCGTAGCACTGGATCTACCGGGCGGCAAGGAATTTGGCTCTGCGATAAATAACCTTGAAAATAGAGGAATTTTTCTTAAGAATCATATAAAGTTAAGCAGTTGAGTAGGGAAATGTTCAATGGATAGTGATACGTCTAAAAATGTTGCCACAAATATGGTGTCTGAAGGCACTGTGGATACGGCCGCACAGGAGTCAGCTTTTGATGCAGCGAAGGCGCAAGAAGAGCGCATGACTGCTGCAAGAGAGGTTCTTCGTGCGTTTATGACGGTCATGAAGAACATCAGACTCTTTGACAAAGAACACTCACAGGTACAAAACCAGCGAAAAATTTTGCTGGATCGTATCTATAAGTTTCTTGATGCCTATGGGGATCTTGATTTTGAAATTGAAGCGATTCAACTCTTATACTTAGGTATTTCGATCCATCAGGTTAATCGCCCCATGGAAAATCCATTTTTCGTCTTATTTCAAGAGGGTGTCCGTAATGTTGTCTTTCAGCCCGATTTAAGTGAGGCAGAAATTGACCTTTTTATTGAGTCCATTGCCGCAGACGGTAAGCGTGATGCAACTGAAGACAATGCGGTGACCCGTCTTTGGGAGGCCGACTTAGAGCATATTGACATGAATATGCTCGACCTCTTTTCGGATAAATATATTAGAGTCGGTGATACAGATAGCGAAGAAAGCGAAGAAGGTAATGAGTTTGATGACCTTTTGTCAGCAGCCTTAAATGAACGCCTTGATCCTGATGATGATATTTCTAAAGAGGCGTCCAGTATTTTAGCCATTCATGATTCTAATTTACTTGGTGAACATGGACTTGCTGAATTAAGTGAAGTTGAAAAAGCCAAAGAGATTGAGGAAAGGGCCAACACACATGAGCTCGAACCTGAAGTTGTTAAAGAGTGGTGCAGAGAATTGACTCGCCCGCCACGCAATGTCGGCCAACGATTCATGGATGTTGTTTTAGAGCTTAATCACGGAAACAAAAACAAAGAGGAAATTGAGCCGGCACGAGATGCGATTATTGC
Source organism: Myxococcota bacterium (assembly GCA_030749035.1). Taxonomy (GTDB): domain Bacteria; phylum Myxococcota; class XYA12-FULL-58-9; order XYA12-FULL-58-9; family JASMKV01; genus JASMKV01. The sequence continues at coordinate 88 of JASMKV010000348.1, read as the reverse complement.
GGTTGTTATCGAGCTGATTGAAGTCGGACAATTTAAGCAAGCCTGGGATGCAATTTTAGGGCTTGAGGGGTTTTTAGAGCATGTTCCG
>JASMKV010000347.1 GCA_030749035.1 Myxococcota bacterium | reverse complement strand
GATTTAGCCTTGGGCAAGGACTTCTCATGCGCACTCTTTGACAACAAACAAGTCAAATGCTGGGGCAATAATTATTCGGGACAGTTGGGGCAAAGCACAACCGAAATATTAGGCGATGGTTGTCTAGGCAACGATGACGATGAACGCGACTGTACTTCCATTCAAGATGAAATGGGTGATAACCTGCCCTTTATCGATTTAGGTGAAAATATCGAAGTCATTAAAATTCGTGCCGGCGATACCCATGTCTGTATCTTAACCAGTGACGGTAAGGTTAAATGCTGGGGTTCCAACAGCGATGGGCAATTGGGTTATGGGGAGGATGTTGGAGAGCTTGGCGATGAAGAGAACGAAATGGGGGACGCGCTGCCCTATCTTGATTTTGATGGAGCCGTTGTTGAAGCTTTAAGTGCAGGTTATAGACATACCTGTGCCTTGTTAAGCGATAAGAGCGTGTGGTGCTGGGGGGAAAATACGGGGGGCCAGTTGGGGCAAGGCCATACGAATCATGTTTATACACCGCAGGTTGTTCCTTTAGGTGGTGAGGATGTTGTTTCTCTTGCCTCTGGCAATGAACACAATTGTGCGCTTCTTAACAACGGGCAGGTGAAGTGCTGGGGTGAAGGAAGCTTCGGGCGTCTTGGTTACGGAAACACGGAGGATTTAGGCGATGGCCCCGATGAGATGGGTGATGCATTGCCTGTACTCAACTTTGGGCAGAGCGTGGTGACCCTGGTTTCCGGGGGGAGAAATAATTGCGTCATGTTGCTCGACAATAGTCTCAAGTGTTGGGGAGATAATTATTGGGGTCAGCTTGGTCAAGAAAGTGTGGAGAATTTTGGCGATGATGAAGATGAGATCTTGAATATGCCTGCAATTGATTTAGGCACAGGCCGCTATGCGGTGACGGTTGATATTTCTTATGATCATGGCTGTGCCATACTGGATAATGGTACGGTTAAGTGCTGGGGGTTTGGTGATAATGGCCAGCTGGGTTTCGGGGATCTAGAAAACCTCTGTGGGATAGAGAATGATATGTTTCATCATCGCTGTGGAAACGCGGAAGGCGAGATGGGCGATAATTTACCGGCACTGGATTTTGGTTTTGTTTGGGCGCAGATGAATTAAGGCGCACCCAAAACAAAAATTCGGACATAAATGTCGCATTTTATTTTGCTCTTCAAAGAATCAAAAAGATTGCTGTGATTTAAATCACCAAAAATAAAGGACTCTCTTCTTTTTTCGTTATTGGCATTTTTCATGCAACGTCATCTTTTGCCGCGCCCTGTAACTTTGAGTCAAAAGGAGTCTAAGCATGTCGATTGCTTTACGTTGGATTGGTTTATTTATTTTCACCCTGATTCTGGCAGGATGTCATAGTATGTCCGCGGATGGTTTATCCGGTTCGGGGTACGCCATGCCGGGCGGGGATTTTGGTGCCACTCCCGGTGGTGTACAATCTTTAACCACCGCTCGTGAATTTGTAAATCATGGCCATGTGCCACCAGCCGAAGCTTTTGTGGTTGAGGGCATGTTTTCTGAACATGATTTGCCCTTAAGCGGTGAACCCTGTGATGATGTGCTTTGTGTGCGTGGCGCTTTAGGTATTGCGCCGGATACGGACGAGGAAGATTCGGTTTGGGTGCAGGTGGGGCTTTCTTCGACCATCGATCCTGATAACTTTGAGCGTCAGCCCATTGCGGTTGTTGCGGTGGTTGATGTCTCGGGCTCAATGGGCTGGGGCTATCAAAATGACAACTCGCCTGGCGAGATTTCCCGAGAACTTTTGTTGCAGCTCAGTAGCCAGCTGGGCAGTGAAGACCGCATTGCGATTGTGGCTTTTGGTTCTGATGTGAATACGGTGCTTGAACCCACGCCTGGAGGGGCACCAACGGTTGCTGCCGCGATCAACAATTTGAGCGCTGATGGGGTGACCAATTTGGAGGATGGTTTGCGTCAGGGTTATGCGCTGGCGGAGCAAGCGGTTGATGTTTACGATGAAGTTCGTGTGATTCTTTTTAGCGATATGCAGCCTAATGTGGGGCTTACCGCACCATCGGATTTTGAGCAGATTGCCGCTGATGGTGCCGATGAAGGTGTGTCTTTAACGGTCTTAGGTTTGGGGCTTGGTTTAGACCAGGCATTCCTGAATAAAATGTCATACCTGCGTGGGGGTAACGCATTTTCATTGATGACAAGTTCTGCGGTGGATGAATTCATTGCCGACCACTGGCCCTGGTTTGTTTCGCCTATCGCTTACGATTTGCACTTTAGCGCCGAGTCTTGCTCTGATCTGGAGGTTAAAGCGGCTTATGGTTTCCCTGGTTCTCAGAATGCAGAGGAGCCATCTCTTGAAGTGGCCACGGTGTTTTTAAGTAAGAACCGCGGGGCTTTGCTTCTTGAGCTTAAAGCGTTGGATGGAGCCAGTTTAAGTGATGCGCATGTGGATTTGAATTTAAGCTATACAAAGCCAGATGGTTCGCAAGTAAGTAAAGCAATCGATTTAGAATACAATGATGAAAGTGTTGATGCTTGTGGTGTGTATATGCCGCAAGCGGGTATCGATAAAACAGTGGCGTTAGCATTGCTGACCGAAGCATTGCAGCAATCCACAAGTCTTTACCAAAGCAGTCAACAGGCCGCCGCCGCGCATTTGGCCGCCGCGCTGGAGCGATTCGATGTCGCAGCAGATCGTCTTAATGATGCGGGCCTTGACGATGAAGCACAATTTTGGCCAAAACTTTTACAATTGATAGACGAAGGCGCTCCTCAAGGCGACTTCTATGGACAAAGCTTTAGCTCTCCAGCCAGCAACCAGCCAACAAACCCCTGGCTCTAAGGTTTTGTCGTTCTTTTGGGTGGTGTCGCCTCAAGTTGCGGCATCGCTCAAAAAAATTAGACGGAGAATCTTGGGATAAGATCAAAAGAATCTTCAAAGCCTAATTCTTCAAAGAGTGTTTCACAGGCATCTTTGTCTGCACCTTTATATTCAAGGTCCTCCATGCGCACATCAAGTTCCACATCGTCTTTGAGAGTGACGAGTTGTTGTGCCAGATAAGCCACTTCACGGTGTGTTTCTAATTTTGCGCCGAGTTTTTTTGCTCCTCGAAGTGGTAATTCGGCCACCGCTTCCAGATTATCATAAATTCCATCAAGGCTATCGAGACCGTTGAGCAGTCCGGTGGCGGTTTTAGGTCCAACCCCAGGAACGCCTGGGATATTATCACTGGCGTCACCGCAAAGGGCCAACCAATCACGCATTTGTTCCGGATTGACCCCAAAGCGTTCATGCACTTTGTTGGGGGTAAAGCTTCTGCGACGGGCCGGATCATAAAGGGTGGTGCCGTGACTGACAAGTTGGGTTAGATCTTTATCACCGGTAAGAATTTTAACATGGTGCTCGGCGCTTCGACACATTTTCGTCAAAGAGGCGATCAAGTCATCTGCCTCATAACCGGCTTGTTTAAAAAGCGGGAGGCCTAAGGCTTTGACAATCAATTCGCACTGCGCGAATTGGGGAATCAGATCTTCAGGCGGTTCACCACGGTTGGCTTTGTATTCGGGATAAATGTCGTTGCGGAAGTTTTTCTCTTCGGCATCAAAGACCACGGCCATATGAGAAACCTCACCCTGATCCATTTGTCGTAGGAGAAAATGCAGGAAACCAAAGGTGGCGTGGGTTGGGCTGCCGGCAGCATTGAACATTTCATCCTGCCCATAATAGTAGCGAAATATCCATGCCATAGCATCGACAAGTGTAACGGTAGATTTCATGCTTGTTCCTTAATCCTTACTTTTTAAAGCCAACATGCTTTTCTTAAAAGCGTCTTTGACTTCTGCATAGCTGTTTTGAATGGCCGTTCCGGTCAGACAAACAAAGTCGTCCTGCACACTCTTGATCTGCAAAAGTTGTGTGAGTGGTGGGTTCATATCGATGTGATATTCGCCATAAAAAATTTTCTGCCCCTCTGGCGACCAAATCCCTTGCTCGGACAAGTTAAATCCAGGCAGTGAGGTTTTAAGTTTGGTCAGTCGTTTTTCGCCGTAATCTTTGAGGTTTTGACCATTCGCGGCCTCCCAGGTGACCACAAGGTTGGCGGCTGAGTGCGCCTGGGCTTTGCCGCCACTCAAGGGGGCCTCTAAGGTATCCGCCGTG
>JASMKV010000346.1 GCA_030749035.1 Myxococcota bacterium | reverse complement strand
TGGGTCCAACACAATCGTGTCAAAGCGCTTACCCGCCGCGACCAAAGTCGGCAAATATTTCATCACATCAGCTTTGACCACTTCGATATGTGCAAACCCAGCTTGTTCGGCATGCATTTGTGTTTTCGCAAGCGCCGTGGCTGAGAGGTCAATGGCCTCTACCGTCGTACAGGTCCTGGCCATATTCAGCGCAAAACCCCCGTGATAAGTAAAAGCATCTAAACCTCGCCCAAAAGCATATTTTGCAATCTGCCCATGATTATCGCGTTGGTCGAAAAAGCTACCTGTTTTCTGATCTTCTAAAAGATTGGTGGAATATGTAAAACCGTGTTCCACAAAAGAAGCCTCCGCAGGCTCCGTGCCATGCACGACTTTTCGGTAAAGTTCTAAGCCCTCAGTGCGCCTCGATCTTGTCGTGTTGTTCACCACAATCAAGCGTGGACTTAGATCTTCTTTAATCCACTCGATACATAATGGTTCCAGAAGTGCAGCGGCTGCACAAGTGGACTGCACCACAAATGCATCCCCGTAACGCTCCACAAAAAGCCCGGGCAGCAAGTCACCTTCACCATGGATGAGGCGATAGCTCGTCAAGCCGGACAAGAGATGTTCACGTCGCAACAAGGCATCATGAAAGCGCTTCAGGATAAAGTCTTTATCAATATGCGTTGTGTCGCGAGAAAGAAGACGAAGTGCAATTTGAGAACGAGGAGAAAAGAGAGCTTGACCAAAAAGTCCGCCTTGAGGGTCTAAGACCTCCACCAGGCCCGCCTCCTGGGATTCAAATGCCATATCACTTTTATAAACCCAAAGATGTCCGGCCAGAAGTCGCTTAAAGGCGCGTTTGCGCACCACCGCTTGGCCCAGAAGTGGCAACATGGATCAACCTAATTCTTTTTCTTGGACCAAATCCGTTGAATCCAACGTTCAATCTCATCGCTCTGCCGGGGAATATCCGTTAAGACGCGATGCCCTCGATTGGTCACCAACACATCGTCTTCGACTCTGACACCTATCCCGCGATATTTGTTCGGAACAGTAAGGTCATCGGGTTGGAAATATAATCCTGGCTCAATGGTAAGCACCATGCCAGGTTTAAGTTGACCGTTGCGATATGTTTCCGCACGCGCCGAAGCACAATCATGCACATCAATGCCAAGCATATGTGACACACCATGCAAGGTGTAACGCTTGTAGAAAAGATTCTTTTCCGACATCACTTGCTCTAATGGTCCCTTGAGAATGCCCATGTCCACCAAACCGGCAGCCAACACTTTCATCGCCGCATGATGGGGCGCCAAGAAATCATTCTCCGGCACAACTGCACCTAAGGCCGCGCTCTGCGCTGCCATGACAAGCTCATACACTTCTCGCTGAGCAGGACTAAATTTACCACCTATCGGCAGAGTCCTGGTCACATCAGCCGTATAGAGTTCATTGGTTTCGACCCCCGCATCAATTAACACCAGATCCTGCTTGCGCAACGAACCATTATTGCGGCTCCAATGTAAGATGCAGGCATTTGCGCCACCAGCAACGATAATATTATAACCGCAATCATTGCCTTCAATACGTGCTCTTCGACAAAATGCACCTTCAAGTTCGCGCTCACACTTCGCCGACTTCATTTCACCAATCACATCTTCAAATGCTTTTTTGGTCATCAATGCTGCACGCTCAAGTGATGCAATCTCAGAGCTGTCCTTATAAAGACGCGCTTCACTTAGGACACTCGCAAGCGCCTCATCTTCTTTTTTCCGTGCCGGCAAAATCTTATCAATATTGTGAGAGAAGCCTCTAAGCACACGATAATTTTTGCCACTCTTGAGCGCTTTGAGATAAGGACCAAGAGCATCTATAGACTGGGCCGCATCGACTTGATAACGCGATTGACTTTCCGATACGCCAAGTCTCGCACCAACCCATAATTCACCTTTGTGGCGATCGGTGAAAAACGTCGAATCTTTGCGACCAGGGTTAGGCTCTACAAACAGGATGGATTTATGCCCTGAGGCACCATCTGGCTCCAAAACGAGTACACAATCTGCCTCATGATTACCTGTAAGATAGTAAAAGTCTGTGCCTGGGCGAAAGCGATAGTTCGTATCGTTAGAGCGCACCTTCTCATGGCCTGTTGGAATGATAAGATACTCACCGGCAAAATGTTCCGACAAGACATCCCGACGAGCCATATGACGCGCATGCCCTTTGATCGGAGGCGGCAATTTGCCATCCTGCGCCTTCCAGCCATCCAACATAAAATCAACAAATGCTGTTGGAAAGACAGGATCATGGGACGCCCTACCCTTGCTCGCCTTCGTCTTTTGATTTGCGCGCTCTCTAGCCATCATGGGTGGGCTTGCTAGCAGGAGAGACAGGGGTCACGCAAGCGATCTTCGACAAGTAGTTGGAAAAAGTAGAAAAAGGTTGCATGGAGCCCTTACAAAAAAGATTTCGCGGGTTCTGTAATTTGCGCAACTTTTTGACCAGGTTTCCGATACATATCACTGAGGGATGGCTCTTAAAGGCCGTCCTAAAAAGAGAAGAAATACTGTGTTTTTAAACACTTAACGGCATAAGGAGACCACGATGCCTGTAAATTTACCACCTTCACCAACTGCGAAAAACTTTGCGGACGCCTGGGTCAACCAGGTTTTTCGTCCTGCTGTAGAACAATTGGCCGGTCAAGATGGACGCATCAGCGCCAACGAAGCCACCAAATTGGCAAAACTTACCGGCAGTGCTCGCTATGGTGCCGATAATATCACCAATTACTTTAAATTCACTGGCGCCAAGAAGCCCACCGTAGACGGTATCGTTGATGCTGCATGGCGCTATGCTTATGCGAACGCCGCATCGGCAACGGGTGATGATGGACGCTTGTCTTTGATCGATGCACAAAGCATGGCCAAAGACTTACAGGGTGACTTTGCGCATTTGCGCACACTCCCATCAAAGAGTAGACCAAGCGCACCTGCGCCAGCACCAAATGCTGATGGTTCAAGTTCTCTCTCACAGTTGCATATGTCATCTGTACAGAGCGCTAATCAACAACGACAAAGTTAAAATAATTTTAATCTGAATAAGAAAACGCCGGTCCTATGATCGGCGTTTTTATTTCTCCTCGTCAAACTTCTGATCGATCACTTGCCCGTAGCCATGCGTTGATGGCGCACTTGGACCACTTGGACCTTGGGTGTGCTGCACAAAGATCTGACCTGTCTTGACCTTCTCCTGCGTCCACTTGATCAGGATGATCTTAAAAAACGCTCTGCTTGGCGCAAAGAGCAAAGCGAATCCAAAAGCATCCGTAAAAAAACCTGGGGTTAAAAGTAATGCCCCTCCGACAAAAACAGACAGGCCGTCAAGCAAGGCGCCGGTCGGCATTTCACCGCGCGATAAGCTTTCTTGGTAGTGGGTTAACACACGCAAACCCTCACGTCGGGTCAGGAATGCGCCCCAAGCGGCGGTCAAAATGACAATCACGATGGTCGGCATGACCCCCAACCAAGAACCTATCTGGATAAGAAACCACAATTCGACAATCGGCGTCACCAACAAGGCCAAGAAAATCAATCCCATATTGGCAATCTAATCTATCGCCCTCTTCTGTCAATACCCTTTGGGTTTAAATCGAAACATGTGTTATAGCTCAGAGTCATGATCATGTCTAAGTTCGGACGATTCCTGCAATTGGTTCTCCTGGTCCTGGCCTCCAGCAACCAGTTCTGCACCGATGCGCCTCCCAGCACTGTGCACACCGGAGATCTAAGTGTCATCCTGGAAAAGGGTGTTTTACGCGTAGGCCTATTAAAAAAGCAAACCACGGGCATCAAACGTCAAGTCAATCCTTTTCTTGACGGCCGGCATTGGGCCAAAAGTTTTGCCTTTGAACACGGACTGCAAATCAAGTTTGTTGAACAGTCAACACTAAGTGATGCGGTCAACGACTTGCTGAGTGGCAGAACGGATCTCCTCGCTGAAGACCTTACCATCACGCCTTTGCGCCAGACCATTATGGCATTCACCAGACCCTTGTTGGTCACCCAAGAGACACTCGTTGGTCCCTTAAACGCCGACAACCCCCCAACCCAAATTGCTGACCTGCGCGGCAAAGAAATTCATGTGCGTCGCACCTCGTCCTATTGGCATACCTTGAACAACCTTAACATCAATGATGGGCTGGGCATCAAAATCGTCAGTGTTCCCGAAGACGAACAATCCGAAAACATCTTACAAGACGTCGCCGAAGGGCGCAGACCTTTGACCCTCTGCGATCAGCATATTCTCGACAACTTCCTCGCGCACAACAAACAAGTCAAATCTCTTATGCTTATTGCAAAGGACAAGCGTTTGGCTTGGGCGATTCGCAAAGAGAACCCCGATTTGCAAAACACCTTAAATAAATTTATTACTGTGCAATCCCTGACACTGCACCGGGAGAAGACTTCCAAAGGGGACCTGGCAGCATTGCGTCAGCGTGGCTCTCTGCGTCTGCTCACACGCAACAATGCTTTAAGTTACTTCATGTATAAAGGAGAAGACTTTGGTTTTGATCGAGACCTGGTGAAGATGTTTGCAAAAAACCAAGGCCTGCGTCTTGAAATTGTCGTCCCCCCCTCCCGCGATCTACTCATTCCTTGGCTCCTTGAAGGACGCGGCGACATGATTGCCGCAACAATGAGCGTGACGCCTGAACGTATGGAAGAGATCAAATTCTCTAAACCTTATCTTTTTGTCAAAGAGTTTTTGATTCAAAATACCGCCGGACCAAAAGTCAAAAACCTTGAAGACCTTAAAGGTCGCACTATTCATGTCCGTAAATCCTCAAGCTACTATGCCACTCTCCAAGGACTGCAAAAGGACTACGGCCCGTTCGAGATTATCAATGTGAGTGAAGAGGTCGAAACAGAACGCTTGTTGGCACAAATTGCCTCTAAGAAAATCGCTTTTTCGGTTGCCGACTCAACCATCTTTGAGATTGAACAACGTTACCACGATAACATTGAAGCCGCTTTTCCGCTCCCCATGCGCAATGATGAGTGCCGTAAAGACGATGACGCGTGTCGCTATCAACAAAACATTGCCTTTGGTGTACGACCAAACAACCCCACTCTTATGAACAAGCTCAATACATTCATAAGCAAAACGTATCGTGGGCTTGAATACAATATGGCAATAAAACGATATTTTAAAAATAAAAAGCGAATCAAACTCAGCAAAGAAAAAAAAACATCAATTACAGGAGAGATTTCTCCTTATGACCACGCGATAAAAAAATACGCCAAAAAATACGAGTTTGACTGGCGTCTTTTAGCCGCGCAAATGTATCAGGAGAGTCGATTTAACCCGAAAGCGGAATCCTGGGCCGGCGCCCAGGGCCTTTTCCAGCTGATGCCGCGGACAGCCGGTTCACTGGGCGTCAAGAACTTGCACCTGCCAGAGCAAAACATCCATGCCGGCGTCAAATACCTTCGGCAACTTTTTAATCGCACCGAAAGTTCGCTGCACCTACGACAACGTACACGCTTTGCATTGGCCGCATTCAATGTCGGCTTCGGACACCTTAGCGATGCCCGTCGATTGGCCAAAAAACTCAAACTCGACCCAGATCGCTGGTTTGGAAACGTTGAAAAAGCCATGCTTTTACTCGAAAAACCTCGATATTATAAAAAAGCCCGTTATGGTTATTGTCGCGGTACAGAACCTGTAAAATATGTCTCTGAAATTCAATTGCGATATGAACATTATGCCAAAAACACCACAAATTAGCCCAAAATGCGCATAAGATAACCTCTTTCCCTTATACTTGTGTAAGGTATATAAAGGCTCTGTATTGGCTATGACAAAGTATTTTCAAAGCAAAGGTCTTCTCGAAAGCTTAAGCTTACTCTTACCCGTGAGCCTTTTTTATGCCGTCTGGATTTTGGCTGAATTCTGCATACTCATCAACATCGAGTTCGACAAGAGCCCCGCAATGATAGCGCTCTTACTCTTGCTCGGTTATCTGACATGGACATTATGTGAGTATATTGGCCACCGCTATATTGAACATCGCCCCCTGGACGGAAAAAAAGTCCCTGCCTGGGTCATCGACTGGTCTCCACATGTTGAACATCATCACCAACCTGAAATCCCGGATGATGTTTTTGACATACACCAAAGTGGCCTCATCGTTACCGGCGCAGGCCTGCTTTTCATGCTTCTAAGTCACAATATCGCAACGACATGCATTCTGCACACCGGCTTCATTTTGGGTTACTTGGGTTATGAGTGGATTCATATCGGCGGGCATTGTCCCATCATGGGCAAAAGGAGACTGCTAAAATTTCTATTTAAAAACCACCACCGACATCACACCGTGAATGGGAACGGCTTCTACGGCACATCAGGGCCACTATGGGATGTTGTATTTCGAACCTATCGATAAGAGGATTTTAAGCGACGCAAATCTCTTCTGCTTCGAAAACCCATGTGCTTAAAGCCTTAGAGACCGCATGTTCGCCGGCAACACGAATCTTTTGACCACGACGAAATGTTTTAGCCAAGTCAACGAGTTCATCCTTCTTCTTATCAATGGCAATAATACCATCTGAAGTTCTTAAATGAAGCCCCCCCGCTGATGCGTGATAGGTCATGAAGGTTGTTTCTAAAGTTTGCATGCCCCTTTTAAACAAAATAAGGCCCAAAAAATCAACAAAAAAGACTACCTATTTTGATGTTCTGCGCATAAGAGAGCGCCATGAACACTTATCTTCTCATTATTTTAAGTGCCCTTGTTCTGGAATACTTGCTTGATTCCATAGGCACATTATTGAACTTAAAGGCACTCGATCCCAATTTACCCCAGGAATTTAGCGGCCATTGTGATGCACAGACCTACAAGAAGTCGCAAGACTACACCCGGATAAACAGTCGCTTTGGTCTCATCACCAGCACCATCTCATTTGTGGTGATTATCGCATTCATTTTGCTGGGTGGTTTTAATTATATTGACCAATATGTACGTGCTTTAGGCCAGGGTCCTATCGTCAGTGGACTCCTGTTTTTCGGCATTCTATTTGTACTTTCCGATATCATGGGTACCCCCGCCTCACTCTACAAAACCTTTGTGATTGAAGAAAACTTCGGTTTCAACAAGATGACATGGAAAACTTATGTCAGCGACAAAATCAAATCCTATGCCCTCTTGGCGTTGCTCGGATCGGCCATTTTAAGCATCATTCTTTATCTTTTTGAAAAAGCTGGAACACACGCATGGCTTTACGCTTGGGCAGCAATGGCCCTTTTTACCGTGGTGCTGCCACCCATATTCACTTCCTTCATCGCCCCGCTTTTTAATAAGTTTACCCCTCTCGAAGAGGGTGAACTCAAAGAGAAACTCGATGCCTATGCGCAAAAAGTGGGTTTCCCATTAACGGGCATTTTTATCATGGATGGTTCGAAACGCTCAACCAAAAGCAATGCTTACTTTTCAGGCTTTGGAAAGCGAAAACGGATTGCGCTTTTCGACACGCTGCTCGAGCAACAAACGACTGACGAGCTCTTGGCCATTTTGGCGCACGAGATTGGCCATTACAAAAAGAAACATATCCTTTTTGGCACCGCTCTATCCATTCTACAAAGCGGTATCCTCTTCTTTTGCATGTCTTTTTTCCTCGACAACAAAGACCTTTTTGCTGCTTTTAAAATGCAGGAGCTTTCACTCTATGCCGGATTAACTTTTTTCTCCCTGCTTTACTCTCCAATTCAGATGGTTCTCTCTGTGGTCAGCAGTATCATTTCCCGCAAGAATGAATTTGAAGCAGACGCCTACTCGGCGGAAACATTGGAAGACAGCGAAAATCTCGTCAATGCCCTGAAAAAACTTTCCGTCGAAAAC
>JASMKV010000345.1 GCA_030749035.1 Myxococcota bacterium | reverse complement strand
ACGCAACTTGCGTAGGACCATTTCCTTTTGAGGGTGGTGACGAGGGCGGATTTTGTATCGCGAAAGGTAGTCTGGGGGTTGGTGACACCTGTTATGCCGAACCCCAAGGGCAGCCAGAAAAACGTTGTGGCACAGGTGGATGCGTTGGGCTTGAGGACGATGGGATTGGTATTTGTCTGGCTTATTGTACGCTCTTTGATGGAGAGAGTTGTGCGCCCATCGATTCTGCGCCAACCGCTTGCTACGGCTTTTTTGGAACAAATGGCTATTGCGTTGGACAGGTCGAGGCGCCAGCGGAAAATGGTGAGGCTTGTACGATTCAATTAGAGGCAATGACTTGTGTTGAAGATTATGCCTGCACCGAGGATGACGTTTGTGTGCCCTTTTGTGATGCACGTGCCGAGGCTGGTGAGGCCGGGGTATGCGAAAGTGGCGACTGTTTTGTCTATGGGCCACAAGAAAATCCACATTTAGGGATTTGTGTCGCAGAAGAGTAATCAGGGCTTTAACTCGAAAAAAATTCTTGATTTGAACTTGAAAGAAACTTATCGTCTGCACGCTTTTGCGCCTAAGCGCAAAAAGATTTTGGAGTAAACGAATGTCGTATCGACGTTGAGAATGGAATAAAGACCGGCGGGTTCGGTCTGAAGCAAGAGCATAACACTCCCGAGATTTTTCTTCGGTGGGTGGGTTGTCACTGGAGGAGAAAAAATGTCAAAACATCTGGAACTTCTAAAGCCTATTTTGGCTGAAGTCATAGCACCACAGGCACAGCTTGTTGATGCCAAGGCAGCCTTTCCGAAAAAAGCGATGCAGGCTTTGGCGGATGTGGGGCTTTTAGGATTACTCAGTTCAGCCGATGTTGGGGGGCTTGGAGAAGGGCCACGGGCTGCAGTGGAAGTTATCGAGGCGATTGCACAGCATTGTGCTACCACCGCCATGGTCACCACCATGCACTATAGTGCAGCAGCGGTGATTGAGGCCCATGGAACTCTTGCCGAAAGAAAGAAAACCGCCAGCGGCGAGCATTTATCGACTTTGGCTTTTTCTGAAGCCGGTTCTCGTTCGCATTTCTGGGCACCGGTGAGCACGGCTAAGCGGGTTGAGGGTGGTATCGCGCTGGATGCGCAAAAGAGCTGGATCACATCCAACAACCATGCAGCGACCTATGTTTGGTCGAGTCGCCCGGTTGATTCGCAAGAGGCAAGCACCATCTGGCTTGTGCCTCGTCAGACGAAGAACATTAAACCAGCCGATAGTTTTGATGGACTCGGGCTGCGAGGAAACGACTCGGGCCCTTGTCAGAGCGACAACGCGATTATCCCCGAAGAGAATCGTTTGGGTGAGGATGGCGCCGGGTTTGGCATTATGATGGAAATTGTTTTGCCTTATTTTAGCGTGATGAATGCAGCGTGTTCTCTTGGATTGATGGAGGGCGCCACCCAGCGCGCTTGTGCCCATGCGTCTGGAGCTCGCTATGCACACATCGACAAGAGCCTGGCGGACTTACCGACCATTCGAAATTATTTGGCACGTATGCGCTGTAAAACCGATATGGCCAGGACTCTGCTTTACGATACGGTAAGTGCCATGGAGGTGGAGCGCGAAGACATGAAGCTTCGGGTCTTGGAGTCCAAAGCGGTATGTAATGAGGCGGCCACTGAAGTTACGGATTTAGCGATGCGTGTGTGTGGCGGTGCTGCTTTTAGGCGCGATGTTGGTGTGGAGCGCTATTTTCGTGATGCGCGAGCAGGGACTGTGATGGCGCCAACAACGGACGTCCTCTACGATTTTATTGGTAAAGCCATTTGTGGCATGGAACTTTTTTAGGAGAATTTTAAAATGTCTAAAGATACTTTTTTACTTGGTGCGGTTGCTTACGATCCTAAGGTTGTCACCATTTGGGATGGTTTTAAGGAGTGGCTTGCGTCTCATGATTTTGATTTCGATTATGTGCTTTTCTCAAATTATGAACGACAAGTTGAAGCCCATTTTCAAAATGCTTTTCATGTGGCTTGGAATTCGCCATTGGCGTGGATTCAAACAGAGCGTATTGCACAAGCCAAAGGACTTAAAGCAACAGGTTTTTGTATGCGCGATACGGATCAGGATTTAACCTCGGTCGTGGTCGTGCGGGCGGATTCAGGGATTGAAAATATTCGTGACCTTAAAGGCAAGACCGTTGCTCTTGGCGCTGCCGACTCACCGCAAGCGACTTTGATTCCATTGAATCATTTAGCCCAGCATGAACTTGAGCCGCATCAAGACTTTGAGGTCAAATACTTTGATGTGTTGGTCGGCAAGCATGGCGATCATATTGGCGGCGAACGGGATGCGGCCAAGGCGCTGAACAGCGGTGAAGTAGATGCGGCTTGTATGATAGATGGCAACCATTTGCTTTTTGGCCAAGAGGGAACGCTTCCTGCCGGATCGACAAAGATTTTAGCAAGAACAGAAGCCTACGACCATTGTATTTTCACGATGCTGGATAACGCACCGATGGCCCAGGTCGAGCGTTTTAACAGTTTGCTTTTAAGTATGTCTTACGATGACCCTACGGTTCGACCTTTGCTGGACCTTGAAGGACTTAAAGTTTGGCGACAGGGGCGCACACAGGGTTTTGCACAGCTCAACGCGGCTTGTGATCGCTTCGGCTCGATTCAGGACTTTGTAGAGCGTGTGGCCTAATGCCGGAGGTTCTTGATTTAAAAGAGCTTGGCCTTGAGCGCGGTGGGCATATCCTCATTAAGCGCGCGCTTGAAGGCATTGCCGTAGGCGAGTCCCTGGAAATTTCCGGCAGCGATTCAATGTTGTCTATGCATTTAGAAGTTTGGGCCAGGGCGCAGGGGCACGGTTTTCGTGCCCCAACAACCTTGGTTCGCGGTGGCGCCCAGGTGGGCCGTTGGCGCGGTGCGCAGCGTAGTGGTCACGCTGATCTTGCCGCAGATGGTGGGGTTGTGGATAATCCGGCCGCCACCTGGGGACTTGCCGCCCGTGGTGCGCAGATCGAAGCAGGAGGCCCTGAGTTTCATTTTCCTCTATCGGATAAAAATGTGGTCTGGGCGGATGAGGCAGCAAAGCTGTATGCGCAAGCCGCCGCGGCACAGTGGGATCCAGAAAGTGCCATTGATTGGCAGGCCGATATTACTCACCCGGAAGAAGTCGAGGATGCGGTGGTTCAGGTCATGACCTACCTTATCGAAAATGAAACTGCGGCGCTTATTGTGCCGACACAATTTTTAGCGAAATTACATCCGCACTTTAGAGAAGTGATGCAGGTCTTGGCGATTCAAGCCGCAGACGAGGCGCGCCATATCGAAGTGTTTACTCGTCGGGCTTTATTAAAGCGCAAAGAGCTGGGACTCTCGACAGTGGGCGGTCAGGCTTCGCTGAAAACTCTGATTGACGAGCCGGACTTTGCGTTGGCGGCGTTTATGCTCTCTGTTTTGGGGGAGGGTTCCTTTTTGTCTCTTCTATGGTTTTTAAACGAGCATGCACCCGATCCTGTGACCTCGCAGGTTGCAAAATTAGCCGCCCAGGATGAAGCCCGACATGTGGCCTTTGGCCTGGCCCATTTGCGACGGCATTTAAGTCTTGAACCAGAGCTCAAAGGGCGTTTGACGATGGCGGTGAAGCAGCGGCATCAGAGTTTAAGCCATACATCGGGCCTCAACGAAGAGGTGTTCGACGCTTTGGTTGTTTTGGCAGCCGGTGCGTTCACCCACGAGGCGATCGCTGAGGGCTTTAGCAAGGTTACGCTGCTTAAAAAACAAATGGACGAGGGGCGCCAAAGTCGCCTCATCAAGCTTGGGTTTACGGCAGAAGAGGCAGACGCCCTATCGCAATTGCATACGCGCAATTTTATGTAGTAGGCGCCCTAGAGGCGGTTAAGGACTGGGTCCATTAGCCGCCCCTCGTAGTCTTGTATTGGTCGATAGCTTTACTTTTTCTTCTTCTTACCACTAACAATATCTTTTGCTTCGACTCGGCCTTGATTGGCGAGCTTGGTCATGCAATTGTTGAAGAAGGTTTTCCAGTCTTTTTCCAGACTATCGAGATTCTTTAAATATTTACCGATTGTCTTTTTGCTGAGCTTTTCTTCGCTATGAAGGTGAGCTTTGGTGCGTTTAAGGAGCTTTTCCATGCCAGGGCAAAAGCCAGGCTGGCTCATGGGACAGAAGGCGGAATATTGGCCCAGATTGTTCTCGACGCATTCGTAAAAGCCATCCGGTTCACCTGGTTTTTGTGGACCTTTGGCTTCTGCTTGTTGAAATGAAAAAATAAGTGCTGTGCCTAAAAGAATTGAAAATAGTTTGGAATAAGGTCATGTTGTACTCCTTAAAATGAAAGGTGCTATTTTGTTGGATTGTGAATTATTTCACCACATATTCTTATTTAGTAGTGCAGGGGTGCTTCGAGTACAAGCGAAGATTTTGCTCTATTCATGGGGTAGGATCGTTGTCTTATTCTTGCGCCTTATTGCCGCCAATATGAATCGGATTGGTAAAGAGCAACGAATTGGGTACGAGACTGTGACCCTCTTCCTGAGCAAGAGTCGTATAGCGTAAATCGATGGATTTGACCTTTCCCTCCATGCCTTTGACTTCAATGTTGTCTCCGACTTGAAAAGGTCGATAAATGAGCAAAAGAACGCCGGCGAGGATATTCGAGATGGTATCCTTAATGGCAAAACCTAAGGCGAATCCCGTTAAACCAAGTCCGGTCACCAGGGCCGAAACATCGACCTCTAAGGTGCCAAGGGCGGTGATAAGACCTAAAGCGAGCAAGACGATTCGGCTGGATGTGGCCATCAGACGTATGACATGCGTATCGACGTTGGCTTTTGTGCCAGCTGCGACAATGGCGCGTCTTGCCAGGCTTGAAAAGAGCCAAAAGACGAGAAAAAGCAGCGCTGCAAGTGCAAGTTTGGGCAGCCAGTTTTGCACGAGCCCTGCTACATCCGCATCAACATTAACGCTCGCATTAAAGTGTTCCAGCATACGTGTTTTCCTTTTTCTAGTTAAGTTTGGGATCCTGTTTGCCGTAGTGGGCAGCGTAAGAGTGTACACCCTTATCGATGATGTCAGCGCGGCTTTGATACCCTTCAAGGTCAAAATAACGATCGGCGCGCACTTGTTCCAGATCGTAACGTTCTTTGCCCTCTAAAATTAAATCGGCCATGATGGTGCCAATCACCGGAGAGCGGACAATCCCATGACCACAAAAACCGCTGCAGTGAAAAAGTCCTTCGACCTCCGGGATTTCACCGCAAAGTGGTGAACCGTTAGGAGTAAAAGTCATGATACCGTGGGTGACGATAAAGTTGACTCTATCCGTCAGGAAAGGGAAACGTCTTTGCGCAGCGTCCATAAGCAGGGCAACGGAATAATTGTCTCGGGCTGCGCTCATGCCACTCATATCAAAATCTGCAGGCAGATCTTCCATGGCGTAGCGGTCGGGTTCGGCCTCGTAAATGCCGACGAGAAGTCCGCCGGTTTCCGGTCGACTGTAAATACGATTGTCATAATCGCGCACCGCCGGGCTGAGTCGGTCGATTGGGTGTTGAACATCATCGGTGGTGGTCAGATAGTAGTGACCAAGCGCACAGGTCTGTAGGGTTGTGCCGGCCAGCTCTGCGAGTAAATAGGACCAGGGCCCCCCGGCGTTGACCACAATCGGGCAGGCAATAAATTCGTCGGCGCATTGTACGCCTTCGACACGGCCGTGACGCACGACGATCTCACTTACGGGTGTTTGGGTACGAAAAACAACACCTTCCTCACGCCCTAAGCGGACAAAACCATCCAAGAGCTCGGCGGGCATGACGTGACCGTCGCTGGGGCAATAGCTGCTGGCCAGGACATCGTTAAATTGCCCGTAGGGCAGAAGCTTTTGGGCCTCTGGGCGATCGAGAAGATTGATATCCAGCCCCAGGGATTGACCAAATTCGACATGCTGCTGGGTTTCCTTTTGACGTTCCGGGGTTGTGGCCAGGCGCAAGGAACCGGTTTTGACGAAGATATTGGTATCCAATCGAGATTCCATCTCTTTAACAATCGCCAGGCTTTCTATCATCATGCTCGTTGCGGCTTCAGAGCTGCGCAGTTGTCCCAAAAGGCCGGCAGCGCGCCCTGTCGAACCGGAGCCCAACATGTCGCGTTCGAGGACAAGAACCTTTTTCCCATGTTTTGCAAGTTGCCAGGCGATGCTGGCACCTGCCACACCACCACCTATAACAAGGATATCCGGTCGCATGACGATTCTCCCTTTTTACATAGTCGCCCAAAGTGTCGCCTATTCCATCACGATGTGGCAAAGTCAACGTGATATTGGGACAGAGGTGAGTGTGGGTTCAAGTTTCGCCCATATCGATTGCGACATTTTTTTTTTGAGGCTTTACACGCCCTTCATTTTGCAGGAGCATAGGTTCTTATTTCGAGGAGAAATACGATGTGCAAGCTCAAGAGATTCGTGATTTGTTTAAGTATCGTGATGAGCCCAGCTTTGCTCTTGGCCAGGCCTGAGGGTAAAGTTCAAAGGTCAGGCATGCAGGGTACTTATTGTAATCAATGCCATAACAGTCCAGGCGCTTCAACTGCACCGACGGTCAGTATCGAGGCCCTTGGTGGTGATCTTGACGTTTTTCCCGGTCAAAAAAAAGCCTTCACCTTTATCATCGAGAGAACAAGCGAAAGTCATATTAAATGTGGTTTTAATGTTGCGGCAGATGATGGAACCTTAAGTGCTGAGTCTCCCAACATAAGAAAACAAAGCGGTGAGCTAACCCATACTGCGCCCTGGGGCTATGATGATAGCTCGGACCTATGTATTTTCCCGTTTCATTGGACGGCCCCTGATGAGTTGGGGACCTATACGCTCTATGCGGCAGGCAACAGCGTTAATGGCAACAGCGGTAATGGCGACAACGAGGGAGCCAAAGGAGATTTTCCGGCGACAACGACGGTGGAGGTCGAAGTGGTTGCAGGGGGCGATGGCGACGACGACGATGATGATTCGGGCGACGACGACGATGATGATTCGGGCGATGACGATGATGACGACTCTAGTGGCGATGACGATGATGATAACACAGGCAGCACCGGAACGAATGGGTCTGAGTCTGGACCTAAAAATGCAGGAGGTTGTTCAACGACCGGCATGGCGTCCTGTTCTTTGCTGGTGGGGCTTCTTTTTGCTTTAGGGCTGGTTCGAAAGCGCCGCCGTCGCAAGTTTTAAGGTCTGTTTTCGGACCTTTTTAGAGTTAGAGACGCTAGAGATTGTCGCAGTCATTATCTGTGGCGGCAGCACACACACCGACCTCTTCACGGCCAACATTACAGCAAGTGCATATGCTCGAAGTCAAATCACAGGCCGCACGACAAGAACTGTTGTGGCAGAGATAGCCAGCCTGGCATGGATTCTCCACTTTATCACAAGAGCCACCTTCTCCTTGAAACGTCGCGTCAGGTGGACCCTCCATACAGATTAATTTTTCGGGCGAGCCGAGGTAATCACAGTAGGCGACATAGTTACCAGGTAGGACACAATCTATTCCATTGATTTGATTATTTTGGCCGCCGCCGCTTGTTTCCATCTCAAATTCGCAAGTTGTCAGACATGCTTTGGCACCGCTTTTAATCGACACACATATATTGCCTGTTTGACAATTTTGACTATTATCGCAGCAGACATCTGCTTCATCGCAGCATTGCTGCGTGCCATCCGTGTTGGAGCATCGATCGGTCGTTGCTGTACAAGCCCCAACATAATCAGAATTACCCTCAGCGTCTTCTTTAGGAATCGGCGCACAGTACTCGTCAGTGTCACATGTGGTTTCGCTTGCATCGTAATAGTTATCGCATGGTTTTGCGCAGACAAAGTTGGGGCAAATTAAGCCGGACTCACATTGTCGGTCATAGAGACACGAGTTACCTTGGGCGAGAGAGTTGTCAAGTATACAAAATCCAGCCAGACAGCTGTAGCTTTCGCCGCATAAAGAACTTTGTCCGCTGGCACAGCGTAAACCGTTGGGATCCCAATCTAAAGCGAGAGAACAGCCATAAAATAAGCCCGTCATACAGAGCAGGAAGGCCCAAAAATGTTTCAGAAGCGCAGGCCTTTTGTTTTTATGCACTTGCTTTACCATATGCCACGAATTCCTATGTGATATTTGAGAGATGTGTTTTCACGCTGGGTCATCATGGGCTCATTAGAGCTTGTACTGATGGTTGGCTGCCAAAAAAAGTGCACGCCCACCCCGGTTAAAATGCTTGCTGAACCAAAGGCCCAAAGAATGTCACCAATAAGGGCTTTACGTTCACCTGCGGTGCGCAGATCTTGTGCCTCTTGAGATATTTGCACTTGGTTTTGATAATTTAAGTTGTCCTGGTAAGCCAAATAATCGAGCACAAGCCCACTCACCAATGTGGCGGCGCCTAAACTTAGACCAGTAATGACAATGTTTTTTCTCAAGACATCACAGTGAACCCCCATACACAGTGGCGCGCCACTGTATGATGTTTCGTTCATGGGAAAAACTTCATAATCGCTTTCTTGTAATGTTTCGTTAAAATGCGCATTATAAAACTCAGCAATTTCATTTTTATAGAGCTCCGCTGAGCCCTTGGTAAAAGTTGTTTCAGCATCTTTGAGTCTCTGACCGTCTTTTGTGCGCCATAAGATGCTTTGTTGTTTGATGGTTTTGCCATCGGCATTGACGATAGAAGTGAGAAGAAAATCGGTTTCAAGTAATTGCCCGAGTCTTGTGACTGAGTCTTGAATGTTTTCAGGGGCATATTGAATCGAGAGAAGAAGCTCTTCGGTCACCGAATCAAATCGATCGAATTGTTTAAAGGGAGCAAGATTAGCAAGGATTTCGTTTTTTCTCTTCTTCTGAACTTTAAAGACTTGGCCCCAAGGACGATAGCCATCCTTTTCGAGGCGGATAAAATGCCGCCCAACTTTGAGTTGTTGCGTCTTATGTGGAGTGACGCCGACAAATTCACCATCAATAAATATTTTAGCATACCCGGGTGTGGATTTAATCGTGAGGGGAAGCGTGGGCATCTCAGTGACTTCCTCACTGGCTCGATTGAAAAGATCGCGCATTTTAGGGTTGAAAATAGTGGGATCCGGTTGAACATCGTTGCTGATCAGAAGTGCTTGAGTAAGACGCTGATAACCCAGGTTTTCCTCGCCTCGAAAAATATGTGTGGCACCTAAAACCAAAAGCAACTCACTGAGTTCTTGATAATCCGTGATGGCTTCAATATGCCGCTCAAAAAGGCTTAAGGCAGCGTTAAAGTTGTCGATGGCTTGATCCAGCTCAAAATCCTCAAATTCGCGAAGGCCACTTTTAATCTTTGAGCGGGCGTTATTAAAGGCCGCTTCTGCGTCGCTCAGCCAGGATTTATTCAAGTGTGCCAAAGGGCTTAAGGTTTGCCACTGGGCTTTTTGATGCAATTCTTTTTCTATGAAATAGTCAATAAATTCAGCAGGTTTGTCCGCTCCCGGGGTGTTGGGTCGGGTGATATTCACGATTGTGTTGGCCCTTAGGGGTGTCTGATAGCCCAGAAGCACAGCAATAAGCAAAGCGATGAGGTGGGCATCTTTGATCTGTTCTAAAAGCATGACGACTCGAAATAGGCTTTTAGGCTAGCATTGCTTTGCTGTGCAGGCAAGGAAGCGGCTGATTTCGGTCGGCTGTCTTGTTGAATAAAAGATACCAAAAAATGACAACTTTTCGGCTATAGGTCTTGCATCAAGCCTTTTGGTCAGTATGATTCAAAGCTGTGCGAGATAAAGCTTATCATAGTTACGAGTATCATTTGCCGGAGCTCACCCATCACTATGGTGAGCAAGTTCATCTGATGGCTGACCCAATTCTTATTTCGCAGCTGGCAAAACTTTGTAAGCCCGCGACCATGCAGCCCGAGGTGACAAATCTCGTCAGAGATATTTATCATTCTCTTGTGCGCGCCGTGATTGCGAACGAACTTCCTCTGGAAAATGTTGAAATTCGTACACGCATGTTTAATGCGACACCCAATGGGGTATGGTCTGGACTTTTGATCGATCGTACCACAAAAGTGGTGACTGTCGATATCGCTCGTGCCGGAACTTTACCATCTCAGATTGCTTTTGAAACTTTGACGCGCATGGTTAATCCTGATGTGGTTCGTCAAGACCATATTTATATGAACCGCGTGACTGATGAAAATGGCGAGGTGATTGGAACTTCTTTAAGCGGCAGCAAAATAGGGGGAAGTATCGATCAAGCGATAGTTCTTTTTCCCGATCCGATGGGCGCCACGGGCGGCAGTATGAGCAGGGCCATTGAGTTGTATAAAAATCAGGAGAAGGCAAAGCCGTTAAAACTGATTTCATTAAATTTAATCGTGACGCCAGAATATCTCAAGCGCTTACGCGAAGATCATCCAGAGGTTATTGTGTATGCGGCCAGACTCGATCGGGGCTTATCGGAGCCGCATATTTTCGAAACCGAATTAGGTGCATGTTGGGATGAGGAAAAAGGACTGAATGAGCGACAATATATTGTTCCAGGTGCTGGAGGTCTGGGAGAAATCCTGAATAACAGCTATGTCTAAAATTGAAAATTATTGGGCCGACGATGTCGAGGTTCTTATTGATACGCAGACCCTGGATGATCGCATCAGTGCATTGGGTCAAGAAATCACAAAAGATTATGGTGGATTGGAGCCACCGATATGCCTTGTGGGCATTTTAAAAGGGTCTTTTCTTTTTATGGCCGATTTAGCGCGTGCCATTGAACGGCATGTGACGTGTGAATTTATTGCGATTTCGAGCTATGGCGATTCAACAGAGTCCAGTGGTATTGTACAAATCACACGTGATTTAACCGAGTCGATAGAAGGCAAGGATGTTTTGATTGTTGAGGATATTGTGGATACGGGTTTGACGATGTCTTATTTATTGGAAAACTTTAGAACCAGGAAGCCTCGTTCGGTTAAAATATGTTCGCTTTTGGTCAAACCTGAAAATGCACAAAGGGCTGTTGACGTAGATTATATTGGTTTCACGATTCCTAATAAATTTGTTGTCGGATACGGTCTTGATTATCATGCAGGACGATATCGGAATTTACCCTTTGTAGGAGTTTATTGTGGTCAAGAAATCTGAGCAAGGCGCAGGTGGCCAGCGTTTTCTTATCATTTCGCTCTTACTGGTCGTTGTCGCTTTAGGTGGTGTGGTCTTTTATTTGCTTAGCGATATTCAGCAAAGAAAGTTCCAGCTTCGACAAGATGGGCAGGAACTTTTGATCGAGCGCGGGCGCTTTATGCCCTTTGGTTTTGAAACTTATCAACCAAAGCTTAAATCTTTAAAATCAGTGTATGTGCCTTTAAATTTGCCCGACGGTTTTAATTTTGGTCTGCCAAGGGTATTTAATGACCGCATTGAATTGGATTTCGAATTATTTTCATTGTTGTCAGGTTGGTTTCGGACAACACTTGAAACTCCTGAGAAGAGAAATTTCGATAAGCTTGAGATATTAATGGACCGTATGTCGGCCTTACCAAGCCTGGCTGGTGAACAAAGGCTCGAGCTTGTGCGTTTAAAGGCCGACTATGCCTACTGGGAAGGGCGCACTATTGTTGAGGGTATTGTCGATGAACTCGAGCGTGCCAA
>JASMKV010000344.1 GCA_030749035.1 Myxococcota bacterium | reverse complement strand
GTATCCTGGAGGCACGTCGATGGCATTGAGTCACTCCATAGGCATGCACAGATGGCGTGTGTTTCTTTTTTTGACAGGGCTTTTGGCGCTGTATTTTGCAGAACGCTCACTGGCGGGTAATACTCGAGTTGGCGCATTGGTGTATGCGGCGACGTCTATTTTATTGAGTCTCTTTTTGCTCTTGGCGATTTTTAAAAAAGAGGCCAGCGATAGAGCCGTTTATCGTTTGGTCCTTTTTGAATATGGTTTAGTTTTTGTTAGCCTTGGTGTTTTTGGGTTGGCCAATTATTCTTTTTCAAGAGGGGCACTGCAGAATAGTGCGCAAATATTATGGCCGGCTTTAGGTTGTTTAGGGCTCGCCCCTTTGTGCGCAAAGGAATGGGTTTTAGCGCAAATGTTAAGTTCCCCATTTTTGGATGCAGGAAAAATACGCGCCATCGGGCAAAGTGCCAGAATCGTCATCTTGGGTTTTATTGTCTTTGCGGGCGTGAATGTGATGGCTGCGCGTTGGCATAAAAATATCGATTTAAGTTATTTCAGGACAACACAGGTTGGTGAATCCACAAAATCATTAGTTTTAGGTGTGAATGAGGCCATAGATGTCTATTTGTTCTATCCGGAAAAAAATGACGTGGCAGAGCAGCTTATGAATTATTTTACCAATCTAAGCGGTATAAACTCTCTTGTGAGGGTTGCACGTGTTGACCAGTCCGTAGATCAAAGTCTGGCTCGTGAATTTAAAATTCGGTCAAATGGCTATCTTGTTTTTTCTCAGGGGACAAAATTTGAAACGCTGCAAGTTGGACTGAAAATGCTGGCCTCAAGACGAACGCTGCAACAGCTTGATGGGAAGGTGAATAAGCATTTGCTTAAATTGCTTAAGCAGCCCCGGAAAGCCTATTTTACAACAGGGCACTTGGAGAGGGATTTTGCGCCGGGGCGCGACGATGCGCGTTTAGGTTATCGTGATTTGAAAAAGTTGTTTGAGACAAAAAATATCACCTGTCAGCGCCTTGGTCTTGGTGATGGTTTGGCGCAAGGTGTACCGGAAGATGCATCCATGGTGATTGTTGGTGGTGCAACGGAAAGCTTTTTCGAGGACGAAGAAGCTTCTCTTCGTGCTTACCTGGAACGTGGTGGACGCATGGTCTTATTTTTGGACCCCGAGGGGTTAAAAGCAAATCAGTTTTTACTGGATGAGATAGGCGTCAAGGTCATGGATGGGTTGGCGGCCACAGAGCGTTACTCTCTCAGGGTTATTGGACGTGATGAGAGTCCTTATAACATGGCAACAACGCGTTTTAATGCACATCCGTCGGTTCAATCTTTAAGTCGCGCAGCGGGCCGACTGGGTCTTGTCGTTTTGGGTGCCACGCCATTGGATATTTTGTCTGCAAATCAAGATGCCGGTAATCAGATTAAATTCCCCGTTAAGGCCATGAATGGCTCTTGGTTAGATCGCAATGGGAATGGTGTCTTTGACGAGGCAAGCGAAAAACGTCAAAGTTTAAACCTTGTCGCGGCAGTTGAAAACCGAAAGCACCATCGCCCAGATCGAGTTGATCAATATATGCGTGTGCTTGTTGTTGGTGATGCGGATATTGCAGGTGATGGATTGATGCGCAACCCAGGCAACGCATATTTTATGATGGACACTTTAAATTGGTTATTAGAAGAGGAAGATGAAAAGGGGACCATTGAAAACGAAGAGGATATTGCATTAGTACATCGACGCGATGAAGATGTGCTTTGGTTTTATGGTACGAGTTTGCTTGTACCCGGCGGTGTTTTATTTGCCGGCCTCTTTTGGACTCGACGACGGCAAGGGAAAAAAGAAGATGCGTAGCCCGATGCAGATTCATAGCTTGTTGGCGGTTTTGAGCACGCTTGGCGCTCTTGCGGCATGGCAATTGCCCAAAGCCAAACCAGACGGAGAGCATGTGCTGGTGCGCGGTGTGCTTGAGCGGGTTGAATGGCAGGAAGAAAATTGGCAGGTTGCGCTTTATCAAAAAGACAACAAAGAGCTTTGGCTGGCAATAGAAAAAAAAGACGAGTTGAAGAAAGAAGTCAAACGTAAGCATTATATGGCGAGCAAGCAAGCAAAGAATTTATTCCAGGGCTTATCGGTACTCAAGGCGAGCAGGACATTGGGAACAATAGATGACATCAGCGAATTTGGGATTGCTGGAAGCCATGAAAAAATTCGTCTGCAATACAGCCATAAATCGACCGAATTTGACATTGGTGGGGGCACCTATGGCAAAGCACAGACTTATGTGCGCGACGAGAATAAGGTGATTCATCTCATTGCGTCAAACCGCTTGGCTGGTTTAAGACATGGCGCGACAGGGCTCATAGAGCGTAAAGCTTTTAGTATGAATATGGAGGATGTGGAACAGTTGATTCTTAAGCGGGCAGAGGATGAGCGAAAGCTTGTCGGGCGGAAGACATCGACGGGAAACAACTTTTTTATCGCCGATCCAGCAGAGCCGGATGCGAAGCTAGAGCAAGTATCGGCTTGGATTGGACGCTTATTACGATTGCGTATTGTTGATGTTGATGCACAAATGCCGCAAGAGCCCCCGGTTTTTATTGCGGAGATTATGAACCACTCCGGGGATGTAGAGAAAGTAAGTCTTTGGGAGCCGAATGAGCGTGTGGCTTTCATGCAGATGGAGCGTTATAAAAATGTGCTCATGATAAGTAAGCACGAAGCGCAGTCATTAATTGATGATATAGACCTCGTTTTTAGCGAGGGGCGATAGGATTAATAAAATGGATTTTAAATTAAGTGAAGAGCAAGTCCTTTTGAAAGACACTGTTCGGCGTTTTGTCAACGAGCGTGTCATGCCTGAGGCAAGGGCATGGGATAGAGACGAAAAATTCCCTTTGGAAACAGTTCAAGAGATCGCAGCCATGGGGTTAATGGGGGTCCGTGTTGATCCTAAATGGGAAGGTTCAGGGCTAGGTTGTACAGAACTTGCTTTGGTTGTTGAGGAATTGGCTCGAGGCGATGGTTCTTTGGCACTTACGGTCGCAAGTCATAATGGATTGTGCACAGGTCATATCAATATGTTTGGTAATGATGCTCAGCAGGAAAAATACGTCAAAGATTTGGCTCAAGGAAAAAAACTTGGTGCGTGGGGGTTAAGTGAGCCGGGCAGTGGTTCGGATGCTGTGGCGATGCTGACGAGTGCTGCACGAGATGGTGACCATTTCGTGATTAATGGTTCAAAGATATTTATTACACAAGGCACCGTTGGTGACGTCTATGTTGTTTTGGCGCGCACGGACAAGGAAAAAGGTCCTAAGGGTGTGAGTGCTTTTATTCTCGAAAAAGGCATGGAAGGATTTAGCCAGAAGCCCATGAAAGAGAAGCTTGGTATGCGCTCTTCTGATACGGCCATTTTAAACTTCGACGAAGTTCGTGTGCCAGCAGAGAATATGATTGGCTTAGAGGGTGAAGGTTTTATTCAGGCATTACAAATATTAGATAGAGGCCGCATCACGATTGCAGCTTTGGCTTTGGGTTTGGGCATGGGGGCTTTTGAGGCCTCCAGACGTTATGCGATGGAGCGCCGACAATTCGGCAAGCCGATTGCTGAGTTTCAGGCGATTCAATGGAAGTTGGCCAATATGGCAATGGAATTAGAAGCCGCCAGACTGTTAACTTACCGGGCAGCGCATCTTTGTGATCAAGGGGAAGATTTTTCAAAAGCAGCTTCGATGGCGAAGCTTTTTGCTTCAGAGGCGGCAATGCGTGCGACAGATGAATCCATTCAGGTGCATGGTGGCTACGGTTATACAGCAGAGTTTCCTGTGGAGCGATATTATAGAGATGCAAAGCTGTGCACGATTGGCGAGGGCACAAGTGAAATTCAGCGCATGGTTATTGCCAGACATATTTTAAAGGATGCTGCCAATTAAGCCAGAACAAGATATAGACCTTTTGGTTGCAGAGCTCTTGAAGGGAAGACGAGGCGCTTTAGCCAAAGCGCTGCGGCTTATTGACGATGAACCCGTTTTGGGCAGACAGATTGCTTTTAAATTACATGATGGCGGTCAGGGCGCAAAGATTTTGGGCATCACGGGTAATCCCGGAGCAGGTAAATCGACGGTTGTGGATACATTAATTGCGCATTGTCGAAGCATAGGGAAGACAGTGGCTGTATTGGCCATCGATCCATCAAGCCCATTCTCGGGCGGTGCTATTTTGGGTGACCGTATTCGTATGAACCGTCATACGCTTGATGATGGTGTGTATATCCGTTCGCTGGCGACACGCGGCAATCTCGGCGGTCTCTCACGGTCGACATTTGATTCCGTGAGGGTTTTAGATGCGGCTGGCTATGATGTGATTCTGGTGGAAACGGTCGGTATTGGGCAAGATGAAGTTGATATTGTCCGACTTGCCGACACGACTGTTTTGGTGATGGTGCCGGGCATGGGTGATGACATACAGGCGATCAAAGCAGGTATTTTAGAAATCGCGGATATTTTTCTTATCAATAAGGCTGATCGTGATGGTGTGCCTGATTTAGAACGAAGCTTACATACCATGCTTTCTTTGGCGCCAAATCCGAGTTCCTGGGAACCGCAAATTCTCAAGTCTGTGGCTACCCAAGGCGAAGGCATTGCGGAGCTATGGGCGTCGATTGGTGAACACAGTGATTATTTAAAGTCTGAAGAGGGCGCTGACATAAGACGGCAGCGCGCTTTTGAGATTTTCGAGCGTTTGCTGGATGCACTTTTAATTGAAAAAGGCCGTGAACGCTTGAGTTTTGATTTGGACGAAATGCGGCAAAAGTTTCTACGCGAAGATTTAAACCCCTATGCTGAGATTTATAATTTGGCGCAAACCTATTAAGGGTCTTCTTCAATATCGACCAGATCGTCGACCTGAAAGACTTCGCGATGCCCGCATTTTTCACAAATAAACTTACGAACCTCAAGTCCACCAAAAGATCGATGAAATGTTTCGTCCTGCCAATGCCTGCCGCCGGCATTGTTCGAGACAGAACCCTGTAGACTCATGTACGAACCGCACAGACTACAGATCTGGAGATGTTTTTTTTTCTTTTGCATATGATTCTAGCTTAATGCTTTATCCAAAGAGCGTTCCAGGCCTTCCTTGATTTTTCCGGCCAGGGGACGAAGCATAAGCCCTAGCTTGATTTCGAGCATAACGTTATTGCCGTTGATACGTACTTCGCCATTGACCCCAGGACCTTTAAGATTTGCCTGCATATCATTCCAGTTTAGTTTGACGTTATATTTGTCGCTTAATTTGGGTTCTATGCCGGCTATACGTTCTTTGATTTCTTCGGGGCTGCCGGCGATTTGACGTTCTATTCGTATTTTACTCATGGATTTTTTGCTCCTTAGAATATATATGCAAAAAGCATGAATCGCGCAGAGTTCCAAGAGTCTTTGTTGTCCATCATGGATAAAAAACATCATTGGAGTTGGCCCATGTTTCAAAATGGTCAAGTTCCGCATGATAAATTGCATCTTCATCTTGAGCAGGAATATGCGACTGTGATTAGAGATTTTCCAGTGCTGCTTGGCCGTGTTTATATTCAATGTCCAAAGCCTGAAGTTCGTGCAGAGTTGGCAGAGAATATTTATGAAGAAGAAACGGGTGGTTTGGTCGCAGGGGCACCTCATCCAGTCCTTTTTCTGGATTTCCCCAGGGGTCTGGGTATGGATCTTGGACGTTTTGAAGAGATTGTGCTTTTACCGGCAGCAGCACGTTATCGTGCCCATATCGATCAAGGTACATTGCACTCCGATTGGGAGATTGGTGCGGCGTTGACAACGCTCTTTATCGAAGGCAATCGTTTTGAACGTGCACTTTTCGATAAAAAAGTGCCAGCGCGCCCAGTACTTAGCGCTGAAGAACACCCTTTGGTTAAGCATTACGGATTGCCTCAAGATTGCCTACGCTTGACGCAGGCCCATGGTGAAGTTGAAGGCGAGCATCGACAGGCGGCTTGGCGTATTTTGCTCGATCATATCGATTCAAGCTGCTACCACAGGGTCCTTGGTGCAATGGACGAGGCCTTAGAGCAATGGTTGGCTTATCGACAAGAGGTGGCGCAGGCTTGTGGTTTAGAAAAACAGGTCGATCCATCCCCATAAAAAGTACTTGTGCAAAAGCCTAAATTAGTGCGAAAATAGACGCAACTCATTGTAATTGTTGCACATTCGACTAATGTGCCCGTGCACGCTTTAAAGCAACCAGGAATCAATTTCACCGATATCTATTAGTGAGGCGCTTTTTGGAGAGAGAGCGTATACGCCCCAACTTTTTGCATGCGAGGTGCATCGGTGGACCTTTCTTTGGTTCAAACAAATCTGACCCGACTGAGTAAAAGCCAACAGCTTGCTTTGCAAAGCGACTCAGCTGCCGTCAAAAAAAATCCCGCTGGTTCAAATCTTGCGGCTTTAGGTCCGTATTACCGTCACGCCAAAAATCTTATTGAGCAAGGGCGCTATCGTGAAGCCAAGCGTGTTTTGCGAACTCGCCTGGACAACTCGAGCGGCACACTTAAAATAGCCGCCAAGGAACTTCTTGCACGATGCGCATTGGCTCTGGGTGGTGATTGGCGCACTTTAATGGATGAAGTCAGCGCGTACTATCGAGAAAACAAGGACCTTCGAGGATTGGCAGAAAGTTGTCATGCCTATGGCGTTGGCCTTTTGGCCCATGGCGATTTAGCGCAAGCCGATGATTATTTGCGACGTGCAAAAGTCACTTATCTTAAACTTGAGGAGCCAGCAGCGATTGCACATGTTGAAGCATTGCGGGTTAGGATTCGTGTTCGAGCCGGATTTATTAATCGCGCCGATAAGAGAATCCAGCGTGCCATACGTGCTTTATCTGCGGATGTTCCAAATATCATTAAGGCCAGCCTTTATCTCGAACGCGCACGCGTGATGGCTTATAGGCAAGAACGCAAAGCGGCGGCAAAGGATTTGATGCAGGCGGAGCGCTATCTGCAGAAGAAAGCATGCCCGCAGGAGCTTTTGGAGGCATCTTTAACGCGAGCAGAAGTCTTTATTGCTTTGGGAGAAAATGCGAAGGCCCATAAACTTTTAAATAAATTACTCAAGCGGGTCGTTGTTCAGGAAGACCGCTTGGTTCGTGCGCAAATACGTTTTTTACTTGGCACAGCGTTGATTGAAGAAAATCAATCCGAAGCACGCATTCATTTTATTCAGGCACGGCATGTTTATCATTCCATTGCTTCGGTGTTTCATGAAGCACATTGCGATTTACGCTTAGTCCGCTTGAAGGTTCGTATGGGCGTCAACCCCATGAGTCGTTTGGCACGCTTGCGACAATTGCCTTTAAAGAATTGGCCTGCCCTTTATGAACAATTGCTTTTGGTTGAGGCAGAAGTGATTATGCGTGATGAGCCGGAAAAAGCGCACCGAATGCTTCGCTCCCTTGGTCGATTGTGTGAGAAGATGGGTAATCAAATGCTGATTCAAGCCATTGATGATGATCTTGATGAACTTGAGCTTGGGCATTTAAGCACGAACCGAAAACGTATGGAAAGAGTACTTTCCAGGCCTCCTGTACAGGCAGGCTCCTCTTCAATTTTTCGAGGTTCATCATTGCAAAACCCACAACCATTGCCTCGAGAAGGCTCTGCCGGACGCTTGTCTATGCTGCCACGTTTACCTTCAGTGGCGACATTTGTGGAGCATGATGCGAGAGTTTCGGGTAAGCCAATTTTAGCTCGACCTCAAGTGGTCAAAAAAAAGTAAGTTATTCTTCTTTAAATCTTTGAATATCGGCGCCGAGATTTTGTAGTTTGTTCTCGATGTGGGCGTAGCCGCGATCCAAATGATAAATTCGTCTTATTGTTGTTGTGTCTTGTGCGACAAGTCCAGCTAAAACCAACGATGCGCTGGCGCGCAAATCGGTGGCCATCACCGTTGAGCCGGAGAGCTTTTCAACACCGTGAATAGCGGCTTCACGACCTTTGATGCGTATATCTGCGCCAAGCCGATTGAGTTCAGGGGTATGCATGAAACGATTTTCAAAAATCGTTTCTGTGATCATACTCGTTCCGCGGGCCAGCGATAAGAGTGTCATCATTTGTGCTTGCATATCTGTAGGGAA
>JASMKV010000343.1 GCA_030749035.1 Myxococcota bacterium | reverse complement strand
GGATCTTGATGGGGCTGTGGAGTATGCCTTGCAGCAAAAAGGCAATAGCCCCAAGAGCTCAGGCATTTATGGTGCCGGTTCGATGGGGGTGCCTTTAGAGGAACCTGATGCGGTGGCCAACTTTCTGACCTTGGGCATGGACTTCCTGCAGGAAAACCCCTTTTAAGGCGTTTGTCGTGCTTGAAAGTTGAGATCGCGAGTGTGTTGAATCGACATTGATACTCTTGAAGTGACTTTTCATCCCTTGCTATGGTGGTCCCTCTTCGAAACTCAAGGGGTGAAAAAATGATTCTCATGCGATGCTTTGTTGTTTTTCTGTTTTTCTTCGCTTTCTCTTGTGCGGAGCAAGCTCCAGCACCTCAACCACAAAAAACACCGGCACCTGCACCGGTAAAACCTGCAGCGCCAGTCATCGATGATAACACTTTGGTGTTTTTTGAAGCCTTGCCCGAGCGCATGGATACGGAGGCCAATCCTTATAGCGAGGCCAAAGTGAATTTAGGCAGGATGCTTTTCTATGAAAAGCGCCTCTCAAAAAATCATGACGTATCGTGTAACTCCTGCCATGGACTTGATACCTATGGTGTCGATCAGGCGGCGGTTTCGGTAGGGCACAAAGGGCAGAGAGGTGGTCGCTCCGCACCGACGGTCTACAACGCGGGTCATTATTTAGCACAGTTTTGGGATGGCCGGGCTGCGGATTTAGAGGAGCAGGCTAAAGG
Source organism: Myxococcota bacterium (assembly GCA_030749035.1). Lineage (GTDB taxonomy): Bacteria > Myxococcota > XYA12-FULL-58-9 > XYA12-FULL-58-9 > JASMKV01 > JASMKV01. Next base: position 5,286 of record JASMKV010000343.1, on the reverse strand, counting down.
CCCTATCCTTAATCCTATCGAAATGGCGATGCCCAGTGAAAAAGCGGTGGTGAAAGTATTAAGGTCCATTCCAGGTTACGTCAAAGCCTTTAAAGAAGCTTTCCCTAAAGCAAAAAGACCTGTCACATACGATAATATGGCCAAAGCCATTGCTTCTTTTGAGAGAGGTTTGGTGACGCCTTCGCGTTTCGATAAATTCCTTAAAGGCGATAAAGGGGCGCTTAACGATGCGGAAAAGGCAGGCCTGCAAAAATTCGTCAATCTTGGTTGCGTCACCTGTCATCATGGTGCGGCCATTGGTGGCACCTCCTATCAGCGTATTGGTCAGGTTATACCTTACGATGATGTGGCCGATCAGGGACGCTTTGATGTGACGAAGAATGCGGGCGATAAGAATGTCTTTAAGGTGCCTTCATTGCGCAATATTGAAAAAACCGCACCCTATTTTCATAACGGACGCTTCCACACCTTAGGGCAAGTGGTGCAGGTGATGGCGAAGCATCAGCTTGGCAAAACCTTGCAAGGCGAAGAAGTGGCCTCGGTGATTGCCTTCTTAAAGACCCTGACAGGCGACTTGCCGATGGATTATATCAAGGAGCCCGCCTTGCCCAAAAGCGGGAAGAAAACACCAAAGCCCGACCCAAGTTAATTGCTTTTTAAAAAGACAGAAGTTCAAATGGCGTTTGGGTAAATTCAATGGCGTAAAAAATGCCGATATGTTTTTGTACAACCCGTACGACCTTGCCTTTGTAAGGGACGCTCTCGAGTTCTTGAATACCGATCTCCCCATGCAGCTTTTCGCCCTCGCTAAAGAGTGGTGTTTGGCAAGGTGTTTGGGCACATACGAGCATACCGTATTCCGAATAATCTACCGTCTTGAAATATAGGCATTCTTCCTTGTGGTAGACCGTGACCGGGGTGTTGATGGAGAAACGCTTGGCTTTACGATTGGAATCTTGTTGCTTAAGACAAACATTGATAAGCGGTTTCGATTTGCCAATCTGATAAACCTCTTTGCTGGGGAGAGCGAGTGCCGAAAGTTTGTTGCCAAAGACGCAGCCGGTATCGATGTTGATGCGATAGGGTAAAATCTCGCAGTCCTCAATTGGGGTGTGGCCGTGGACAATGGTTTTGCCCCAGTCGTAAATGCTTTCAAAAAAGTCGCGTCTTATCCAGAGGAGTTCGTGTTCATGTTCTTGGCTTAAGTCTTTGAGCGGAACATTGGGAACACCCGCATGAACAAAAAAGTACTCCTCGGTTTCATGGAAGAGTGGCAGGCTGTGCAGGAAATCTTGATGTTCTTGCGGAATATCATAGTCGCCAACTTTATCGCTGTAGGATGCCAGAGTCGCGCCGCCACCGTTAAAAGCAAAAGAGGCGGCGAGTGGTGTTTCTAAGTCATCAAGGAAATGGATGAACATTTGCTCATGATTACCTTTAAGGGCGGTGACTTTATATTGCTTTGTCAGGGCGATGATTCTGTCGATGACGCCCTTGGAGTTGGCGCCTCGATCGATATAGTCACCCAAGAAAACAAGTTCGGAGTCATCATCAAGTGGCAAGGTCTCAAGAAGGGCATTAAACTCGTCGAGACAACCATGAATGTCAGAAAAGACGAAGATGTTGTCGCCGAGTGCTGTCATACGAGCACCCTAGTGCTAAAGTGCAGGGGAGTAAACGCTTCTTTTTTTGCTGTTTAATTCAGCATTTATGGCTTGTAGAGCACGCCATCGCTGGTTTCTACAACCTCGCATAGGGCCGATGTGCTGTAGGGCGTGTGGACAATGGCCAAATTGCACATCTCGTCGCTGGCATCGAGACCATAAGGAATCATTTCGTCCGAATTGTTTTTCCAGGTGCACGAATATTCAAACCCTGTACCCGCAGGGACCACAAGGGGTGGGTCGTACTGGGTGATCAAAGGGGTGTGCCAGTCGGTGTTCTCGTAAAAAACTTCTGAAGCGGGATATTCTGTACCTAAGACGCCATCAAAGGTGCCGACTTTAAAGCTTTTGCCCAGGGCATGTGAGTGGGAAGCAAGAAAGAGGACTTCCACATCTTCGTTCATCACACATCGGGTCCATTCGGTGTGCTCTGAGTTGGGCGGGATTTCAATTTGTTCATCACGAACCTGTCCTCCCCAAATCGCTTCTTCGACTTCGTTTATTGGAATCGTCCAGGCATTCACCCGAGAATAGAGCTTAACTGTTTTGTCTGTGGCATTGACGTAGTGAATTTCATGCAGAATATCGAGTCCTGGAATAAGGTTGGCCACAACCCCTTCAGGCAACATTAATGTCTCTTCAGCAGTGCCTTGAGCGCCGAAAAACATGAGTTGATCGTTCATGACCGAAGAGTCCCCATAGAGGTCAGCACAATCGTACATGCCATCGGCAATGGTCTTTTCAACACCAATGCCGGTGGTGGAGAGGGTCATATGATGCATGCCATCATTTTGTTGGTATTCGACTTTGTTGACCGGCGAAAGTTCCTCAATAGGGATAGGATAGATCGAGCAGAGCCAAACTTCCGAATAAGGGGGGGCTTCGCCTTCGATGGTGAGTTGAAAGCCTTCACCTTCAGGCGGTGGCTCTAAGGGGACGACCTCATCATTACTTTGAGTATTGCAGGAAACAAAGAAAGCAAAAGCAAAGATCAGAAATACATTACGTGACATATCTATACTCCTGGGGCCAGTGATGGCTACAGAGCGTACCGAATCCTTAGCACACTGTCTAGTCAGAAGCGTCTTTTAAGGACAATTCAAAGAGGTTCCAGGTGTTGTTGCCGTGATTGTGCAGATGGAAATTGATAGGGGCACCTTTCTCCGCAGCAAACGGCGCGCTGAATTCAGGATGGATGAAGTTGGCTTCCGCAGGAATGGCTATTTGGCTCTCCCAAAGCAGCTGACCACCAATATAGAGGGCGGCATGGGCCCATTCAGTGTCCGGGAAAATCAAATGATAATGCCACAGCCGCAGGAAGAGGACATCACCTTTCTTAAATGATGCCAGCAGAGGTTGAGATACGGAAAGGTAGTCGCACTCTTCCGTATCGACTTCTAATGTTGGTTCATTTGACACTTCTTCGTAATACCAGCCCGTGTCGGGGCAGATGACTTCTTCTGGCCGGTGGCCGGAAGGGTCCGCACCAGCATCTTGCCATGCCCAGGCGTGCATATCGATAAGTGATTTGGAAGTTGGAGGTTCGTCTTCTCCAGCACAAGCTGCTTGGGTACATAGGAGAAAAATCGTGATGGCGGATGTTTTCAAGTCCATTTTTGTCACATTAATGTTTATAGCTTATAGCAAGACTAAGTGTAAAAGCGATTCATGTTTTTTTAGAAATCTGTGTTGAAATGTTGTGCTTAGTTGCTTTGGTCTTTTTGTCGGAGTGTAATCTGATTACACTTTTCACAGACCTCTTGCGGTATCCAGCCCCAGCTCATCATTTTCTTAAATAACCAACAACCGGCACAAAACCCAATCGCTGCTTCTAAAGAGGCGAAGAGTAAGAGCAGGGCAACACATTCATATCCTAACAAAGCGTATCCTGAAAAGATGCCAACAAGTGCGGCGCTGGTGACAATAAGTCCTATCATTTGGGCAAAGCGTTTCGGAGGGCCAGGACAGACGAGTGTGGGATTGCCCAGCGCCGGCACAATGACTTTTGTGGCAATCAGCGCCAGGGGGCTTAAGGATGGCCCGGCGATAACGCGTGCAGCAAAGCCATAGAGTATAAATGTTAAGACAAGGATGTTTTCGGTAAGCAAATACGTTGCGGTTAAAATAACCACGAAGGCAGCGACGGTTCTGGCGGCATATTCATTAACCGTGTCGGGAAATGAAAAGACCTTCTTGATTAGGGATGTGCTGTCGTTGCCTTTTTGTTCTGGCATGCAGGCCTTACCTCACTGATTCTTTTGGACACCGAGCAAGCATTGTTTCTTCCGTTAAGAGAAAGCTTTTATGTGGTTTCGTGCTCTCTGTCCAGAAGGATGACTATATTTAACCCTCTTCGATGTCGCGTCGGTGTTTGGGGGCGATGGAAAGTGTTGACTTCCTGAAGGCGATTTTAGACGATATCTTTATGGGAGATATGTTTTGGGTTTAAAAGTGGTGACCGGCGCTTCAGGGCATATTGGCGCGAATTTAGTTGCGGCATTGCTTGCTGCTGGGCATCAGGTGCGTGCTCTTTTTCACCGGCGCAAAGGCCTGCTTGAGCATGATGATATCGAATGGGTGCGTGGTGACGTTCTGGATCTTGATTCTCTTCGTCTCGCATTTGCTGGCGCCGACACCATCTTTCATCTTGCGGCGCTGATTTCGATTGAAGGCGATCAAGGGGGTACAGTCACAAAGGTCAACGTGGATGGTGTCGGAAATGTGGCGCAGGCGGCTCTTGAATCAGGCGTGGGGCGTTTTATTCACTTTAGTTCGATTCACGCCTTTAAGCAGCAGCCTGTCGATGAAGTTCTTGATGAAAACCGTGCTCGGGCGCACGAAAGTCATCATAACGCCTACGACCGCTCGAAGGCTGCAGGTGAAAAGATGCTGAGAACGTTTATCGAAAAAGGGCTTGATGCACTTATTCTTCATCCCACCGGGGTGATAGGTCCTTTTGATGGAGAGCCATCCCGCATGGGGCAGTGTTTTCTTGATCTCTATCACCGCAAACTTCCCGGCTTGGTCGATGGTGGCTTTGATTGGGTGGATGTGCGCGATGTGGTGGCAGCAGCCCTTGTCGCTGAAGAGAGAGGACGCTCCGGCGAAAATTATTTGCTCTCGGGGCATTGGCATTCGATGCTTGAGCTGGCGCAGATGGCGCAAGAGGTGACCGGGGTCAAGCGTCCGGGTTTGGTGACGCCGATGTGGCTGGCCCGGGCTTGGGCGCCATTCCAGATGACTTTTGACCGTATGCGTGGCGCCAGACCTCTCTATACCACTGAGGCCTTGGAGGCCTTAAGGGGCAATCGCCAGGTTTCGAACGTTAAGGCAAAAGAAGAACTTGAATTCGATCCGCGCCCGATAAGAGAAAGTGTCGCCGATATTTATGCCTGGTTTGAAAAAGAGGGTAAATTAAAGACAAAGGTTTAAACGCATCAATATGTCTGAAAGTGTTTTACATCATTATTTAACTTTGGGCTTGTTGGGTTTAGCGCTTCTTACCTTTGTTTCGCTTCTTTTTATTAGAGCGCCCTATGGACGCCACTATGACAACAAGGGTTGGGGGCCGCAAATCTCAAGTCGATTGGGTTGGGTCTTGATGGAGTTGCCGGCCGTGTTC
>JASMKV010000342.1 GCA_030749035.1 Myxococcota bacterium | reverse complement strand
ATAAAGGTGCGGATGAAGGTTGGGTGTCCATTGGTCGCGGAGCTTTGTTGCGTATGCATATCCCGGAAATTTTAGGGCAAGAAGGCATTAAGGATGAAAAATTTATTTACACCGACTGCGACGTGCTTTTTCTGCAAAACGTAGAGCCTTTGGATAACATGTGGCCTAAAGTTTTGGCCGCTTGTCCTGAGCACGACCCTTTAGATTGGAGTTATTTTAATTCCGGGGTGCTTTTGATGCAGCGCCAGGCTTTAGAAGAGACCTATGAGCAATTTTGTGCGTTCTTTCGCGAACGCTACAATACCAGCTGGGCTTTCGATCAAGATGCCTACAATATATTTTATCAAAAAGACTGGCAAAAATTACCGCAGGAGTACAATTGGAAGCCCTATTGGGGTCATAATCCGCAAGCCAGGATTGTTCATTTTCATGGACTTAAGCCGACCCGCTTAGCGCAGGTGCAGGCAGGAAAGCAGGGTGGCATTGCAGGGCAATTTATCTGTGAGGCCTACCGCTTTTATGCCCAGTGGTGGTTTATGTGTTTGCAAGAGGTCGACAAGAAGCTCTACGCGACTTTTGAACCTTTGCCCCAAAAAGAGGCGTTTGATTTTTCGGAGAGTTCCGTGGATGATGCGCGCTTAGAAGAGGTTGGTCGGGGGCTGATGGATATTTTGGTTAAAGCCCTTAAAGAGCACGCACAGACAATCGAGATTTTGGCGCGCGGTCTTAAAGAAGGAGACGATAGGGGGATTAAAGAGGCTTTTGAGACGACACAAGAATCGCGTATGTTGGTTATTCATGGAAGAAAGCTTGCGGCGCGTGCTTTGCACCATCTTGGTATGAGCGATGCGCAAAAACAAGAAAGTGCGCCCTATGCCCAGCGTATTGGTGAAGTTGAGGAGCAATATGCTGATTGGCTTAAATCCAAGGAGTCTTCTTAAAGCTTAAATCAAGTGCCGCAGGCTGGATCGGAAGAACAATCCGCGTCGGCGCAATCTGTATCGCCATCGCCATCGTTGTCGATATCGTCGTCACAGACTTCCGTGCACTCAAAGTCGTAACAGAGGCTATAAATATTTTGAGTGCTATCGTTGGTGCCGTAGCTGATTTTTTGTTGCCAGGCGACACAGACTCTGTCGGTGTCGCTCTCGCGGTAGTGGGCTAAATCGACTTCAGAAACGTCTGTCGTGCCACCAGTAGTAACTTGCATTGCGCCGGTGCCTGGCAAAGGTTGCCAGTCGTTGCGTTTGCCGTCGCCATCGTTATCGGCACCAAGGTAGGCCACATGCAGCTGCTGGACGCCAGAAACGTCTTCGATCCAGGCAGCAACCGGCAGATCTTGCGTACCGCAGAGCAAGGCCAATTGGCTGTCTGGAAATTCGACACCGCCAGCAACGATAACATCCGGAGCATCATCGGTGACATAACCGTTCCATTTCTCGTAAGTGGTGGGTTTTGTATCGCGAGTAATCTTTAGACTCTCTTCGTCTTCATGATTGAAGAGGGCGACCGGAAAGTTGTACTTGTCACCTTGAGTGCCTAGGGCGAAATGGGCCGTTCTACCCCCATGTCCGGAGATGCCGTCGAATTGATGGGAAAAATTCATATTCAGGCAATCGCCGGTGCAATCATCGTGATGTGTACAAGCTGCCCCACCGGTTGCACAGGTGCCGGCATTGCTTAACAGGCCAGCACCGCCCCAAGGATTCTCTTCGGTACCGTTCCATTGCTTCACACGAATACCGCAGAGATTTTCAGAACTAGAGCAAGGGCCGGATTGAACTTGATAGCCGACATAAATATAACCATTACCTGCGGTTTTATGATGGTCGATCACGACTTGCACATTTTGCAAGGCGTCCAAGCTTTCAGTGGCATTCGAAAGCTCGTCAACATTAGAAATTACATTGTTTTCGTCGTCTTCAAAATTGACCCAGGACATGGCCACGAATCGCTGTGCCCTGATGAAATCCTTTTCGCCACCAATTTTAGTGAAGACCAAAACGTGTTCGCCATCGGGATGCATGGCAATATCAGTGTCGCGAACTTTCTCATCACCAACTTCGGCATTTCCGCCTTGGGGCCAGAGCTCGGTATGCTCGGGAAAAGAAAGAATCGTTGCGTGCGGTGTATCATAACCTTGGCTGGTTGGGTCGCCGATCCAACTTACGCCAATCGTGCCAAATGCGCAGGTACCACCGCCACATTCTCCGTCGCCGCTACAGCTTGTTGCCGGGGTGTTTGAACAATAACCATCTGTTTTAACAAAATCGACAGTAGGTTTATCCCATGATGTATTGGCGGTGTTCAGATCGACGTTCGTGCCCCACTCTTCACTATCCGCATCCCAGGGTTTGAGTGTGATTTGAATAACGCCTCCATCCTGGACTTGTGCCCAGACCACCTGGGGGTGTAGGTCCGCATCGACAATCAAGGCGGGGCGTTTGGAGTCAAAAGAGTCATCAAGACTTACGCCGGCGCCCGTGCTCGAGGTGCAGGCGGAGGTGCCCAGAGCGAACCAGCCGCCATCGCCAAAAACCGCACTGTCGTTATAGTTGTTGTTTGCAGCGTTCAGGTTGACGCATTGTTGAGCGTTAAATGTCTGACAGCTTTCAGTGCAAGTTCCGGCAGTGTCGCCTGAAGCACCACAATAGCCCAAATCACGCATGACGGTACCATTACAGCTGTAACTCAGCCCGCTGTCGCATACTTCAGTGTCCGGGCAAACGACACCATCCCCGCAGGCGCTGCCACTGCCATCGGCGGTGCAGTCCGCGTTGCAAGCGCCACAGGCGGTGTTAAATCCATCGTCGCAGTATTCATTGTCGGCTTTGTGCCCATCCCCGCACTCTGTAGCGCCGCAGGTCGACGGACTTCCGGTACAGGTCCAACCGTCTTCGACCTCGCAATTCTTATCGCAGCCACCACCGTCGCGAGCTTCACAATCGGATTGATCGCCGCATGCGGCTCCACCGTAGATACATGTGGTCCCATCTGCACAAGTTGGTCCATCGCATTCTTCGGTGCCGACGACGAGCCCATCGCCGCAGACTTCGCTGCAGGAGCTGGTGGCGCCGGCTTGAACGGTGCAGTCCCAGCCGTCTTCAATATTACAGCCATCGTCACAGCCGTCGCCTTCCCCGCCGTTGCCATCATCACAGGCCTCGGCGCCCAAGGCCAACGCCCCATCGCCACAACTGCTGGTGCAGGCCGATGGACTGGCAACACAGCTCCAGCCCCCTTCGATCGTGCAGCTGGCGTCACAACCGTCCAATTCATCAGTGTTTCCATCGTCACAACCTTCACCTTCACCGTCGTCGACGGCCCCATCCGCGCAAGCTAAAGCGCATACGGAATTAGGCAGCAGAGACAGGTCGGTTTCGCATTTCCAATCGTCTTCAATATCGCCTTCATCACAGCCATCGCCATCCTCCTGATTGCCATCATCACAGGCTTCCTGACAGAGGTATTTTTCCGCATAGAAGACGCAATCCCAGCCGGAATGACCCAATGGACTGCAAGGGTTTGTGGCCAGCGGGTCGCATTCTGTTGGCGTTCCGCCTATGATGAGTGGATTTTTTTCGATGATGCCGTTGCCTGTCTGGTACCAGCCGCACCGGTCTACAACACAAGTCCCACTACGGCAGTCTTCCTCTCCGCTGCCTGGGCTGCAGGTCCAGCCTCCCTCACCCGCGAAGTTTGAGGGATAACCTTTAGGGGCGCAAGTGTTGGCGGTTTGCTCGCCACAGGATAAGGAAAAACATTCGAGATGGTTGTCGCAGCTGTTGGCATCACTTTCCTGTACATTGCAGACACCACCGGTATCGCAGTAGGCGGCGTGGCCATCATTGAGGCAGGCGCTGGCGGGAACAAAATCCTTACAGGTCAAATACACGGGCGTGTTGCTTTCACTTAATTCTTCGACCCAGGCGGCGCAAAGGCGCTGATGGCCTTTGTCGCTGTGGGCCCCTAAAGCCAGGGCGTAGTGCTCCGTGTGACCACTCTCGGTGAGTCGTCCATCCATCATCGAAGGATGGTCATGGATGCCTAAGCCACCGATGCCATGACTGCCGGTATAGACCGTATTGATGAAAGCATCATCACCATCCTTATCGAGCCAGCCGAGAACCTCAGCGTTGCAAGCCGTATTGAAGCTAAAGAGCGTGCTTTTGGAGGCACTCACGTTGCTGCGCACGAGTTCGGGGGCGCCCCAAATAAAATCATCGGTGTCGCTGATGGTGCGTTTGTAAATGCTGCTGCTGCCATCCCCGGCGTAGGTCTCAAAATAAATTTCCGGCATGTTTTCTATGTTGCGGACCAGACGGGG
>JASMKV010000341.1 GCA_030749035.1 Myxococcota bacterium | reverse complement strand
ACGAAATCCCTGAAGGCATTGACTCGGAACATCTTGTCGAATCGGTTCTCGACGAAGCCTTAGGGCTCGGCCCCCTAGAAAGCTTACTGCAAGATGATTCCATCAATGAAATTATGGTGAATGGCGCCAAGCAAATTTATGTTGAACGTGCAGGTAAAATTGAATCTCTAAGCCGGGAGTTCTCCAGCGACCAAGCCGTACTTAGTGTGATTGAACGCATCCTGGCGCCGCTTGGCCGACGCATTAATGAAAGCTCACCCATGGTTGATGCACGCCTCAAAGATGGATCGCGTGTGAATGCCATTATTCCTCCACTGGCATTAAATGGCCCCGTCTTAACCATTCGAAAATTCACCCGTAAAGCTTTGGTCATTGATGATCTCATCGGCAAAGCTTCACTGACACACAATATGGGTTCATTCTTACAAACCTGTGTGCGAGCACGCAAAAACATTGTCATCTCTGGTGGAACCGGTTCAGGAAAAACCACCACCCTCAACGTGTTTAGTAACTTTATCCCTGAAGATGAACGCATCATTACGATTGAAGATGCTGCCGAACTTAAACTTAATCAAGAGCATCTGGTTTCTCTCGAGTCCCGTCCACCCAATGTTGAAAGCAAAGGCGAAATCAATATCAGAGACTTGGTGCGCAACGCATTGCGTATGCGACCCGATCGAATCATTATTGGCGAATGTCGTGGCGGCGAAGCACTCGATATGTTGCAAGCCATGAATACTGGTCACGATGGTTCACTCACCACCGTTCACGCGAATGGACCACGCGATGTACTCTCGCGTCTCGAAACCATGGTTCTGATGAGCGGCATGGAATTGCCCATACGTGCAATCCGCGATCAAATTGCCGGCGCCATTGATATTATCGTACAGCAAACCCGTTTTCCAGATGGCTCAAGACGTATCACGCATATCTCTGAAGTCACGGGCATGGAGGGGGATGTGATTTCGATGCAAGACATCTTTGTTTTTGAGCAAGATGGCGTAGACGAGCAAGGGAAAATTTCTGGACACTTTAAACCCACTGGAATTATTCCGCGCTTCTTTGAAAGCATTGGCGCTATGGGCATCAAAGCTGATTTCACTATTTTTCAGGATGAGACCTAAAGTCGTCTGATCTCATGCTCAAAATCGCTCTTAGCTCTTCGGAACAACCCCGTCAGGACATCACCTTAAGTCAAGCCGAATATATTCTGGGCAGAGATCCCGCATCCGCCATCGTTCTTAATGGCGGGAAAGTGTCGAGAAAGCACGCGCGCATCTATCGCTCTGCAGAGGCTTATTTCGTCGAGGACCTCGGCAGCGCCAACGGTGTTTTCGTCAATCGCACACGCATATCGAATCCCACGAAATTGAATAAAGGTGATCTTGTCCAAGTTGGCAATTACCGCATCGATGTACTTAACGACAGCATGCTAGAGCATGCCAATTATATTTTAATTGGCCAAACAGCCCCCTGTAAGGAACAACGATTCCCTGTCCCAAAAGGCCTTATCGATATTGGTCGCGTGGGCAGCAATGCTTTTGCCATTGATCATCAATCCATTTCCAGAAGTCATGCACGACTATCTTGCGAAGCCAATGCTGTTGTCATTCAAGACAATGGCAGCTCCAACGGCACCTGGGTCAACAACAAGCGCCTCGAGAACCCCATGGAACTCAACCACGGTGATCTGGTTCGCTTCGGTAAAGTCGAATTCCTTTTTAGTCAAAATGCATCTCATACACAGACCGTTGCGCCTAAAACGAATTTTGCTTTGGGCAAGATAAAAGTTGCGGCGCTGATTTTTGGGGTACTGCTTGTAATCTTTGTTTCCTTATATCTTTTATCCAACAAAACATCACAAAAGAGCAGTGCGGCGCTTTACGAGCAAGCTTTAGCGAACCAAATCACCCAAGCCAAAATATTTTCCGAACAAGAAGATTGGAGTGGTGCCAAGCAAATCTATGAACGGATTATTGCACAAGACCCTTTAAATGATTCGGTTCAAAAAGAACTGAAGTTTGTGACAGACACATTGGATGCACGGGCACTTTTAAAGAAAGGGTTGGAGCTATTTAACAAAGATCAACTTGTTGAGGCAGCGTTAATCTTACAAGATGCCCCCGAAAACACCCCGTATGATGCAGCGTTAATACAACTGAAGAGTAATATTCGTATCAAAAAGGAAATGACAATGCAGGCGAGTGCTGAAACGCAGGCTCGTCTATTCGCAGCGCAATACCCCGATACAGAAGTGCAATACGCTGCCCGTTACTACGCAGAGGATAAAATCGATGACGCGATAAATCATGCTCGGCAATATATTGCGCGGGCGGGTGCAAGTCGGCTGCATCGCAATCTGCTTGCCATACGAAAACTTTATAAGAGCAGTACCCTGAATGAAAAAAAGAAAGCTTATCTGCTTGCTGCCGGCTCAATCCAAAGCATTCTTGCCCTTGACAGAGAAATTATCCCAAAAAACTGCACCAACTTGTTTCGGCAAAAAATCCGCAAAAGATTAAGTGACGTCCTTTTGTCGGCGGGTAATGTGGCATGGAAGAATCAATCCTATGAAGAAGCTTATATGGCATGGAATAAGGGTTTTGCCGCCATCCCCTGGGATAATCGCTTTGCCAAAGGTTTTGCGCAACTGGAAGGTTTGGCCAAAACAAAGCTGGTTGCTCTTGAGCTCAATCAGGATGTTCACGACAAGCAAACCTGCAAACAACTTCTTCTGATAAGTCATTTAACACGACCAAGTTCAATCTATCATCGCCAAGCACAAGCGGCCTTAAAGAAATGCCCCTCCCCATAAACGCTTTCTAAACGTTTTGTACCTGCGCTAAAGGGCCACCTTAATTAAGGTCAAGAACTCATCGACAAGAGGAACAATATTCGCATTTGAATGTTGAAGTGATGCGCGAATCTCATGTTCAGCGTTTTCGATACGCGTCAGCAAAAGACCCGGTAACCCTGCTTTTTCAAAGGCCACCTTAACCTGCTCTACATCTTCCTGGCTTGTCTCCTTCCTGGGCTTACGCAAAACAGACAAGAGCCAATCACTTTGTTCCGGTTTGTGTGCACAGTATTCGATCACCAATGCCGAGAGCTTCCCTTCTTTAATGTCATTGCCAATCGTATCTCTGCCTTTCTCACCAAAAAGGTCAACAACATCGTCAACAATCTGAAAAATTCTTCCAACCTGCTTAAATACATCAAGAAGCCGTGTTGTCTCTTCCTCTGAAGCATGCTGCATCCGCAACACACCCTCCACGGGCAGCTGAAAAAAAGAACTGGTCTTGCCATCAACGATTTCCCAATAATGTTCCCATGTCAGCACCGGGTTTTGCGCAACTAAAACATCAAAACTCTGTCCACGAATGACTCTTGCACAAGAGCGTGCCAGTGCTTGACTTAAATGCCAGCGCATCGAATCCTCGCAGGGCACATGCTCTAGGGCCTCAAAGGCTATCATAAAAAACAAATCACCCACATTGATGGCCTGTGACACGCCAAATCTGTGCCATACTGTTGGCTGCCCTCTTCTGAGCAGATCACCATCCTGGACATCGTCATGGACCAATGTGGCGTTGTGCATCAATTCACAAGCCGCGCTCCAGCCAAGAGCTTGCGCTGTCTCCAAACCCATTGCATTGGCCATCGAGAGTCCTAAGCGTGCCCTCAATCGCTTTCCGCCACTTTGCAAATGCCAATGCACCATTTCGTCTAAAGGGGCGTATGGCTTAGCCAGTTCAAGCATCAATGCTTCGACCGCATCCAGTTCTGGCATCTTTGTATTCAACGACATAAGGCATGTTTAATACTGAAACGCGCCGTGTTTCAATCTGAAACGTCCAACCTTTGCTGCCCCATAATCATTCACTCTTTTTTAGGCATCCTTCTTGATGACAGTCAAAAGACCAAAAGGAGACCCTATGACGCAAAAGCAACCCATTCATCACCTCCCCACAATGACCCATGCTGCCTATTTTAAAATTGCACAAAAAGTCTCACCGACCAGCATACCTGTGCTGGTTTATGGAGAAAGCGGTGTTGGTAAAGATGTCTTAGCGCGCCATATACATACCACAAGTGCGCGAAAAGGAGATTATGTCCCCATCAATGCTGCTGGTCTTTCACGTGAACTCGCCGCCTCTGAACTTTTTGGACATACGCAAGGTGCGTTTACAGGTGCCGAACACGAAAAAGCCGGCGCCTTCCATAAAGCCGATAAAGGCACACTTTTTTTAGATGAAATCGCAGAATTATCTCTTGCCACACAAGCCGAACTTTTACGCACCCTTGAAAGCGGTAAAGTCAGAAAAGTCGGCGACAGCCAGGAAGAACAGGTTGATGTCCGAATCATCAGTGCAACCCATCAAAATTTAGCACACATGGTCGAACAAAAAACGTTCAGAAAAGACCTTTACCACCGACTTTGTGTCCTGCCCATTACCATCCCACCTTTACGACAACGCAAATCCGATCTCCAATACCTGACACAAATGTTTCTTCGTGATTTTTCTCCCCAACATCATCTAAGCCAAAACGCACTCTCTAAAATTCTTCATTACGCATGGCCGGGGAATATTCGCGAACTCAAAAACACCCTGGTGCGCTCTGTGCTTATGGCCACCACCGATCAATTAGATGCAAAGGACATAAAACTTATCGGCACAGTAAATCCAAGCAACAACAGCTGGGAACAACTGATCACCCCTTTCATCTTCGCAACCTATGCGCAAACCAATGGGAATGTTGCGCAAACGGCCAAAGAACTCGGTCTTCGTCGTTCAGTGATTTACAAACATATTCATGCCAAAAATAAAAATCTCTTTTAGGCGTCAGCCCAGAAGGGTCTATCCTTCAGCTCAATCTCCATCTGGCCAAAGTCACCGCTTAACTCCACGGCTCCAGGAGTTGCTTCATCACGCTTCACAATAGCCAAGCCGATGGTGTGACCATTGCTTAAAAGACATTTCGAGGTAATGCGTCCTAAATTTTTTCCATTTTTTCGCAAACGAATCGATTCATCTTCAGGAATGGGTTTTGCGCACTCAAAACCCATAAGAATTCTCGCCAACTTATCATAAGAGTCCAATCTGGAAATCACTTCCTGCCCAATATAACAGCCCTTGGTCCATGAAATCACATGCTCTTTTAGGCGAAGCTCAAGAGGATTGATTTCATCTTCAAATTCAAAATGTGGCGAGGGCACACCGGCCAAAATCCTGGACTCTTCCAGAAAGCTATCGGACACGTGTGGGTACCCCGCGCGACTTAACTTGTCTCGCCAGCCCTCTTCTTGTTCTCGTTTAATAAGAATATCATAACGGTCACCATAAGCTGCATGCGCTCGAAAGCATAATCCATCCTCAAGGTGCACAAAGTGCTCACTGTCTAATTGGTCTGGGATGCCTATTGCACTCATATCGGCTTTGCCCTGCACAACAAGACAACACCATTGCGAGGAAACATTATCTATCTCCACATCCTCCATAATGATAAATTGATTAATCCAATTGGCTAAATCCTTGCCTCGATTGGGTGAAAGTCGCAAAAGGAGCGCATCTTCCAGAGAAAAGGCCGAAACCCAATCGACAATCTTTCCTTGAGCAGTGGTAAACACTGTTGAAACTTTTTTCTCTTTGTCGTTAAGCGGTGTAAGGTCGTTGGTCGACAAACGATGCAGCAATTCAATGCGTTCACTTCCGCGCACCAACAAGACATCCGCATCTTCTGAAACAAACCATGATGCTGTATCCGCTATGTTTTGTTGTTCATTCATCAATTTATTTCCTCAACTTTCTCATAAGAGCAATCACAAGCACGAGCAAGACCAAAAACATACCCAAGAGCAGAAGAGCAGGAAAAGAGCCACTTTCCTGCCCTGTATATTTCGTCCATAAGGGTTTAATCTTGCGCAATACTTGAGGTGTCTCTTTTAATTCAGCAATCTCTTTTCTTTGTACCCAAAGTCGCCCGTGTTCTAATGAACTAAAATGGAGAGCTTCCCGCATGCTTTTAAGCGACATGGGTAGTGTTCGGCTAAAAACAAGCGCATCGCCTTGTTCGTTCAATTGCTGAAGCTTAAATAACTCGAAATAGTTTTCATTTTCAGAATGATTTAATGTTTCGATGGCATTGGTATAGACAGAAGCAATCTCCTGAGAACCAATCACGCTCAAAGCTTGGGCGCTATAAAGCATCGCTTGAATCGCTGCTTCGCTTTTAAAATCCCCCAATAAGGAATTCAACCGCTCCTTAAAAAAGATCTCAAGCTCTGCTCTCTTTGAAAACCGCTCATAAACGGCCCTTTTTCCCGCATCATTCTCATGCAAACCAAAACTTAAGACAAATGCACGCGCATCTGCTTTCGTTCTGGCCGCCATAAGTGCTTCGACACAAGATGGCGCTGCATTGGCGAGTGTATAACTGTAAATCGACAGGGAAAAATATTCCGGTTTAAAAGCCAAGTCGTTTATCTCAGCAGAAAATTTAATCTCCTTTGTCGAACCAGACGGAATGATCTCGTTTAGGCTCCACTTCAATTCCTTTTCCCGACCCTTTTGCGCGGCTTTCACCGTCTGCGTCTTGGGCTTAAATTCAACAAGCTTGACGTGGACACGTAGATCTTTGACACCGCACTCCAAATTGTTGCTTAAACTGCCTTTGAAGCTGATTTTTGACAAATCCTTCATCTCGTTCACATCAACCGAGCTGGAAGTGAAATATATCCTTGGTTGTGGTCTTTCCAAAGTGGGATCAATGCCACCAAGCATAAAAACAGCAATGACTCCGAGCAGAACTTTCATCGATATACGGTCTCTTATTCTTGCAAAATACGTAGAAATTCTTCACGATACGTCTCATATTAATGTAATCTTTACAATGGGCGCTCAACCAGGAATGTCTTTAGAACCATGCCTCAAAGCACCGATATACTGACCCTTGCAGCCCAAGCCGCACAAAACCGCGAAAAATCCGCACTGGTCACGGTGATTGATTGCTCGGGTTCTACACCACGCAAGCCCGGTGCACGCATGCTTGTGTATAAAGATGGGCGCATTGCCGGCTCGATTGGTGGTGGCGTTGTCGAGCACAAGATTGTTTCTTTTGCCAACAAAGTCATAGAACAAAACTATGCGGAAATGCTAACATACAAATTGACCGCTGAACTGGCGATGTGCTGTGGCGGTCAAATGACTTTTTTTGTGGAGCCCATAATGACAAAACCGACCCTCCTGGTGATGGGATGTGGACACGTCGGAAAAGCACTTATCGAATGCGCAACACCACTTGGATTCGAAATTTATGCGATCGATGATCTTGAAGAAAATGTAAAAGCCGAACGCATTCCACAAGCACAGCATATTATTAATTCTTACGAACACTCAGCCCTGCACGAGATCCCTTTTGGACAAGACACCTATATTGTCATTGCCACAAGAGAGCACCGCTTGGATCAAGAACTCCTTGAATTTAGCCTTCAACATGAGCACGCTTTTATCGGCTGCATTGGCAGTCAAAGAAAAGCCTCGATGCAAATTCAAAGACTCCAAGGCAAAGGCTTTGCCAAAGAGGCTGTTGACAAGATTTGTTGTCCTGTCGGCCTCGATATTGCGGCGCAGACACCTGAAGAAATTGCCGTTGCGATTTGCGCCCAAATGATACAAATCCGAAATCAAGCCCTCAAGAGTTGATAAGGCAATGCCTGTTTCCACCGTCATTCTGGCCGCTGGGCTCTCACGCCGCATGGGCTTTCCCAAAGCACTCTTAAACCATCATGGCGCAAGTTTCATTCAATCGATGACCCAAAAAGCACTCGATGCGGGTTCTGCGCAAGTGATTGTGGTTACCGCCGATGCAAACGAAGGCTTTCCTTTTAAAAAAAGCGACGCCCTCAAAGAATTGGCCAGCATCATGCAAACCCAGGGCTCTAAAATAAGACTGATTAAGGGGCAAAGCAGTGGTCACCCCATCGACTCTCTGCGCCATGCCATCTGCGAATGCCCACAAGAGTATGCCCTATGTTTATGGCCTATCGATTATCCATTTGCCGAAGTATCACTGCTTAAAGCACTTTTTACGCACCCCCAAAGAACGCATGAAACCATTGTTGTACCCACCCTCGAGGGCAAACGCGGACACCCGGTGCTTTTTGGCCAAGCCCTCAAAGCCGAGCTGCTTTCCCCGCTGGCCGACGAGGGGGCCCACCATGTGGTCCGCCGAAAGGCCAATCGTGTTGTTTTACTCAAAACCACAAACCCCAACATCAGAGTCGATCTGAACACGCCGCAAGACGCGGCCGCCCTGGGCATTAAACTCCATTAAGTGCTTGAGAACTATCGCAATTTTTTTCGCTTTATGTTACGAGAGTGGACATCATGAAAAGAATAATATGGATAGGCACGTGCGCAGCACTCATGGTTTCTATGGGCTGCTTGAATAAAAAAGAAATCGTTATTCCATCGAAGCCTCTTTTGGCCCCCGATGCGCTCCCCAAAGAACCCACCGATCCCGAACGCATGGTGAATGCGGGATCGATCATCCTCCATAACGCGACCATCATGACGGCCAAAGGCGATATCTTCTCCCCTGGCTTTATTCACTTTGCCAATGGGACGATTGAAGCGGTCGGCGAAGGCGCGCCAGCAAATATTCCACAAGGCACGGTCATTCTTGATATCGCCGGAAAATTTATCACGCCTGGTCTGATTGACACCCATTCACACATGGGTGTTTATGCCGTCCCCTATGTGGCAGCGCATAGCGATGGCAACGAAGCCACCCATCCCGTGACCGCTGAAATATGGGCAGAGCATTCCTTCTGGCCGCAAGACCCTGCCATTTTTCGTGCTTTAGGTGGCGGCATCACCACCATTCAAGTGTTGCCCGGTTCAGCCAATCTTATCGGTGGGCGATCCTATGTGGCCCATCTCCAGCCCAAGATCAGCGCCCGGCAAATGCGCTTTCCAGGCGCGCCACAGGGCTTAAAAATGGCCTGCGGTGAAAACCCCAAACGGGTTTATAAAGGCAAAGGACGCTCTCCAAGTACCCGCATGGGCAATATTGCACAGATGCGTGCCACCTTTCAAAAAGCACGCGAGTATATGAAACGCTGGCAAACCTATGAGCGTGATCTTCAACACTGGCAAGCCACCAACCATCTCGATCTTGAAAAACAAGATGACCCACCTGCCCTACCTGAACGTAATTTGACCATGGAAACTTTAACGAAAGTCATCAAGGGTGAAATTTTAGTGCACAACCACTGCTACCGTGCTGATGAAATGCACATCATGCTTGATTTGGCGCAGGAGTTTGGCTTTAAGATCCGCTCTTTTCATCACGCCTTAGAAGCCTACAAACTCGCCTCACGACTGGCACGCGAAGGCGTCGCCTCTTCGACTTGGGCAGACTGGTGGGGATTTAAAATGGAAGCTTTTGACGGCATCCCACAAAATGCGGGTTTACTTACCCGAGCTGGGGCGCGCGCCATTATCCACTCAGACTCAAGCAACGACATACGCTATCTTAATCAGGAAGCCGCAAAAGCCAGAGCCGCCGCGGCAAAAATTGGCTTAACCATCAATGACAATGACGTTTTGCGCTGGATCACCGCCAATCCTGCCTGGGCCTTGGGCATAGATGACAAGGTCGGTACGCTTGAGGCAGGCAAATGGGCTGACCTGGTGATCTGGGACAAAAACCCTTTTAGCATTTACGCTCAGGCTGAACAGGTCATTATTAACGGCATGCTCATCTATGAAAAGTCTGGACCCAAAAGCCATCAATCCGATTTTGAAATCGATTCCCAATAGGAGCTATCATGTTTTATGCCTTGGCTGCGCTCATTCTATCCACACCGACCGTCATCGAAAATACGCGGGTTGAAGTTGGCGATGGCACCGCACTCACCAACGCCACGGTCATTATTGATGAGGGCAAAATCACCTATGTCGGCAACGAGCCCCCGGTAACCAATCCGGCCAAAGTCATCAACGGCCTAGGCAAAATCCTCACACCCGGCTTTATTGAAACCTTGTCGACCATCGGTCTCTCCGAAGTCGGCATGGAAGAATCGACCAACAACTATTATCTTGAGGGTCCAAAATCCAATGCGACCCCGGCTTTTCATGTCGGTCCCGCATTCAATCCAAAGTCGGTACGCATCCCTATTGCCAGAGCAGAAGGCATCACCAGTGTTATCGCCCGGCCCGTAGGCAAACTCATTCACGGTACTGGGATCTGGGTAGAACTCGACGCCAAGCTTTATGGCATGGGCAAAACACTGGATACCCCCATTGCCATGTATGGCGCCGTTGGTGCCCGA
This sequence comes from Myxococcota bacterium, assembly GCA_030749035.1. GTDB lineage: Bacteria > Myxococcota > XYA12-FULL-58-9 > XYA12-FULL-58-9 > JASMKV01 > JASMKV01. The sequence goes on along the minus strand of JASMKV010000341.1, from coordinate 6,032 downwards.
GCTGCCCGTGCCTACGGTGGTTCGAAGGCCAAACTCTGGTCGAGCTTGAATAATATGATTAATGACAGTCGCTTTTACGTGAAGAATTTTCGTGACTTTGAACGTAATGCCAGCCGCAGCCTCACCCTTGATGAAGAACAACTGGCCGCGCTCATTCCTGTAACTGAAGGCAAGATGCCTTTGGTGCTGACGGTAAATCAAGCCAGCGATATTCTGCAGACCATCCGTTTTTGTAAGCGCCATAAGATTAAACTTGTTCTAAGTGGCGGCGCCGAAAGTTGGCAGGTCAGCAAGGCGCTCATCAATAACGATATCCCGGTTATCCTGACGCCATCACACCAATACCCCACATCTTTTGAAAAACTTTTCTCACACGATGATTTGGCATCGCGCTTGCTCAACGCCGGTGTGAAAGTCATTATCTCTACGGGCAACAGCATGCAAAATATACGGAGACTTCGACAAGAGGCCGGCCGTGCAGTTGCCATGGGACTCGAGTATGCACAAGCGATCAAAGCCATCACGCTCGCACCTGCCCTTGCTTTTGGTAAAGATAAAGAACTTGGCAGCGTCACCATCGGCAAAAGAGCCAACCTTGTACTCTGGTCGGCCGATCCTCTGGAACTCGATACTGTCATAGAGCACTTGTGGATTGATGGGGAAACACAATCTCTTGAAACCCGACAAACCAAGTTGGCGAAAAAATATTTGAAACCTTAAATGATTCTGAAAAGTTTTAAAGCGACAAGAAAGACCCAAATTAAGCTTTAGGGTTTTTGATTTCTTCTACCTCGGGCTCAACCGGAACAATCGTATTCGGCAAAACCTTATGTCCTGAAATCGTCCCAGGAGACTGTCCAATCACGGTTAAGTAACCATGGTAGAGCCCCAAGCCGCCCACAACCAAGGTTGCGATTGAAAGTAAAAAAAGCGCAATATAGGACATCCAAACGAGCGCATGCATCAGCCAAATGAAGCCAAAATATTCAGCAATCGGCGCGCCACCCATACCCGCAATGGCGACCCCAACCAGCATGGAAATCCAGCCTAAGATATTCATCGAAGTGCCCATCTTTACTCCTCACGTGGGTGGCCCCTCTTACCGAAACTAATGACGTGCCGCAAGAGCCTGCTCGTAAAAGAGTTTGACCTGAGATGAAATGGCCCGCAGACGAAAATTGCTGAGCCCTAAAGTGTCTGCTGAAGAGCGCACTTCGTCTTCAAGGCCTGTGCGGTAATGTGGATTACGTTGCAACTCATTGAGTCCCGAAACAACCCTAACCATGTGAAGTTCTTGATAATCTGCCCCAGATGGTAAATCGACTTGATGATGCTCCATCGCCAACATCACCAGAAATTCAGGTAATTCCCAGGAAATGGCCATTTCAGAGCCCAAATCAAGATGGCTCTCTTCCATGATCGTATTGACGGTTTCAGGCGATAGGCTTTCCTTGATCTGCCCACCCACAATCAGCGCGCCCAAAGCACGCAGCGCGATTGTTTTACCAATATCATGCAGCATTCCGCCTAAAAAAGCCTGTCCGGAATTCCCCAGCGAAAGCTCTTCGGCCAACCAACCGGCACTGTAGGCGGTGGTCATGGCATGCAGCCACTGCTCCCGCCAAATGGGAATAAATTGCTCGTGACTCGCCTTAACCTCCATATCAAAAAGCGCGCTGGTCGAAGCCGCTGCGGCAATATTGGCCACTTGCCGAAGGCCCAAACGCGTGACCGCATCCCGAATCGATAGGATCTGCACCCCGCGCGCATAAATCACTGAATTGGCATTCTTGATGACCTGGGCAGCAATCTGCGGATCTTGATTGATCGCACGCACCAGCTCATTGATGTCGGTTTCAGGATGCTCAATGAGCGAAAAAACCCGTGCGGCGAGACTGGGGAAGGCCGGCAACTCCTGGCGATGTTCACGAAAATGCGAGAACACCAAGGCTTTAAGCTCTTCGAAACGTGCTGGGGCCATTTTCTCCTCGCCGGTAGCCTGCGCATCGCCACCCAGCCCCAACGTGGCGAGATCAAACTCCTCACTCACACGCCGAATTCGCTCCATCCGGCCTGAGTGCTCACGCGCATCACTTTGCGGTGCTTCTAAAGTGTCGTCATCTGTATCGAAAGTTAAATCCTCTGGGAAATCCACTTCTTGCTTGAACCAAAAATCCCAGATCTTTTTTACAAAATGCAGCATCGCCTATCCGAATTTATCTAAACACCACCCACCCCAAAGCCTGGCCACTATGGCCTAAAGAGACATACAAGTCTAAGCATCACCACAAAATATCATACCTTAGGCCAAAGAAATCCCTATGAAATCAGCATTCTTTTTTTTGGGTTCCAGCATAAGAGAACATTTTTGCACGTGAAAAAGACGTTGAATTTCAGCCATCGATGCATGCTGACACCGTATGCACGCATATTTTCATCAATCACGCCCGTCTACGCGCCTAAGCTGTGACCACTCGGCTGTATCGACTAGTCTTCGTATTGGCTCGCACGGTCATCGGAAATCGGTTATCGGCTATCGGAAATCGGAAATCGAGTCATCGGGTCATCGGACATCGGACATCGGACATCGGTTATCGGTCACTCGCCTACTCGACTAAACGTCAACCACTCACCTGCGCGACTAAGCTGCGAACTATCGCTGTCGCGCCTTCGCAGCAAGTCTTGCAACGGTTCGCACCCTAACCCGCAGATACGTAAGTCTCCGTAAACGGCTCGCACGGCCATCAAAACTCAGCGCCAACGCGCCAATGTTATTTCAAGCTTCTGACTTAGGCTCTCTCCTGCGCCCCCTAAGGATTTGAGCTCTTCTAAGACACCATCCTGCGCAAGTTTTTCACCCACCTGCTTGAAATCCTCCGCGCTCCATAAACGTGCTTCCTTACCCTCTAAAGCCAGCGTGCCGAGCATCGCATTCACAGCGCTCGTATCCTGATCGGCAGCACGCAATACTTTGCGTAAATCTCGTAACTCGCTACGCAAGGCCTCAATATGTGGCCGCTCTGTCCGCAGGAAATCGCCGGTCTTAACCGCGCGAGCCTGCTCTTGTTCCTTGGCCAGGAAGTCTCTGACATTTTCTGGGCGCCGCAATAATTCTACTTCTTTGACCGTGCGGTCAAACATGGCCGCATCCTCAGATACCCCGAACGCACTGTTGGCCGGTTCAAAATCAATCAGGCTTACCTTCACCGCGCCAGCTTTATCGACACCGACGAGAATATTGCTCTTGTTGGGATCGCCGTGAATCAGTCCAGCCGCGTGCAGCACTTGGCGCTGTCCATCAATTTGCCGAAGCACTTCGCTAAATTGTGCATCAGAGAGCTCACCGCGCTGCGCCAGAGTGGCTAATTCTTCGCCTTGAATACGTTCTGCCACATAGCCGACAACATGACCCTCTGCATCATGCATGAGGCGCTCTATTTTTGGACCAATTTGGCTGCCTTCAAACTCAAGTTCATTCACCTTATGCATATAGTCTATTTGCGCTCGAAAATGCTTGCTGATGTTTTGCGCCTCGCTTGCAAGCGCATCTTGAGCTTTGAGTACCACCGCGACTTGCTTATCGCCGAGCGCATAAACGTTTGAATGCATGCCGTGATTGAGGCGTTCGCCTAAGCGCATGTCGTCGAGTTTCTTCGAATGGGCTTGATAAAGTTGACCTTGGGTGAAGTTCGACATCCGATATGTTTTTTCAAGATCATCAAAAAACTCGCTTAGAAGCTTGTACTCCGCAGAGTCTTTTTGATGACGTGCGTCTAACTCGCCAAGGCGCTTATTAAGTTTAACAAACATTTGCTCGATGGCGGCCCGTTCTTGTTTAACCTCGCCGACATGGTCTTTGATATGCCCTTGCCCATCTCTGATAATTTTGCCGCGATTCTCCTTACGCGCTCCGGCGACATCGTTTGGCGTGATGTGATCGTTGAGCCCATTGATACGCTTCGTCATCTGATTTTGCAGATTGGAACTCACCGAAGAGAGATCTTTGCCGTGCCATTTTTTCAAGAATTGATTGCGCGTTTTTTGCCAGGCCAGGAGATGCTTAACCTCGTGGGCTGTGGCCTGCGGTTGGTTGCGACCAATTTCATCGAGCTGTGCGAACGCTACTTTTTTTCTTGCGTCAGCAGAACCTCCCCAACCGTGGCCAGAACCTGTGCACGGCTTAAAGGGTGTCCGCCAAAATTAAAAAGCAAATCCGTACCACGGGAAGTAAAAGGAGCGTATTTTTCAAGCTCTGTTTTGATTTCCCCGGTGGACTTGCCCTCTTGCCGCAATTGTATTGTGCGTTCTTTTTTTGCTGCTGTGTTGAGTGCTTTGGCCAGAGGCCCAACGTCCACATCCTGCTGGCCCGATTTGGCGATAATCACCATTTTGCCGCGGGCATCGGCACTCTCCCCGGCGATTTCGAGTTTTAAAGCGCGTGGATTGGCATCATAAGCATTGGCCATCGGACTGGCTCCCCAATCGGCGAATTGATTTCCTGTTGAAACCGGCTGATGCCCGAAAAAGCCTTCGTTGATCAATTTTTCTGCTTGAGCTGCTTTCTCCGGACTTAAATGCAATTTTAAATCTGCCAGGAGATTCGCCTTAAAGTCTGCGTGTGCCTGCTGGCCGTTTGCAAATGAAGTTTGCCCGCCATCGAATCTTGTGGAAATCTCCGGCCCCCCTCGCCAAGTGTCAAATTCAGCAGCCAATTCACCCACACGACCCATCTTGTCGGCGTTAAAGTCGTTCGTCAGAACCTCTGCCCAAATTTTCTCCGAAGCCTCAACCGCATCGTTTAAAAGTTTTCGCTGCGTTTGCGGATCGCTTAAAGCGGCAATGCGATCTCCACCGGCAACACCTGCTTCTCGTAAGAGACGGGAGTGTTCCATCATGATGGCTTTGGAAATGGCAATGGCCTGCTTGCTTTGGGCTGAGGTGTTGGCTTTCTCGTAAGTATCACCTTTAAAAACTTCGAAGTCGGTGAACTGTCCCGATTCGGTGAGCATGGCAGCAAATTTTGCATCTTCAATGATGCGGCGTTGCAAGGGCTCTGATTTAAGCATGGCCATGACTTCGGCCGCATCGGCTAAGTTGTCGGCGGTGAGTGTAAGGTGTTCGACCCCGTCGCCAAAAAGGTTTTTGCGAAAGTCGGCCAAAGCCGCATCCGTATCACCCGGATGTTTTTCGGAGGCTTGACGCATAAGTCCAATGACCTGTGCCCCCGTATTTTGTGTGCCATCAGCTGGCGCATAAGCCGCGTGGTGATCTATCACCAAGGTCATACCGTCTTGATTTAAGCTCGTACCGTCGGCACTGAGCATCGCGGTGTCGAGTACCAGAACCGAACGTTTTTCCGACAATTGGCTCTCAAAATGACGCAAGGCTTTTAAAACCGCATCGGCCTGTTTGTCGCTGATTTTGCCCTCGGCTTTAAGCGCTTCGACCGTCTTGAAAGTCGAATCATCAATATGATTCTTGCTCAAGATCTCGTTGAATTGCTCTTTGGTCTGCGCATCGACATCGCTGAGCATAGCTTGAACATCAGATGGTAAAGCGATGGAAATCTCTGGCGCTTTGAGATTGCTGGCGTTGACTTTGGCCTTCGCACGCGATCCTGGAGTAAGATGCCCGATCGCGAGCCTTCCATCGAAAGCATCAAGTATGGCCAGTCCTGCCTGCAATGCAGAGCCGACGGCCTTGTTGCCACTGCTGAAGTCGGCGGTCGCAAGCGACTGACTTAAGTCACCGAGTGCATCTGTCGCATCGACGCTTCTAGCGACAAGTTGCGCCTCCTTCAGGGCCTGTCGTAATTGCGACGCTGCTTGCGGGTTGGTTTTGATAAATGTTTTGAGCTCCTGAGGGTTTGTCGGCAGAGGACCTTTAACGGCGTTTCCGGCGCGTAACTTGGCCCAGGCCGTACTCATGGCACCGATGCCCGCCATGAACATCTGGCTGTTGGCGGCACCAGCCAGCGAATTTTCAGCGAATCTAAGCGTGTCAAAGTCTTGATCACTTTTTAACTCTTGCGC
>JASMKV010000340.1 GCA_030749035.1 Myxococcota bacterium | reverse complement strand
TTGCTTTGTGAGTGCCACTTGCTCTGCAATCCATGGATAGGTCTTGGATAGCCCTTCGACCAGAGGTGCAGTGGGAGCCCAATTTAGTTTGTGACGTATTAATGTGTTGTCTGATGTCCGTCCCTTGACTCCGAGAGGCCCATCTATATGCTTAAGCATTAAGGTTTTTCCTGCGATTTTCATGACCATGCGTGCAAGTTCATTGATCGACACCATTTCTTCTGAACCGAGATTGATCACACCGTCAAACTCAGAACCCATAAGGCGACGGATACCTTCAATACATTCATCAATAAACAGAAAGGACCGAGTTTGGGTACCATCTCCCCATATCTCAAGTTCCCCGCCCTCTGGTGCTTGGGCAACTTTACGGCAGAAAGCGGCGGGAACTTTTTCTCGTCCCTCCGTCCATACGCCTTCGGGGCCAAAAACATTGTGCAAACGGGCTATACGTATATTCAGTGCATAATTTCGCTGAAAGGCCAAATAGATGCGTTCGCTAAAGAGCTTTTCCCAGCCGTATTCACTGTCAGGTTCGGCGGGGTATACAGAATTTTCTGTACACTTTGGATTATTTGGTTCAGTTTGATTATATCCAGGGTAGATGCATGCAGACGACGCATAGAAGACTTTTTTTATTTGTCCTTCTGCACATGATTTGGCTACATTAAGATTAATAAGGGCCGAGTTATGCATGATATGGGCATCATTTTCACCAGTAAAGATATAGCCGGCCCCGCCCATGTCAGCGGCAAGCTGGTAGACTTCATCGAATTGTTGGTCGAATATCTTTTTGCAGAAATCAGGATGACGAAGATCCCCTAAGAGAAACTCATCTGCTTGCGTGCTTGAGAATTCAGGCTCTTTAAGATCGATGCCCCGAACCCAAAACCCTTCTTGTTTGAGCCTTTTGGCAAGATGACTGCCAATAAAGCCTCCGGCTCCGCAAACTAAAGCCTTTTTCATTTATTGCTCCAAGTGAAGTGGCATATTTCGTTTGTGCAGGCGTTATAGCCGTCACAATAGGTGGTTACAAGGTCAACATCGAAAGGGGGCAAGGCAAATTTGGAGTGTTGTGGACATATTGCCTTACGTTGTAAAAGAGCTTAGTGCTCATTTCAGTATTCTTAAATGGGGAGTTGTGAATGCCAGAACAAGCAAAACTGTCGGTTGCTGAACTAGATCTCATGGTTTACGATTTTGACGGAGTGATGACGGATAACCGAGTGTTGGTTTTAGAAGATGGCCGGGAAGCGATTTTTGCCCATCGAGGAGATGGTTTTGGCACAGAGCTGATTCGCCAAAAGGGCTTAGCGCAGCTTATTTTAACGACAGAAAAGAATCCTGTGGTACGCAAACGTGCTGAAAAACTAAAATTAGAGATTATCCATAGCTGTGAAAATAAAGAAAGAGCACTGCGCGATTTTTGTAAGGAAAAGGGCTATGAGCTGGCTCGCGTTTTTTTCATCGGTAACGATTTAAATGACTTTGATGCCCTTAAGATTGTCGGATATCCGGCAGCCCCATCTGATGCACACCCGCGTGTCCTTGAAATTGCTCGGTTTATCACAAATGCTCAAGGAGGCTACGGGGTGGTGAGAGAAATAGCAGATCGTTTGGTTGATTAGCCGGGTTTTTATCCGTAAAGAGATTTATGAGTCGCTGTCATGGGGAGTGCGTTAAAAAATGAGTCAGCAAGAGCAAGACCTGTCTGTATATTTGCCTGAAAAACGTGGTGCTCTGAAGGAATTGTTTGCGCGCTTGAAAAGTCAAGTGGCCTTTGGGGTTTGGCAACGCGCAATTAAACAACACTTGGGTGAGTTAGGTCATGGTGGTCTTACCCTGCTGGATGTCGGATGTGGCCCGGGAAATCTCTTAACGTGTTTGGACAGATGGTTTCCCGAAAGCAAACTGATGGCGCTGGAAATGGCGCCGGAACTCATAAGCTATGCTCAAGAGCGCGTAAGACGCTGTGAGATTTTGGCGGTGGATTTGGATAAAACAGCCTGGCCGCTCGAAGATCACAAGGTCGACGTTGTTTTGTGCATACAGGTGCTTGAGCATCTAAAAGATCCTGAGACTTTTTTTGTCGAAGCCCAGCGGGTTTTAAAACCAGGCGGGATTCTTTTGACTGCAACACCCAATCCAGGGGGAGTTGCCGCAAAAGTGATGGGGCAAAAATGGAAATCCTATCGCTTTGATCATATTTCTTTAGAACCGGTGAAGTATTGGCGCTCTATGCATGAGAAATATGGGTTTAAGATTGTAAGGGATGGCACGACCATGTTGTCAGGACTGCCTTTGATGAGGAAACTCCCACTTGCCCTTTTAAATTGGCTGCCATTGATTCTTTTCGGGTTTTTGCCTTGGGAAGGCGGCGAAAGTTACATGGCAATTGCACGCAAGAGCTAAGCACTTAGAGTCGAGTCGGTACGATCACATTTCTGGTGATGGTCATCAATTCAAAATAGGTTTGTAGAGCCAAACCCTCTTCAGAGAAATCATAGAAAAAGAGCTCTCGCATTTGAGATTTATTAAGAATGCCTTCAACGAGCGCATAATATAATCGCTCACCCAAGCGGTAACCTAATACGTGTGTGACCTGGTTAAAAAGTTCCGGGCCACAATCGTATACAGCATCCATATTACGTACTCTCACACCTTTTTCCAGGTGCACATGTTTGAGCACGAGGCGCGCAAACTTCTTTTCATCTGCAGATATTTTTCGACTTTTGCTAAGGCGTTCAAAATAAGGCAGGGGTGGAGCCTTTCTTTTGTGATTAATGATTTTTGACCCCATAAAACCGATCGCCTCCTCGAGTGACCGACTATAAAAAGCGTCAAGCAGGAGCTGCGGCTCTTCAAAAGATTTAGCGCACACGTGGCGTAAGAAATGTGTTGCTTCTTCGGAGGTATGATTTGCCGACAAATTACCAAGATAGGCCATTTTGGCTTGCGGGATATAGTAGCTCTCTGAATCCAGAATTTGCTCTCTGATGCGCACCATATCGGCATCGCTAAAGTCACCGCGGCGAGCAAGACGTTGCAGAAAAGAAAGGTCAATCACACTGGTAATTTCAAGCTCATCCAGAGCATTGCCAAGAGGTAAATCAAAAAACTCAGCGATGAGGTTGGCGTATTGGCGAAAGTTGTGTTCCGGCGCCTCTAGTTCCGGCGCGTCTTCGACATCCAGCCAATTAAGGAACGATTGTTGACAGACGATGGGCGGCGTATTGTTCATGCAGTATTCACCAGGACGTACCTTGACGACGGCAACACTATGCTCAAGCCCTTTTTCTTCAAGTTTCCAGAAGATACGCTCACAGTTTTGATAAATAATTAATGTACGTCCTTCAATATCATGATTTTTTAATAATTCATGGACATCATGAGGGAGGTGAGCGGGGGCAATATGCAGTTCGCCGATAAGGGTCATGACCAAAGCGTTCGGTTGCTTTTTAAGCGCTTTGGTTATTTTTCTGGCAGCGTATTTGTCACGCGCAGCAAGTGATGAGCCGGCGAGGCCATAGGAGCGTGTGTCGATGGCAAGCACCTTATAGTTTCGCTCCTTGGCCAGCTCGAGAATAGGCTCGAAGCTTGGAAAATCACCAAAGCCCCAACCGCTTTCATGGTCTGTGATTTTTAGAAATTCTTCGGCACCCAGTTTTCCTGCCATAAACGCATCGACGTGCTTTTGATGGCGTCCTTGAAAGAATTCCAGGGCGATAATCACCTCCCGTTCTGGTGGAAGCCTGCGTAAAATGCGCAGAAAGCTGCGTTGTGCCTGGGGCAGTGTGTGATAGTCGCCAAAATAACAAATATTTGATTTATGCAGCTGCCGATCAAGCTCTTCGAAGCTGGCGCGTTTTTGATAATCGAGTGTCGCTTTAGCGTGCTCATCCTCATATTGTTTAAATAATGCCGTATAGCCGTAGACT
>JASMKV010000339.1 GCA_030749035.1 Myxococcota bacterium | reverse complement strand
AACTGTGGCTATATTCATGGGTTTTATTCCTAGAGCATGTTTCTGATAGGCGTCATGACAAGGTATTGCAATTGTCGCATGACCTCCGAAAGAGATTGAATCAATTGAGAATGTTGTTGCATGGCCGCTTGGAGTTCCTGCATCAGCACGGATTCACTTTTCACTTTAAGCCCAAAATCACCAGGATTGAGTTGGTTCTTTTCGAGTTGTTGCGATAACTGCAGTTCTTCGATTTTATATTTAAGCTTGCCTTCGGCTTTTTCTCCTAGACGTAACATGACCATCAAAATCAAGGATTCGATGGGGATACCTGAATGCAAGAGCCCCATGACTTCATCATCGATGCGTCTGGCCAATCTGTCATAATCATGCTTAGCGTTACGATATTCTTTAACAGGGTTTCGAAGTGACTCAGGTAATTTGTCGATACTCTTGTCGTCCATGGTGTCCTGATCGCCATCATCGAGAGGATCTTCTAAGGCAACACCGAGTCCTGCCGGGTTGTTCGACACGTTTTTCACCGCATCACGGGTGGCGGTAAAGTGTGTGCGCAAAAGTTCCTGTTGGGCTGGCGGTAATGCGCTAATGGTTTGCAAACTTTCTGGGTTGAATGCTGCTGCAGCATTTTGCAAAAGCTCCCGCTGTGCACTATCGCTAGGTGTGTCCTTGAGAGCTTGCTCCAAGGCAGCCTTTTGTCGAGGTTTAAGCTTGTTGGGCGCACCGACCAAAAAGGCCATGGCTTGCTTCATCATGGGGGCTTCAAAGCCTTCAGCCTCGAAGCGAGCATTCATGAGGTTATCTTTGAGTTGTTTAAACTCTTGCTGCATACCATGACGTATGTTGGCATCGGGTATGCGTTTTATAAAATCCCCCATGGATGTTTCCAGGCTTTTGGGATCAGAGGAGAGTGTGAGGAGGAACTCAGCGGGACTTGCAGCCGATTGTGCCAGAGCTTGTTTTTCCTTATGCTCACGTTGCCCGTCAATCGCCGCTTCTTTAGCATCGAGTAAAGAAGACGCGCCATCAGGTGTCGGTTGGTCGACGCGGGTGAGAAAATCCATAAGAACATTTGCATTTGCATTGGTTTGGGTAATTTCGAAGAAACTTTTTCCAGCCAGGGCTTCAATGGCTTTGAGATCTTGAGGTGCCAGGGTTGCAATTTGCGCGTTGGTCAGGTTGGGCAGTGTGTGCGCAATTTGTTGGGCTACTTCCTTGAGTTTAGCCTCTTGTCCACCGCCGAGAAGTTGTTGGTAATCCTCAAGATTGCCCCTTAGAATATCGATATTATTTGGCTGACTTATTGCGGGCATAATTCCTAACTCCTTTAAAATAGGTTACGTTTGGCGTGTGGTAGAGCTTAAGCCGGGTACTTATCAAAGGAATTGCCGAATGTCACCGATCATCTCCTCTAGTTTTCCTGCCTCCGCATCTGGAGTGAGATGATAGGTTTTGCGCTTTCCTTCTTGCTCAGTCTTGAGCAAATTGAGGGCCTGAAAAATGTCTAAGGCCCCTGAAATTAAGGTCTTTGAGGCTGCTTCAGGGCGAGAGATGGTACCTTCAAGAAAATCCCGTCGATTGGCCTCAATGGCCCTCTTTTCGAGTTCCTTGTCCCAAAGAGGAAAATCCTGCAATGCACGCAGTGATTTGGCCGTTGTCCAGTAGCTTTGGACAAAACTATCGAGCAGGCCGGCTAAAAGCTCGAGAGATTCACGCTCACGGATGTGAATCTCACCATTCTCATGGACATCAATGAAGCCCCTGAAGGCCAATGTGGCCAAGGTTTCGTCAAAAATAGCCCCAAAATTGATCCCCACCCCATAGACAAATTCACGCTTGAGAATACGTGAAAGCTTTCGACTTTCATTGTATGTCTTTTCGTAAGAAACGATATCTTGCGTCTGTTTGATGATGGACCGGGCGACGGTCGCCGCAGGTGCAAAATGATTCATGACGCCATTTTTATAATAGTCGAGGCGCAAACGTTTTTCATCAGGGATACGATAAATCGGATTTTTATCGTCTCGGCCCACCTGTTCAATGATGACCAGCTCTTCTTTATTAAGAGTTTTGATGGCTTCAGTTAATGCGGCCTCTCTGGTTTGGGCGTAGTGCAGTGGAGGCGAGAGTCGTGCACCGTTGTCTTCAAGAAAAAGAACGATTTCTAAGGCTTGTTGTAGGAAATTGTCATGCGACATGCCACGCCCCTGATGCCCTAAAAGAGCGGTGGCAACAACGGAGGTGGGGGTGACGGTGGTGACCTTGGCTGTTTCTGAGAGGATTTTATAGCCGAGTCTTTCAATATATCCGCGCCAGACCTCTTCGTTTTCGGGCTTAAATTCTGCTGAAACATTGTATGAGTTGATGAATTCATTCAAAGACAGAGGTTCACCAAATTGGACGTGCAGTCGCCCATAGCGTGAACGTAAAACTTTTGTGGTTTTGAGTAATCCGGCCAAATCCTCACTTTTCTTTTCGCGGCCTGAAAGTTCACGTTCATAGGACCCAGCTTCAACAATTTTTTCATAATCGATAGAGACAGGAACAAACTGTAAGTCCTTTTGACTGCTGCTGCGCCAAGCATTAATGAGCATCGTTAAAATGCCAAATTTGGGCATGAGCAGCTTACCGGTTCGAGAGCGTCCGCCTTCAATAAAAAATTCAGAGCTAACGCCTGCACGCATAAGCTCTTTCACGTAGGATTTAAGCACAAGCCCGTATAAGGGGTTGTCACGAAAAGACCGTCTTAGAAAAAAAGCACCACATGCGCGAAAAATAATCCCAAGCGGAAAGAATGAGAGATTGACGCCTGCGGCGATGTGCGGTGGTGTGATGCCTGCGTTCCATAACGAAAGTGAGAGGATGAGGTAGTCGACATGTGAACGATGTGATGGACAGAAGACAACAGGGCTGTGACGTCCAGCATTGACCGCGCGTTCAAGGCCTTTCTTATCGAGGACGATACCGTCATAGATACGATGGAAAACCCAGTTGAGAATAGCAGCGACAAAATACAACATGCGTGGTGTATAATTTGCCGCGATTTCTTTAAGATAGTGTTCGGCTTTTCGTTCAATGGTGTGCAGTGGTAAACCGGTCTTTTCTGCTTCAAGCTTTAAGACTTCTTGCAAGGCTTGGTCACGATGAATGTGGCGAGAGATGACATCAAATTGGGGCAATGGAGGGCCGGCAACCACCCGCTCTTCGTCGCTGAATGCACGGTTGAGTTCATGTTGAAGGCGTCGGGAAAGTTTTTCATGCTCACTTTGCTGATGTTCTTTCAGGTATTCTTTTAAATTAATTGAATCACCGACCCTGACGAGGGATTTTCGGAAACTGGTAAGCGGCAGAACAAGTTTTTTAAAGGTGCTGGGCTGGTGTCGGTCGCCTAGAATTCTTGTGCGCAGGCCTTGTGTCTCCACACCACCGTGATCTCGGCTGGTGACAACGTGGGGTACAATAATGATGGGTTTGTCCATCTTTTTCTGCAGCTCTAAGAGAATACGCAGGTAATTTTCTGGCTGGTGGCGTCGTGGTTTTCGATAAAGACCTCGGGGCGGATCGATGAGGAGAAGACTAGGATGTTCTCGTAACGTGTTTTCAGCCATGAGTGCTTCTTTGATCGACTGCGGTTCTTCGTCCAGGACGTGGCGCCAGTCCTGCTCCAGGATATTTCGGCGTTGTTTCCACATCTTCCATATGGAACGCAAAGGCTGCCAAATCAGGAGGTTTGTGCCACCGATAAATCGGGCCAAGGGCAAACCAAGTTGCAGAAGGATGTAATTGAAATAAAGGACCAACCAAAAGGATTGGTTTCTGGCGACATAAATGACGACAGCATCTTTGTGGTATTCTTTGATCTTTTCGGCGGCTTCTGGTGGGTATTCAATCTGTCCAAAAGCGCGCTTGAAAAGAAAACGCATAAAAGGGCCATACCGGCCGTGCATGGCGGGCGAGGAGAGGTCGAGTGTGTTGGTCGTTTCGGTTGTGGTACGCTTGCTGGGACCTTGCTGTGTCATGATGCTTAGGCCTGATTAGCGCCGATTCGCTTCGCGAAGTCGATGTGTTAGAACCTTGATAATCCCTTGTGCGATTTCAGATTTTTCTGCAAGAATTTCAGCAAAATCTTCTCTTTGTAGGCGCAAGAGTGTTAAGTCGTTGAGCACTGTGACACTTGCAGATCTTGGCTCCGCATCCAGAATAGACATTTCGCCAAAACACTGTTCCGAGCCTAATTCTGCGATGACATGCTCACCCGAGTGAATGCGCACATTTCCGGTGACAATAAGATACATCGAGTCGCCCTGATCGCCCTCTTTGAAGATGACGTCGTTGGTGCCGAAGGTAATTTCGTCGGTAATTTGCGCGATATAGGAAAGTTCTTCACCGGGAATCGTTTTGAAAAGGTCGACGTTTTTCAGAAATAATACTTTTTCAATGGTGCTGATCACTTTTAAGCCCAATTCCTGGTTGGTGTGATATTGGCTGCAACCATGACTTAAGCGGCGCCTGATGTCAAAGCTCAAAGCATAAAATACCTGCGAGAATACGGATCTAAGTGTTGATTACCGGTTTTAATTTCGTCAAAGTAGGGCCCTCAAGGACGGCTTGTTGATGACAGAGAGAGACAATTACACATGCCCTTTAACATCTCCTGGGTTGCGTCTTCTTCAGAACAAATATGAAGAATTAATTGATCTGCGTACAGTGCGCGAAGATTGGGAAAGCGCTGGTAAGTTGAGAACACCGGATGAAGAGATGGAGGTGCGCCAGGAAAGGGGGAAGAGCTTGGCAACCGAGTTCCCCGGGGCGTTACGTCAATTGGAATGTCTGGACGTCAAGAACTTGCTTACAAGGAGAGATATTGTCCGTCGTTACGCAGAGCAAGACAAAGTGCAGAGTGCCGAGCTTCCGCTCTGGATCTGCGTAGAATGGGATTACCACCTTTTACATAAGGAAGCCCTGGCCTTTAAGGCGTGGAAGAACGTTCGCCGAAAAGAGAATTTTCAGGTAGAGGTCTTTGCCGATTTTTATGCTTGGTGGCAGACGGAGGAGCATCGGGCCACACCGATAGCGTCTATGTCCGAAGGCCTTTTTTTAGAGTGGTGTGCACCGCCTGGTGGACAATTCTCAAAATTGATTTGGCGTTGTTTAGAAGAGTATTATAGAATACCCGAGGCATCGCTAAAGCAAATGCTTTTTGTCGACGTGCTTAATGAATCGAGGATCGGTCAATAATGGACGAAAATGTCATTGCGCAAATCAAGGCGTTTGTTCACTTGCAAGCAGAGTTGGGCTTGCGTGGCGTCGATACATCGTTTGCGCCGACATTTTCAGCCATCGATAATGCCCCACAGAACTTAGCTGATGTGCGCGAGGAATTGGGGGATTGTCAACGATGCTCTTTGTGCACAGGGCGAAAGAATATTGTTTTTGGTTGTGGTGATGCGCATGCGCGTTTGATGTTTGTGGGTGAAGGGCCAGGGGCCGAAGAGGACCGTCAAGGTGAGCCCTTTGTCGGTAAGGCAGGACAGCTTTTAAATCGCATGATTAACGCGATGGGGCTTAGCCGTGAGCGTGTCTATATTGCGAATATTGTCAAATGTCGGCCACCGGGAAATCGTGATCCTGAGCTTGATGAAATAGAGGCTTGCGAACCTTTTTTGCGTAAGCAAATCGAGGCGATCAAGCCCGATGTGATTGTTGCGCTTGGCCGCTATGCGTCACAAAGACTTGCGGGGAGTGATATACCAATTTCACGCTTACGGGGACAATGGAAAAGTTATGCAGGGATTGATTTGATGCCGACGTTTCATCCAGCCTATTTGTTGCGTAACCCAAGCGGGAAACGACCGGTTTGGGAGGATTTGCAACAGGTGATGCGCCGATTGGGTTTAGATGCACCAGGGCGTCGACCGAGGTCAATGTGACAAAACGATTATTGATTTTAGGTGTGCTCGGTTTAGGCCTCAATGCATGTGCCACTCGAATTGCCGAGCCTTTAGCCGGTAGTGTCGATGTTTATACGAAGCATCATAAAATGCGCCTTAGTGGTGCGGTCATACGGGCAGAAACAGACACATTAACGAAGCTTAAATCCTATGATGATAAAATACTTTTTGATTTAGCGGTGGATGTCAGCGCCCAGGAAGATCAAGCACGAGGAAGAGCCATTTATGTGCGTTTGCTTGGTGAGTTCCCAGAGTCCTCGTTGCGCATTCCAGCTCTTTTCAATTTGGGGTTACTCTACGAAGCCGACAGTCTTTTCAAAGAGGCCTTGGAACAATATCTGGAGATCATCGATGAGCCAGATCCTTATGACGGCGCAAACCGACAAACTTGGTTGGACGCATATTTTCGCTGGGCCGTCTGTGCGGCGCATATGGAAAATTGGGAGGATGTGGCAAAGGCTTTTCAAATGCTTTTGGCACAACCGGGGCTAAGTGATTTAGAACAGCTTGAGGCGGGAGTCGGACTTGGGATCGCTTACCAAAATCAAAAGCTTTATGAAGATGCGGAGATTATGTTTCAAGAAGTTCTCTCCTGGTACAGGGAAATGAAGCGATACGGTGCTTTTAACGATAGGGGGTTTGTTGCTGAGGCGGCATTTCGACTAGGACAGATTTCAGCAGAACGTTTTGACCTTATTGTTTTGGCTTTCCCACAGGAGATTTTAAAGAAAAGTTTGGAGCTTAAGTGTGCTTTTCTTTTACAGGCTCAGGATCGCTACCTTAAGGCATTGCGCTATGGTGACATAAAAACAGCAGCATTGGTCGGTTTGGGCATCGGTGAGATGTATGAAAAGCTTCATGAAATGGTTGTCGAGTTAAAAGCTCCACAGGAACTGAACGCGGAGCAGAGGGCCGTTTATGAAGAAGTTGTGGAAGAACGTATAAGGGTTTTGGTCAAAAAAGCACTTTACGTTTATGAGCGCTCGCTTTTGGTTGGCCGTCGCGATCCGGCAGCCGAGCCATGGGTTAAAGAATTAGAAGAGGCCGTTGCGCGT
Source organism: Myxococcota bacterium (assembly GCA_030749035.1). GTDB lineage: Bacteria > Myxococcota > XYA12-FULL-58-9 > XYA12-FULL-58-9 > JASMKV01 > JASMKV01. The sequence goes on along the minus strand of JASMKV010000339.1, from coordinate 6,293 downwards.
CTTCGCTCTGCTTATCGCACGCCACCTGATGTTGAAGGCAAAAAAGATTTGGAAGCAGGCTCTTGAGCCCGTAAAATGGCTTGAAAATAAGTTTCGCTGGGGTGTTGCACTGGGGTTGCCGATTGCAGTAGAGTGATCGCGTTATGCATCCTGCAAAGGGTAAAGAGGAAATTGTTTTAACAAATATCAGGTGATGAAGTTTCAATTAGATTATAATGTCGAAGTGAGTGACGAGCCCGTGGGTTCGTCTCAAATCCAACAAAAAATAGAAGAGCATTTGGATGAATTGGTCAAGATCGATAACCTCTATGGGGAGATCGTTCTTAGCGTCATGGGCTCTGCAGGCCAGGAGCCAGGCACAATATCAGAGCCTGTCGTGCGGTTATTGGACCGTTGGTTACGTAAAACACAATGGGTTATTGGTGGAGACACCGAAACGATTGCTTGCATGAACAGTGAGCATTGTTTTGCTTTTGTGCCGGCGGGCGAAAGCGTAGAGGTGAGCCTTTTTATCGGTGATGAAGCAGAGATAGAAGAGTATCTCGTTGAACCGGTGACTGTGCGTCTTGAAGAATTTGTCAATGCGAGTATTGCGTTAGGTGATAACTTTTTGAATTTTGCGCAAAGTATTGATTCCGGATTGCTGCAAACAAGCGAAGGTTGCAGAGAACTTGCGTCGGTTCTTGGTGATGTCAAGGGCGCTTGGCGTGAACATCAAATGCGCAGATAGTAAGGGCAGACCTTTTTAGCACAATAACACCTTCGCTTCTTTCTCGATGCTGTGGCCTATACATATCATAAATATTTCCCTGCTCGTTGCATCGGTAACCGATCTTGATTTGCGTTTAGAGAAAGCGGGCGTGCATCCCGAGGATATCGTCGTGGCTTTTCTCCCCACACAGGCATTAGAGGAATTGATTCAGGACACGACAGCTGCACATGAAAAGCCGAAAAACAAAGCTGACGCCATTTATGACCTTATGCAGAGCTTCAAGCAAGAGGGGCGCTGGTTTGCGGATAAGGACAACAGTCCAAAGGCAAGAAAGCCTAAGACTGCGCTGGACATGCTTGAATTAATTCCGAAGAACGCACAGGGGAACAGGGATATCGGCTGTTATGAGTTTTCAAGTTTTTTTATCGCCGCAGCCAGAAGTGTCGGGCTGGATGCTTTTGGCGTGGAAAAGAAAATGAAAAATGGTGGCGGACAGATCGGGCACGTCATGGCTGCGATACGATACGGACCCAAAAATCATGTTTGGACGTATGACTTGCAGAATGACCGCAGGGGGCCCGCTTTAGGGGTGAAGGTCCTGAGTGATTTGGAATTTGCGGCACATCATTACAATCACCTTTCTGTGGCATCTTATTTACAGGGTGATTTGAAAAGTTCAAGTCGTATGATTGCTTATGCGCGACAACTTTTTCCCGAGTCTGCAAGTTTTTTAAACAATTCGGCGACAGTTTTTAGTGCTCAAGGCGAGCACACGCTTGCGCTGGCCGAGGTTTTGGCTGCTGTCTATTTGGAACCGAGCAATCCGCTCTTTCGTTACCAATTGGGTCGCATTTTTTTGGAACAAGGCGAACTCAAAAAAGCCCAGGCGCAGCTGCGCAAAGCTCTTTCTTTAAAGCCTGGCTACGCCATCGCTTTACGCGACCTTGGCTGGCTAAAGATTTTGCTTGGTGATGGGGAGGCAGGAGAGGCGCTGCTGCTTAAAGCACGCAAAAGCGATAAGCTCTTGCCTGAAGCCTCACTTTTCTTAGCGCTTTATTTCCTGCGCGAGAAAAAAGAGGCGGCGCTTAAGGCCCTTATGCGGGAACTTAAAACGCAGGATTTGCATCGATCTGAGATGGCGCTTATTACAAAATTACAACACGATGTGCAGGCAGGGGCTGATATTAGGGGTTTGCAAGTTGCGCTCAAGCGACTAAAAGCATTGCACGAATAATGGGTATTTGATGGGTTTAGTGATTCAAAAATATGGTGGCTCTTCTTTGGCCAACACCGAGGCCTTAAACGCGGTGGCCAACTCTATTGTGTCGCGTTTTAAGCAAGGTGATGCCTTGGTGGTGGTGGTTTCGGCGATGGGGAAAACAACAGAAGACTTGTTGCGCAAGGCCCGCGAAGTCAGCCAAACGCCTTGTCAGCGCGAACTGGATATGTTGGTGACAGCTGGGGAACGGATATCCATGGCTTTGCTTTCCATGGCGATTCAGGCTGCAGGGGTTGAGGCGATTTCCTTTACCGGAAGTCAATCGGGCATCATCACGACCAATGACCATCAAGAAGCCAAGATTATCGAAGTTCGTCCACAACGTATTCAGGAAGCTTTGGACTCAGGAAAAATCGTCATTGTTGCCGGATTTCAAGGTGTGAGTCTTGAGCGTGAAGTGACCACCCTTGGTCGTGGTGGTTCGGATACGAGTGCGGTTGCTTTGGCCGCCGCGCTTGCTGCGGATGCATGTGAAATCTATTCAGATGTGGATGGCGTTTACAGCACCGACCCTAATTTATGTGCCCAAGCCCAACATTTACCAAGCCTTGATTACAAAGAGATGAAAACGATGGCTTTGTATGGGGCTAAAGTTTTAAATGCAGATGCGATTGCTTTTGCGCAGCGTGCGGGGATTGAGATTCGGGCCAGAAAAACGGGCGAAGGTCGGCGTGAGAGTGTGGTGCGTAGAGGCGGAGATGGCAGGCCAGCGTTTGTGGCGGTTGTGGGGTTAAAACAAGTCACACGATGTTTAGGGCTGGCTTCAGGACCTTCTCTAGAGCAGACATTTGTGGAGACTTCTGGCGCCCGCATGGTTGCCGCACATCTCTCAGGGCAAGACGTTGAATTGTGGCTGGATCGTACGAATATTCCAGAGGACGCTTCGGATACGCTGCACGCCATCGCTAAAGCACAGGACCTCAAAGCATACGATTGCTCCCTCTTGACTCTTCTTGGCCTGACTCCAGACAGAAGGATATCGGCTTTGGAGGAGGCACGCATGCTTTTTAAAGAGGCTTCGATTGACTTGCTGGCCACACGTGTTGTTGACGAAGGGATTAATTTTCTGGTGGGCAGTGACGACTTTGAAAAAGGCACGACGCTTTTGCATGCCCACTTTGTTGAGAAGACTTAAGTCTTTATGCCGATGTGACTTGTGCGGAAACGACATCTTCCTGAACATGAAGATGCTCTGCAAGGCCCAGTATCTCAAGTATTTCATCTGCCGCTTCTTTATAAGCAAGTGCGCCACTGGATTTGGCTGAGAACTCAAAAATGGACAGACCTTTAAGGTGTGCCTTATTAAGCGCCGTATTCTGAGGTATTCTGGCTTCAAGCAGTGGGGTATCCAAAAGTTCGTGCAGTGCGGTTTCGACCATGCTGTTCATTTGTTTAAGGCGTTTGTCGTAACGGGTAATTAAAACGCCCATGATTTCTACGGGGCGGTGCATGCGATCACGAAGTGTTTCAACGGTCGACAAAATGTCACCTATGCCTTCAAGGGCGAGTGCTGACATATCTGATGGAATGAGAACGTAGTCTGCCGCAAAAAGCGCATTGAGACTTAAGGTGCCTAAGTTTGGTGGACAATCGATAAGAATAATATCGTAGTGCGTACGGGTATTTTCTAAGGCATGGGCCAGAATTGTTTCTTTGCCAATTTTTGCAGCGAGGCAGTTTTCGGTCTCATTCAGATGCTTTTCGGAGCCTGCGAGCCATAAATTAGAAATATTGGTGGCATAGGCAATTTCATGCACTTCGCGCTTTTTGCCCAGGAGTACATCTGAGAGGTTGCCATGCGTGCTTTTAAGATCTCGGCGCAGGGCGGTGGAGACATGGGCTTGTGGATCAATGTCAATGAGCAGCGTTTTGTGCCCCGAAGCGGCAAAAGAAACGGCCAAATTGACAGCGGAGGTGGTTTTGCCTACGCCACCCTTACGCGCTGAAATGGCAATAATTTGTGCTTGATGCTTTCCTGGAACGAGAGGGAGCTGCAGGCGTGCTTTTAAGTGACCACTGATTTTATCTTTAATATCAAATGCCATATATTCTAACCTTTTGCTGAATCTCGGGTATCATGCTGGATTGTCAAAAGCAAAAGAATGCGCAAGCACATGATCGCCAAAAGTACGTGAAGAATATGGATTAAATTTGAATCTCTGGGCTATGCAGGGTATTTTTTTGAGTCTTTTTAGGCAACAAGGCCAAAGTTGGCCCGATAAGGTACATAGATGATCGATAATGGCGACAGTTGCGCCAAATGGCTGAAATTTAAGGAGAAAGTTCATACTAAATAATGGTTTACGAGGTTGCGGGATGACCCTTGGCTTTGCTAGTTTGAGAATCCCAAAGGCGTAAAACGGGTATAAGAATACATCAATTATTTGGATGACGTAACGAGGTTATAAAATGGAAACAGTGAATAACGGGAATCAACCACTTCAACCCTACAATCATGTGCTCAATGATTTTTCGAGCCGCAGTGGTTTGGATTTTGACCTAAGTGACGGTCAGAAAACGACACTGAATACGATTTTGGCTCAGCCCGAAGGAGAGGTTTATGCCAAGGTTTATTTGGGTATGGCCGCTGCAGGTGTGGGTCTCGTTGCCAAAGATAATCCCGATAGCGTGAAACGTTTGATGCAAGTCCTTGATGGTGCCCGCCAAGTTTGGGGTGGGAAAAACCTTGATCAACAAATCACCAGCGAGAAGGCACTGCATCGCTTGAAAACGTACACCAACATTGTGCTTACGCGCTCAGCCGGTACACCATTGGACAATACGCGCATTGGCGCCATTCGTGAAGATGCTTTGGACAAAGCCAATTTGCATTCTGGGGATGTTTTTGAAGAGAGTGCCGCGTTACCCCGTCTTTACGCTACGCCGCAGCCGCAGGAAGATGCGCGTTTCATCAGCGCTGGAGATGATGGGCAAGACGTCGAAGCCAGTGTTGAAAGCATTTTTCAGCATGCAATACCGCAAGACCGTGGCGCTGGAGATCTTCTCCCGGGAACCGATGAAGCCTGGAGTGCGCAGGGGGTTGCAGAACGACTCAATACACTTTTGGCCGATGCCTGGGACGGGACTTGGGACGAATCACAGGTTCTTGAATTGACCCATGGTCTGAATATTTCAGATCGGATTAAGGTGTCTGAGGCCTATGCAAAGATTCGCTCAGAGGCCGGTTATCCTGAATTTAATGATGCGCGAAACCGTCCTTTGGCCGGCGAAGCGGCGCTGAATGCACTTTATACGAAACTTGTGAGCGAGCTTGGCACAAATTCACGCGATGGTTTGCGTATTAAGGCACAGTTCGACCCGACCAATCCGACAGGTCAGTTGCAAGCGCACGATGTGGTGATGCTTGATCTTAAAGGATTCTGGAGCAAGAACGGCGATGCGATTCAGCGTCTCTTGATGAATTGTGATCCTGCGCAAATTCAAGCTTTGGATGCGAGTTTGCAGGAAAATTACGATATCACGTTGGAAAAAGCCTGTAAGAAGCTGCGCGGAGAAGATGAGGACCGTGCACTTTTCTTAATCTCTGCGCCGCGTGTGGATGGTGAAGTACCGGAGTCTTACGTACAAGCCTACGAGATTCATCAGGCCATGACCCTGAGTTTCTTTCGAAAAGATCCCAACCGTGCTTTTCGCCAGCTTGAAGCGATGAGTGAGTCTGATTTGCGTGATGTTGCGCAGGCCTGGGCTGAGCTTTATCCAAAGAAAGGCCAAGGCGGCGATGATGGCACTGGCGCCAGCATTGAAAGTTCGAAATTTTATAAATTTACCCATCGACGTATGGGCCGTTTAAGTCTGCGTGCCGGCAGCGGCCTTTTGCAGGACCGTTTTGAAACCGCAGCACGAGGACTGCGCTTTGAGGCTGATCCACAATGGAGTCACGCCGAGCATTTGGCGGCGGCAAAAGAACACCGGGCAAAAGTCGCTGACTACTGCGCCGTGAGTTTTCGTTTGGCCGGATTACGTCGAGGCAATCAAGAAGATATGGTTTCGGTATTGGGCATGGTACGACCCGGCTCGGATGTCTTAGGGGCGATGCCTCGTGCCTTAGACGTTTTTGGGGCTTACAACAGTCGCTTCCCCAACGAACAGAATATGACGCTGACCGATATTTATAATGCCACCAGTGGTGAAGTCGAGCAGTTGGCGCGTATCACCATGGAAGGCAAAGGTTTCAATTCTCCTGAAGCAGCGGCGATTCGTTTGAGTAATGCGTTAGATGGTGGCTTCCTGGGACTGAAGGGGACCAAAGAAGAGGTTGTTTACGAGGTTCTCGATCAGCCG
>JASMKV010000338.1 GCA_030749035.1 Myxococcota bacterium | reverse complement strand
TATCGAAAGAGGGTAAGTCTTTGAGTGTGCCAGGAACGCTCAGGTCAGCTTGCAGGGGGAGTAATGCCGAGGGAAGTGCATCGATATGGCGTCGCAAAGCGTGGACTTCATCACCTTGTTCTTGCAAATGCAGTCCTAAGCGCGTGCCGACATAACCACAGCCGGCAATTAAGATACGACCCATAGGCTGCTATGCGTCCTGCTCAAGTTTTAACGAGAGGCTGTTGATACAATACCTTTTGCCTGTTGGTTGAGGTCCATCTTCAAAAATATGGCCCAGGTGTGAGTCGCAGCCCGAGCACCGCAGTTCTGTACGCAGCATGCCGTGGGTGTTGTCTACAAGATTAACGATGTTTTCCGCACGAATCACATCATAAAAACTTGGCCAGCCTGAGCCAGAGTCGAACTTGGTTGCCGAAGAAAAAAGAGCAAGACCACAGGCCACGCAGGCATAGGTTCCATCTTCTTTGCAGTCCCAGTAGCGCCCGGTAAACGCGGGTTCAGTGCCGCCTTCGCGGCAGACATGATATTCTTCAGGGCTCAGGTTTTCGCGCCAATGGTTATCGTCTTTATCTGTTTTGTCTGCCATCTCTGTGCTCCTCTTGGGGTGACTCAGCGTAAAATGTTTTCCAGTGCTGGTTGTAATTCGGGATAAGCAAATTCAAACCCGGTCGACAGGGCGGTTTTGGGCAAGACCTTTTTGCTTGAAAGCAGCTCTGTAGAGAATTCACCGACCGCCAGGCGAATCGCAAAGGCCGGGCCCGGTAAAAAGGCCGGACGGCGCAACACCTTACCCATGACTTTTGCAAAATCTTTTTGCCGTACCGGGTGCGGGGCGGTGCCGTTGAGGACACCAGAGATGTGTTCATTTTCCAATGCGTGGCAAAGCAAAGCAACAAGATCGGTTCGGTGTATCCATGACCACCATTGCTTGCCCGAACCCAAGGGCCCGCCGGCCCCGAGCTTAAAGGGCAAGAGCATGGCATCGAGGGCACCACCACCGGTATCCAGAACAATGCCGATACGTACACGCACAGTGCGCACGCCAAGTTTTTCTGCGGCACAGGCAGCGTTTTCCCAAGCGGTACATACTTTGGCCAGAAAGTCATCACCACTTTGTTCTGCTTCAGGCAATTCATCATCGCCGCGCTCTCCATAGTAACCGATGGCGCTGGCGGAAATGAGTGTTTTGGGAGCGTTGTCACCACATTGCTTAAGGCCTTTGATAAGATTTTGCGTGCCCAGATCCCGACTGGCAAAGATCTTTGCCTTCTTGGCTTTGCTCCAGCGACCCGCCACATTTTCGCCGGCCAAATGAATGACCGCATCGTGCTTTTCTAATGCCTCTTTGGATGCAGGTTCGTTCTCTGGATCCCAGGCTGTATAGGAATCCATATTGGGTAAGTTTTGGCGTGTGCGCTCCGCGTTGCGGCTGAGGACACCAACCTCATGCCCTTTTTCTTTGAGCGCAGCACATAGAGCGGTGCCGACAAAACCACTGGCGCCTGTGATAAGAATTTTCATGGGTGTTCCTTATGTTGATCTGCTTATCTGCAGAAGCATAGAAAAGATCATCACTTTGTCGCAAGAATATTCGTGCGGCCGCCATGTCTTAGGGCAGGTGCTTGAGGGCCATGTTGAAATTGATTTTGGGGCAAAAGACCACCAAAATGACGGTGTGGGCGTAAATACCCCGGATCGTGGTTGGAACAACCCTCAGGACGCCAAATAAAACACTTTAGTATTAGTCACTTAGAGGGGCGTCGTATTTTTCGATCTGGCATAGCCTTTGCTTTAAGTTTACGTGATAATGATGAACTATCTTAGGGAGTATTCGACGATGAAGCATTTTGGAATTGTACTTTGGTTTTTTGTGGCTTTAACTGTCAATGGCTGTGCCGAGCAAGACAAAGCACCGCAAGAGATGACGGTTGCGGGTGAGGGCAAATTGGAACAGAGGGCTGATGGTCTGTATCTGTTGGGTGAGGCAGATGGTGTGGAGTTAGAGTTGACTCACCCTCCCGGTTTCCAATTGGTTTTGACCGAAGATGCATTTATGGCCAAGTCGAATGCGCTGCGCGATGATTTGACCAAGTTGATTATTTTGAAGCCCAAAG
>JASMKV010000337.1 GCA_030749035.1 Myxococcota bacterium | reverse complement strand
TGGCGACCCCTATGGTAGCGCTTATCTCGACAACTGTAATCAATGTGTCGGCGGTCTGACCGGACAAAGCGCTTGTGTTCAGGACTGTAATGGTGATTGGGGCGGCAGCGCGCAGGTCGACAGCTGTGGTGGCTGTTATGGCGGCAACACTTCTTTGGGGCTCTGCGATGCTTGTGGCAGCCATGCTTCGGTGGCGGCCTGTTTTGGTTGTGGCGTGGCGTTTAATACCTGCTCAGCAGCATGTGGTGGTGGCCACTCCTGCAACGCTTCATGCTGGGGTGGTCAGTTATCCCTGAACGGTCAAAACTATTGCGGTTGGCTGGCCGCTCAAGGCTATACAAACGGTGGCCCTCCTCCAAGCAGATAGAAACAAGGAGAAGAGCAATGACAGATAGAAACGTGGCTTGCTGACCACGCCCATATCGAATCCCGCTTCAGCGCCAGCAGCGCCCGGGTGGTCATAAGACGCTAGCGTGCAGCTCTTGCGCAATGTTGATGCAAATCCTGCACAAGAGGCAGCAAATAGAGGCGAACTTTTACGAGGAGCCTTAAAAGAAGACGCCTCATTACATTGGGTTAGGCATATCTTTCGTTCCTATTGGCTTGGTTCATTTCTTGCTTCTGAAAGAGCATTCGGAGGTAATGATGGACAGACGTGCAAAAGCAAATGGTTTTACAGTGCTCGAACTTGGAGTGGTTGTGGGGGTGATGGCGGTTTTATCCAGCGTGATGATTCCAAGCGCTTTGCAAAGTGCCCGCATTGCTAAAGCACAAAGCTATGCGCAGAGTATTTTATCCATGGTTGAGGCCAGTCGCTTGGCTTATACCCAAAACAACGCCTGGCCCGGTTCTTCAACTTGCGCCAATGTTAATTTGAACAGCTTGGTGCCGGATGGTTTTATGATGGCGCTGCCGGAAAACCCTTTTGATTCGGACGATGTTGTCGCAGGAGATTTTAACGCGTCTGTGACTTCCGTGGGCAACAGCACCTGTGTGTTGACTTTGGAACTCACCAATATTCCTGAAACATACCATAGTGTCCTTGGCGGCCCCTATGGCGTTTTGCCGATGGCGCTTTGCAGCAACACAAGCTGCACCTTTAAAGTTCTGCCCCCGGGCAGTGATGTTTTTCCTGCCAGCGAAGATGAAGATGAAGATGAAGACAACGATGGCTGGGAGTTGGATGATCACAACCACATCGATTAGCGCACCTTTTAAAAAAACAATGTGCCCTCAATCTTAAGACAAGGATAAAGACGATGCCGCAGCCCAAAACATCTCAAAAAGGTTTTTCACTTATCGAAGGCGTGGTCGTGTTGGCGGTGATGGCCACCGTTTCGGCCATTGTGGTGCCCAACTTGACCAAGACTTCACAGGTTAGAGCCTTAGAAGAATATGCGAAAAGCGTTGCGCATTTAAGCACGACGATGCGCACCTATTACCGACAACAAAAACTTGCCGACGCGCCAGACGTATGGCCCAATGGCTGTACTGACTTGACGCAATTGCTCAGCCAGGTGCATACAAACGCCTGGGGTGGCCATTTTACCTGTACGGGAGCGCATGCTGATGGCATGGAGATAGGTCAAGTCGGTGGATCTGGGATACCAGCGCATCTACAGACCTACTTAAAGAATCTTTTACCACTGACTTCCTGCACAGCAGCAAACGGTACTTTGACCTGTCAAACAAAGGTGATGCCGCCCGATCTGGCGCAGTTGCAGGGCCAGGGCCAAGCGGTTTTAGGTTGTACCGCTGCGGCAGCCTGCAATTACAATTCTTCGGCAACGCAGGATGATGGTTCTTGTTGGAATGCGAACGCAGGTTGTACCTGTGCCGATGGGGAAAGCGCCGTTGAAGATGAATGTGGAGTCTGTAACGGTCCTGGGCTCAATTTTCCGGCCTGCGATTGTGCCGGCAATGTTGATTTGGGTTGTGGTTGTGATGAGCCTGCCCCATCAGGTTGTGATAATGAATGTGGTTCGACCTTAGCGTTCGATGCCTGTAATGTCTGTGGTGGCGATGGGAGTTCGTGTCAGCTTGATTGCAATGACGATGCGGGTGGCAGCGCTTATGTCGACAACTGTGATGAGTGCGTTGGTGGTGCGACCGGTGAGGTTGCCTGCGTACAGGATGAGTGCGGTGTCTGGGGTGGCGATGGTTTAAGCAATCCATCTGCATGGGAGACTGCCGAATGTTACGGATGTCTGGATGCATTTAACGCTTGTTTGAGTGCCAACGGTTTATCTTACGGTTCCAGTCAGGGTGCGCTTTGGGGCACATGTTGGATTATGGGGAATCAAACCTCTAACAATAACTGCGGTTGGCTGGCTAGTGAAGGCTATACAAACGGCGGTTCTTATCCTCCTCCACTAAGCGACTAGAAACAAGGAGAAGAGTAATGACAAAGATGCGTAGAAAAGGGCAGGAAGGTTTTTTCCTGGTGCAAGCGGCGATGCTTTTGGCGATTATGGCCACTTCTGCGGTGGTGCTGGTGCCGAACATGCTGCGCAGGACACAAATACAGCGGGTCGAAACGATGGCGAAATCCATGCTGGGTTTGGCCGATGCGGCCAAGGTGTATTATCAAGCCGCCCATTGTGATGCAGGGCAGGAACCATGCTGGCCAGAGGGGACCACTCAACTCTGGATGACCGGCACCCCCATCGCTTCGGACAACCGTACCGGTGTGAGTGCGCCGATTATCCCGGCCACAACCCATCTTAAGGTGCCTTTTTCCGCCTCTTTAAGCGCGCCAGCCGTTTATGGCTTCGAAGTTGTCGATGGTGCTTTGGCGGTACGTTTTGGTTCAGCAACACAAACGAATTTCCCGGTGGATTTAGTGGAGATGCTTGAGCGAAAGCTCAGCGGTCAGGCCGATTGCCGCATAGAGAATAATTTTTGGCTCTGCACTTCGGCGCGTTTTGGCGTGCCAGTGGCGCAAGATGGTGACGAATTGCAAGATGGTGACGATTTGGGTGCCACTGTCGGTTTAGAAGATGGTGAGACGGTACTTACCCTCGATGGTGCTGGAGATGAGACTGTCGCTTTAGAGGATGGTGAGACGGCACTTACCCTCGATGGTGCTGGACCTGCTGAACCGATGAGCGGTTTTGATATGCAATAAAAGAACTTTGGTTTAGATTCGATTTCTCTGTGTAAGCAGCAAAGTCAGCTTCTCTTTCCGCGGCAATTGCTTCATCCTGTATTCACGCCGCATGGCTTCTTCTTTACTTAAAAGTCCTTCACAAAAAACCAATTTCACTGGACGTCTGGCGGCGGTGTACTTGGCACCTTTGCCCGCATTGTGGTGGGCGACGCGTTTCTCCACGTCGTTGCTACACCCCGTATAGAGGGAGCCATCTTGACAACGCACCATATATACGGACCAGTCTTTGTGTGTACCCATGAACTCAAGCATAGTTCGGGTGAGCCTTGCCGGCCAGAAAAAAACAAGTCTTTTGGTTCATTGGCGACTCCTGTTATAAAGGAGCCCAAGAATGTATCTTTTAAGCACATCGGATATCGAATGGCAGCGCCAGAGTGATGCGTTGCTTTTATCGCAACATATTCCGCGACGCTGGCACTATCAGGAAAGCTCCGTCTCGTTTTTACTTGAAGTGCCCGATGGGCACTACGATGTGGCGGAGTATTTGCTTTCGCAACAATATGTCGAAGATTTGCAACGCCATGCGCAGCGTTCGAGACAAACCAAAAGTGGCCCCTTGCTTTTAGAGCCGGCTTTTGCCGCTTCTTTAAGTTTCGCCTGCCTTTTAGCGCTCCTTTTTGCGCTTTTTGGGCCGCATACAGCGACTTATCGGCAGATGATTTTTCATGCGCCAGCTTTAGGCTACGGGGAGTGGTGGCGTCTCATCTCGGCGGCTCTTTTGCATGCGGATTTACCGCATCTTTTTGGTAACGCAGGTTTTATGTTGGTGCTGGGTTGGGCCGCTGCCGAATGTGTGGGTGCCGGCTATATGCTCTTTTTTTGGCTCTTGACCGCATTGGGCGGTTTTGCGGTGAGCTTTGGCCTTTCAGATATAGTCAACACCGTAGGGTCTTCGGGCGGCCTTTATGGTTTACTCGGGGTTGCCGGCGGTCATGGGATACGCCATCCACGTAACCCACAGGATTCACGCCGCCCGCGCCTGCGCGTCTTTGGTGCGGTGGTGCTTTTCCTGGCCTTTACCGCCTTTAGTCCGCGGGCCAATATTTATGCGCATGTCGGTGGTTTTATTGTCGGGCTGGCGCTGGGCTATGTTTCGCCCAAAGACAAGCCGAAACCTTTTTGGCAACTCAGCGTTTTTGTGGTGACTGTGCTTGTGTGTGGTTGGGGTTTGCTCAGCGCGATGCGGTAAACACTGATCGGTTATCGGTTATCGGTTATCGGTTATCGGTTATCGGTTATCGGTTATCGGTTATCGGTCGTCGGCCACTCGCCTACTCGACTAAAGTGCGGCCACTCGGCTGTATCGACTAGTCTTCGACGCGCCTTAATGGCGCCTCTTAGACAGTCTCACAACGCCTCGCACCTACCAGGCAGCCGCAGCAAGTCTCCGTATTGGCTCGCACGGTTATCGGTTATCGGTCGTCGGCCATCGGTTATCGGTCGTCGGCCATCGGTTATCGGTCATCGGTTATCG
>JASMKV010000336.1 GCA_030749035.1 Myxococcota bacterium | reverse complement strand
GGAACAATCGTCCCACAAAATCTAACCGTTGACTCATTTTGTTACTCTCTTTCCATGGCATGGTTCACCTCGCCATCCCATTATAATAGTGTCACCCATGTCCCCGGTCTGTTTTGTTACCTATGTATCCGGTTTGTACCCTTCGGTCATCGGTAATCGGTTTTCGGTAGTCGGCCACTCGCCTACTCGACTAAGCGTCTCTGCTTCTTAACCCGCAGATACGCAAGTCTACGTAACGGCTCGCACGGTCATCGGATGTCGGCCTTCGGTTATCGGCTATCGGTTTTCGGACGTCGGTTTTCGGATGTCGGTCATCGGAAATCGGTTATCGGAAATCGGTTATCGGAAATCGGTTTTCGGACACTCACCTACGCGACTAAAGTGCGGCCATCCTTACCTGGCACCCGCACTAAGTCTCCGTAAACGGCTCGCACGGATTTCGGACGCCGGTTTTCGGATTTAGGACACTCGACTACTCGACTAAAGTGAGGCAGGATGTGCTCGGGGGGTTGCCAATGCGTTCTGATGTTCAAGACAGCGAGCCTGAGGAAAAGAACCAGCTTGGTGACATTGAGACCAGAGATGCAGAGCGTCATTCTCTACGGATAAAAGCCCTAAAGCGCCTGGTCGGCATCCCCATCTTTTTGTGGCTTGGCTACCAGGTCGTCGCCGCAGGCGACGCTGGCTTGCTGGAATTATTCTTAGTGATTGCTTTTTATTCATCTTTACCGACCATCGTTGCCTTAGTTGAGTTTGTCACAGGCCGCCCGTTCGCCGAGTTGGAAAAAAGCTGGCAGGAAATTTCTCCGTTCGGGCGCCAAGTTTTGGGTGGTGTCTTCATTGTTACGGTTTTTTGTGCAATGATGGCTGGCTTTGCGTATTTCATGACATGGTTCAACCCCTGAGTTTTAGCGCTGGCATATTTCCTGGGGGACACACGAAAAACTCTCCACATAAACTTGCACCTTCGTCCTTTCCACGGCATCGTCTGAACATGAGTGACCATGACGCGACCGCATCAAGTCTTGCTTTGGGATTGAGCCATCAGCAAGCAGGACGCATTGCAGAAGCAAAAACCATCTACGAAGCGCTTCTCGCCAAAGACCGCAAGCAACCCGATGTGCTGCATATGCTCGGGGTGATTTATTCGGCGGAAAAGGCACACCCAAAAGCCGAAAAACTCATTGGCGAAGCCATTGCCTTGGATCCAGAACGTGCCCCCTTTCATCACAATTTGGGTCAAGCTTATCGCCAGCAAGGCAAATTCGCAGAAGCGCGCGAAGCCTATCGACAAGCTATCTTGCTCAATCCAGATGAAGCCGAAAGCCATTTTTGTTTGGGCAACACCCATATGGCCTTGGACGAACAAAAAGAGGCTCTGCGCGCTTTTCAAGAAGCGCTCGAACGGGCCCCGAACCGTATGGACATTTGGTCCAATCTGGCTTCGACCTTTCTGGATATGGGCGAAGTGGATCAAGCCATCATGGTCTTCCAGCGTGCCCTGGCCTTGGCCCCCAAAGACGCGGACATGCATTATAATTTAGGCACCGCCCTGCTGCATAAGGAGCTTTACGAAGAGGCTGTGCTGACCATGCGCACAGTACTCGACATCAAACCCAATCATCATTTGGCCTGGTGTAATATAGGTACGGCCTTAAAAAATCTGGGCCAAACACAAGGCGCCGCCGAAGCTTTCAAGCAAAGCATCAGCCTCTGCCCTGAGTATGCCGACGCCCATTGGAACCAGGCCCTTTTGCTCCTGGCGCAAGGGGATTTTAGCGCCGGTTGGAAGGCATACGAGTGGCGACGGAAAATCCCATCCTTACGCATTCGCCATCAAGAAGAAACGCCTTGGCAAGGCGGTGACATCGCCGGCAAGACCATTCTCATTCATGCAGAGCAAGGTTTAGGCGATACGTTTCAGTTTTTGCGCTATCTGCGCTCTTTAAAAGCAAAAGGAGCGACGGTTATTTTTGAAACCCCCTCGCCCTTGAAAAATATTTTACAAAGCGCCACCTTTATTGACCAACTTGTGTGCATCGGCGAGTCTTTGCCTGAATTTGCGATGCAGGCTCCCCTCTTG
>JASMKV010000335.1 GCA_030749035.1 Myxococcota bacterium | reverse complement strand
ACAACAAACCAGTCGTCGTTTATTACGACAATATCAACCATATTTTACGCGCAGCCTATGCCGAATTTGCGACAACAGAAAGCCTTGCGGCGGGCTTTAGCAGCTCTGGCATTGCCTGTAACACCAGCGAGTCCATGGGGCATCATCCCAATATATCCGTCAATGGGGAAAACTTTGCCATCACCTACCAAGGACAGGGTGGTGAAAACCTTTATCTCTATCAAGGCAGTGGTTTAAACAATCTATTCGCAGGCACCTCGGAACTTATCGATGCGGGTGTACGAACAAACCAACAACTTCTTGTCGGAGCCTTTTCACAGCCACTGTATCTGAACGATACACTCTATATTATCTATGCGGATCAAACAAACAACGATCTGGTCATCAGTCATATGGACAATGCGAGCTGGATACCTTCGAGTATAGCCTCTGAGGGCGCGCTCGGTAGTTTTATCAATGCATTAACAACCAGCAATAAAATTTATACGAGTACCTATAAACGTTATTTTGACGACACCGGCGTCGACTTAAGCACCATCGCTATTTCCGAATACGACCCAGCAAGCAGCACAGCGCCATGAGCAAGCGTCAAGATGGACAGGGATTAACGCCGCCAAAAGCCAACGCCTTAGGACCAGACAAGCGCACAAAACACCATCAAAGTCATGATGAATTGCAAGAACATGCGCAGCAGGTGAGAAAGCTAAATCAAGGTCAAGATTTTATTGAAGCGCCTACAGACAAAGATGTCGACAAAAAAGGATTCGAACCCGATCTTCTTTTGGTGCGCTCTTGGCTAGAAAAAAGGCCTTTAGAGCCGGTTAACAAAGCAGCTGCAATGGTTCCATTTCCGCGACAGTGGGCTACGAAACGAGGACGCTATTGTAAATTCCGAGCTCCTGGAGCTGGAACATACGCCCTGATTCGAGCCCGGCCCACTTTCTAGATAATGGCGAATTTCGGTGTAATGCATGAACATGGTACCGGAGAAGGGACTCGAACCCCCACTGAGTTTCCCCAAACGGATTTTGAATCCGTCGCGTCTACCAGTTCCGCCACTCCGGCACCCTAGGCTGCTAGCTACAATGAAGTTCATCTTTTCGCAAGTGTTTAGCACAATGTGAATGGAAATAGAGATCCCACCGAAAAACTTCTCTTCTTTGTCATTTAAGGCTAGTATTTTATTCTAGACAAAATGACAGTTGATAAAAACATAGCACTTTTGGTCATCGCATCAGATCCACAGGATATTCGTTTTCTCAAGGATGCTTTTAACAATTTTTCGGTGGAATGGGTGCATGACTATGCCCAAGCGCACAAAGTTTTTGCTGACAAAGACTTTAAAGGAATATTTTGCACTTTTGAGCAAGGCAACAACGAGGCCCTCACCTTTATACAAAGCGCACATCATCTGAAGCCTCAAACACCTAAGATTCTTTGGGCAGATTACACAAAGCTGCCCGACATTATTGGCACCCCCATAGGTGATATACTCACCCGAATCATGCCCAAGCCAGGTAACGTTGCCACACTTCAGCGGGTAATTTCTGAACTTTTTGAAGAGCAAACAGCTCTGAACAAAGATCTCACATTTTTTGAGCAAACGCGTGCCGTTTTTGATTGGATGAGTGCTGAAAAACTCTTACGTTGGTCCACCACTTCGGCTTGCCATATAAGCGGCTGTGTCGTTCGCTGCCTGCCGACCGATCTCAGCGCAGGACAAATGCAACTGGTGCTCAAAAAGGATGATGCTGCCACGGCATTCATTGAGCGATTAAATAACCATTGGGGGCTGCCCTATAAGGCCGCTAATTCCTCCCTATCTTTGCGTGAAAAACGCCATCCACTTGTCAAACACATTGGTAACCTATGGAAGGCCCAAACCCTCTATATCCGCCAGGTTCATGAACAAGACACCTATATCTATTTGATCATCTTACCATGGGAACAGAA
>JASMKV010000334.1 GCA_030749035.1 Myxococcota bacterium | reverse complement strand
CGATCTTGTCGGGAGTTCAGCTTGACAAAAGCCCGGCGCTGCCGCTAATGAAAAAACCACGTTCTCCACAGTGTCGATTTTGTCGACAAATGACTGGTCCCACAACATGCAACGCGAGCCCTTTAAGCGAATAAGGATGCTATGTTAAGCTATGATATCGACAGCGTTGAAAACCGGGACCCGGTCTTTCTAGACCGCTTAGAGCGGGCCGCAAAAAAACCCCTCTGGCGCTATTTTAAAGCACAAGTGAACGGCCTTGAGAGAATCCCCAAAGGCTCGTGCCTCTATGTGGGCAATCACTCGTCGGGCCTTATCACCCCCGACAGCTATATTTTCTTTGGCGCGGCTTACGAAAAATTTGGCCTCGAAGGCATGCCCTTTGGTCTCGCCCATGAAGTTGTCTTACGACTGCCTGGCTTTCATCAGCTTTTTTCCAAGCTTGGCGTCATTCGGGCCTCCAAAGAAAACGCCGCCAAGGTCTTTGCTGCCGGCGGCAAGATTATGGTCTATCCTGGCGGCGATGTGGAAAATATGCGGCCTTGGCGCGATCGTAACCGCATCGTTTTTGCTAACCGCCGTGGCTATGTCCGTCTGGCTCTGGAACATAATGTGCCGATCGTGCCAGTTGTGGCCGCCGGTGCCCACGAAACATTTATGGTCCTCGCCAACTTCCCCAAATTGGCCAAGACCCTACGTCTCGACAAAATCTTTCGTCTCAAGGTTGCCCCCTTAACCTTAAGTATACCCTGGGGCTTAACCTTTGGTGTGCTGCCCTTCTATATCCCCTACCCCACCCGCATCCTCATGGAGGTCCTCGAACCCATCCATTTTGATCGCTCCGGACCAGAGGCGGTCGCGGATGAAGCCTATGTCAAAGCTTGCGCTAAAGAGGTCGAAAAACAAATGCAACGGGCGCTCACCCAGCTGGCGGCCGAGCGCGAAAGGTTAAACAAGTAAATGCCTATCGCCGACAACAATGGAGTCAATCTGCATTATCAAGACTTAGGGCAGGGTGAAGAGGCGGTGGTTTTTATCAACGGCTTGGGGCTCTCCGGGCGCTTTTGGTTTAAGTTACCACAGCAACTTTTAGAAGCCTCGAATCAGAACCTGCGCATCCTTTGTATCGATAATCGTGGCTCTGGCCGCAGCTCAGCACCTTTTAAGCCCTATGGCATGCGCCAAATGGCCGATGATTTGGCGGTGATGCTCAAACATGCCGGAATTGACAAAGCGGTCCTGGTTGGTCTCTCCATGGGCGGCATGATTGCCCAACATTTTGCTATACACTATCCGGAACAAACCACCGGGCTCGTCCTTATCGCCACCAGCTCCGGCCTGCCCCATGCACGGGCTCCGCATGTGAGCACAATCAAGAAACTGGCGCAGTTGCCCTTTATCGCCCGCGAGGAGGCACGAAAAAATCTTTCAGAACTTTTGCTGCCCAAAGCCGAACAGCATAACACCAAAAAACATCTCGGCGGCTGGGCCGAAGTCATGCGCGAAGAGAAACCCCGTCCCCACAGCTTTCTTTTGCACTTAGGCGCTGTGGCCACCCATTATACAGGCAAGAAACTCCAAGATATCGATTGTCCGACGGTCATCATGACCGGCGATGAAGATGTGTTGGTGCCGCCAATCAACAGTCAGATCCTTAAATCCCGCCTACCGCATGCACAGCTCAAAGAACTGTCCGGCGTTGGGCATGCGGTCGAAGCCCTGGCACCCGAAGCTGTCATTGCCAGCATTCAGGATGTTTTAAACGAAGCGTCTTAAAAATTGTTCTCTCTTAAGTCAGAGAAGATTGCATTCCTCACTTTAAAAACCATAAAGTAGAGTCACGAACCTTTCAGAATAGGCGCCTTCATTGACCGTCAAAATTGGCATACGTCGCGAAGACAAAAATAAATGGGAAGCACGGGTTCCTCTAACCCCCGAGCACTGTGCGAAGCTCACAAGCAACGGCAATCTGCAACTTGTTGTGCAACCTTCAAAGATCCGTGCCTTTCAAAACGAGGAATATCAAAACGCCGGGATCCAAGTGGCCGAAGACTTAAGCGGCTGTGAAACAATCATTGCGGTCAAAGAAATTCCAATGGAGCTCTTGCTCGAGAACAAAACCTATATGTTTTTCTCCCACACCATCAAAGGCCAACCCTACAACATGCCTCTCCTCAAACGCCTGATGGACCTTGAATGTAATTTGCTCGATTACGAACGGGTTGTGGACGAAAAAAATCGACGACTCATTTTCTTTGGCCGGCATGCGGGACTGGCCGGCATGATCGATTCCCTTCACGCCTTAGGCAAACGCCTGGCATGGGAGGGTATCGATACACCTTTTACAAAAATCAAAGCGGCCCATCAATATGCCAACTTAGAAGCCGCAAAGGTCGCCATGAGAGATGTTGGCAAAGTGATCGCCAAAGACGGCTTGCCCGATTCGCTCTGCCCTTTTGTCATCGCCGTTGCCGGCACCGGCAACGTCTCTTTAGGCGTCCAGGAGATTCTTGACCTTTTACCGCATCAAGATATTCGACCCAAAGATTTGCCCGCACTCTTTGCAAACGGGAACGTCGCAAACAAAGTCGTCAAAATGGTCTTAAGCGAAGAAGATCTGGTTGTACCCAAAAGTTCAGACATAACTTTCGACCTGCAACACTATTACGATGAACCACAACACTACCAAGGACACTTTCACACCTATCTGCCTTTCATCACGATGCTGATGAACGGTATCTACTGGGATGAAAAATATCCAAGACTGGTGACCAAAGACGCGCTGGGAAAACTCTATGCAGATGAGGCCAAACCGCGGCTGCGGGTGATCGGTGATATATCCTGCGATCCAAACGGCTCCATCGAGTTCCTTGAAAAGATAACCCACCAAGAGCAACCCACTTTTGTCTATGAACCTGAATCGCAAAACGTCATCGATGGCATCGCTGGTCAAGGGCCGGTGGTGCTTGGCGTGGATAATCTACCCTGCGAATTGTCCTACGATGCCTCGCAGCACTTTAGCACTATGCTCATGCCCTTTATGCCTAATCTGGCCCGGGCTGACTTCACGATGCCTTTTGATACGCTCAACCTCCCGGGCCCCTTAAAGAAAGCACTTATCCTGCATCGTGGCCAACTCACCCCGGAATACGGCTATTTAGAGGCGCACCTGGCAAAACCCTAAAGAGCACTTTACAAAACGCTTCGTTCTGCTTAAAGCAAGACAACATAAGGCCCAAAAACAAAGGATAACCATCGTGAAACGACAAGCACTTTTTATTGCACTCATTTTCTCTCTGCCTTGTCTGGCCTTAGCCCAGGATGAAAAAGCAGAAGCCGCTGCCCTTGAAGAAGCAGCCCCGGAAGTCAAAGAACCCACCTTAGGTGAGCACTTACAGGAAGTCGATAAGCTCTACGCTATACGTGAAGCCGGCTATGGCGGCAAGAACTGGCAAGCCCATTACGACAAACTGCAAGCTTTGGATAAAACCCATCCCAACAATTTTGAGATTCTCTGGCGTATTTCCCGGGCCTATTTCTGGAAGTCAGAAGAAGCGCCCAACGACGATGTAAAAATAGAGCTGGGCAAAAAAGGTTGGAGTTATGGTGACCGTGCTGCTGCCCTTAACCCCAAACGCATTGAGGGCCATTATTTTGCCGCTTTGGGTGTAGGCAGCTACTCCGATGGAATCTGTGTTATCAGCGCTCTGGCCAAAGGACTCGACGGGAAATTTAACGACCGGCTCGACAAAGCCCTTAAAATGGATGGCAAATTTGATATTGGCGGTCCCTACAACTCAGCGGGCCGCTACTATTTTAGTGTGCCCTGGCCGCTTTACGATGGCGACAAAGCTCTGGAATATTTTCAAAAAACCCTTTCCCACTACCCTAACAACGTCCGGGTGCTCACTTATTTAGCCGAAGTCCTGATTAAAGAAGATCGAGATGCAGAAGCCAAAACAGCCCTGCAAAAAGCCATCAGCATGCAACCCGGCCATTATGTATCGCCACCAGACGACTATCGGTTTTTGCCGAAAGCCAAAGCCCTTTTGGCCAGCATTAAAGACTGATCATAGGCCTTGCAAATAGACCATAAGTGGCTAGAATTCCACTGATGCTCTCTGCGCGCAAAACTCTGCACCGAATATCTCTCCTGGGCATGGGTGTTGTTCTTGGTCTGGTCACCAGCGACTGCGTCGTTGATGTACCAAAAACCGACGAACAAAGTTACAGCTGCTACAACGACAACGACTGTGCCTCCGGTTACCGCTGCGAGGGCCCACAAGGTCAATGCAGCATCGTGCGGGAACTCGGCCAAAATTGCACCAGCGCCGGCGACTGCTGCAAGCGTGGCACGATTTGCGACAATGGTGTCTGTGTCGAATCGGAGCAAAGCGATCGCACCTGTGTTGAAGATTTAGGAAACGGTGGCAACAACAGCTCGAGCGGTGGTGGGCAAACCTGTGTCCAAACCTGGAATCTTGGAGACGATTGCTCTGGCGATCCTGTAGAGCACAACTGCTGTAGTGCTGGCCATGCCTGCGTCAATGGCACTTGCCAGGCCGGTAAAGCCAACGGTGATTCCTGTAACGCGTCAGCAGAGTGTGCTTCAAACGCTTGCGCCGATTTTGTCTGCTGCAACACACAATGCGTCAACGTCTGTAAAACCTGTTCGGGGCAAAAAACAAGCGGAGCCGCAGGAACATGTTCTCTCTATAACAATGGAGAAAATCCCAACGATGCCTGTGGCCCCGGCAACACTTGTCAAAATGGCAGCTGCAGCGGCGCGGGTTGTACAAATACCGCTGGCCTGGGAGAAGACTGCACCGGTGCCGACACCTGTTGTGCCCAAGAAACACATTGTGAAAATGGTGTTTGCGTGGCCAACGACACTTCGGGCACTTCCCTTTGCACTGGCGGCTGCGATACTGCTTCGGTTTGTGTCAAAAATGGTGAAAACTATTTTTGCACACCGAGCTGCACCGACGCGACAAATGATTGCTCCCATTTAATCTCTACCGAGGCGAGCAACCAATACTGTGCCTCGGTGCTTGGCGATGACAACGGCACAGCCTCGCAGGTTATGGCCTGCGTGGATTGCAACAGCTGTAATGACATTGACTACGATTGCGAAGCCCAATTCAAGGATGAGGATTTTGATGAATGGGGTGACGCCATAGCCTGCCAGACCCAGGAGATTCCCAACGATGTTCGCTGCACTGCTGATGGTGATTGCATGTCGGGCCTTTGCGAATGTACCGATGCGCAATGCAGTATTCTGCGCTGTCAGGATTCAACCCCGGGTGGCTGTAATGTCTGCGGCTACGCTTCTCCGGGCACTGATACGCCATACGATTGCTATCGATTGGAAGCCGATGCCGAGCATGCCATTCATTGCCACACCGATTCTGCCTGTGATGGGGTCAATTATGAGGCGGCCAACTGTCAAACCAAAAATGGCTATGGCTGCACCACGGCAGGAGATTGTCTCAGCGGAAATTGCGAATGCGCCAACAACGATTGCAGCGATAAAGCATGTGCGGCCAACCCATGTCCGAGTTGTAAATTTATCAATGATGCTCAGGGCAATTGTAATGGTGCGCTGAACAACGACCTGAGCGATCCGGTGAACAGCTGTGGAACCGAAACCTGCAACGGCCTGGGCGCATGTCATTTGGCCGATGCGGAAGGTTGTAATACGCATGAAGAATGTGCATCCAATTTCTGTGAATGCGCCGATCTGACTTGCAGCGCTAAAAAATGCAGCCCCCAAGCCTGCGGTTGTCACTTCAATGCGGATGGTGACACCAGCTGTGAAGCCTCTCTCACAAACGGCAAAGAGGTTGTAGGCCAATGTGAAGACACAAGCGCCTGCTATAGCGGTGCATGTAAACTCAAAACGGACCAAGCATGCAGCGACGATGATGATTGCGGCAGCGGATATTGCGAATGCATGGCAAACGACTGCGGTAATGTACCGCCCGCAAGGCAATGTCAGGATACGGATTGCGGTCCTTGCGGCTATTTCGACACAGCAAGCGCCACGTGTTCGCCATTGGCTGCTGGCCAATCCCACCCGGAAGATTGTCGTGCAATCGATTATAGGATCTGTGATGGCATGAGCGAAGGTCAAAACGGATGCAAAATTATGCCCGGTCAGGGCACCTGTGCCGATGACAGCGAGTGCATCACGAGCAACTGTGCTTTTGGTCGCTGCTGCGCTCAAGATTGCAACGACTCTTGTGAAACCTGTGTCGAAAACGATGGCAGCACCTGCACCGCAGCCCCTTTTGATAACACTGCCACCAACCCGTGCGCCGGAGATGGCTATATTTGCGATGGTAATAATGCTGCCTGTACCACCTCCTGCACAGAGGATGTTGAATGTGCTGCCGAATACCTGTGTGAAAAAGTCGCGGGAGAATGCGTGCCAGAACAAAACTGGACTGTGTTAGGACCAGATCTTAACGATTACAATTTTACTTGTGTGAACTGTGGTGCAACAATGTATAACGATGGGGCGCACCCGCAACTTATCTTAAATTCCGAGCTGCCGGTCTTAGCCTATGATATTCAAGCCAACTCAACGGATACGAAAAGAGCGCTGGTCTTTGAATGGAATGATGTCATAGGAAGCGATC
The DNA here is from genome assembly GCA_030749035.1 of Myxococcota bacterium. Lineage (GTDB taxonomy): Bacteria > Myxococcota > XYA12-FULL-58-9 > XYA12-FULL-58-9 > JASMKV01 > JASMKV01. Next base: position 5,874 of record JASMKV010000334.1, on the reverse strand, counting down.
CAGACAATTACTGGACAAAGCCGCAAAATGACGATCTGAGCCAATGCACGGCATCGGTTAATCTTGGTGAGAATTGTGATGTAAGCACGGGAACCTGTTGTCAAAACGGTACAAGTTGTGAGAGCGGCACCTGTCAACTGCTCTGTATATGTCGGGATAATGGCAGCTGTGATCATGACGGCAGCTGTTCAGTAGGGGCACAAGGCACCAATCAACCGCAAGCCTATGAGCCCACACTGGCTAACACCACCGCTGGCTTCTTTTACAGCTATCGAGCAAAAGATGCGGGGGAGCATCACAAAATCATGATCTACCATAGCACCTACACAGGCTCGACATATTCAGACAACACTCTCGTCGACCTCCCACCAAACGACCTGGATAAATATCTTTCTGGTCCAGGACTGGCCTTGAGCTGGACCGCCGATGCGGGTGGCACCTCTGTGCAATCGCCGGTGGCTGCATGGTTCTTCGGAGCCGATGCAGGCTTAACAAAAACACTCAACGTCAAACATCGTATTTATGGCGACGATGACAGCAACCCGGAAACTCCCGAGAAATGGTATTGGATTGAAAATGCCGACTGTAGTACCGGTGCCGGCAGCGCCAGTGGGCAAGGTCTTGGTCAAAGCTCCAGCACGCATCCTCCAGCCATCAGCTATAACGCGGATGGCGAGGTTCTCCTGGCCTGGATCGATGCCACCGACGGCTACGTGCATTTAAGCCAATTTGAAGATCCAGGAGACGGCTGGTGCTGGAAACCGATTGGTGCAATGAACAGTGCGAACAGCGCCGATCCAAGTGTCGCTTACGGAACATCGGGAACAAACTTTATACAAACCATTGCCTATACCGATACCAGCACCAATACCATTGACGTGACCTATTACTATCAGTCAGGATCCAGCTGGGCACAACTCGGTGCGCAAACCCCTGCACAAGTCATCAATCAACCAGGATGGACCTACTCTAAGCCCAAATTACGGCGCGATGTGCGCAATGATGAGGGTGCCATTTTAGCTTTCATTGCCAAGGGGGCCGTAGGCGACGCCACAAGCGAAACGCGGCAAGCTTATATGCTCTACTACCATCCAACCGAAAACAAATGGCTGGAAATCACCGCCACCCCACGCTCAATTTCAGGCCGAGGCCTGGGCTACGATACAACGACGCAGGAGGTCTGCGATCTGGATGTGGCCACCAGCGCAGAGCAAATCTGTCTGACCACCCAGGAACAAGCACAGGGTGAGGATTGCGATGGCTCCACAACAACGCACGTTTATGTACAGTGCCTACCTTGGGGCGCACTGCCTTAAATTCCATGGGGCACAACCCCTGCCCACACCTGAATAAATCCATGCCCTTCGCCGTCTCAAAGACGCCCTACAAACCTTGCACTTTAATCACGCTAAAGGCATAAAGTGAGCATGCGAGACCTACACTTAAGCCTCAGTCTTTTTCTCCTACAAACCGCCTGCGTTGTCGATGTGCCTGACTTTAGCGACGAACAATTTTATTGCGAAAGCCACGACGGCTGTCTCGAAAATGAAGGCTATTACTGCGCCTTTCCTACAGTCGAAGGTGAGTCTGGCCGTTGCCTTGAGCATACAGGCAACCCTTGCGAACCGGGCTGTGAAGGCAACGAAAATTACTGTGTTTACGACCCTGAAAATAGCATGCCCATCTGCACCGGTGTCCCGCCTGACTCGGGGAATGATGACGATGATGACAATGGTGACGACGATGATGACGACGATGATGACGACTGCCGCAGCGGTGGCTGCGACTACAACAATGGCGAGCTATGCATTCGTGTTGATGAGGCCAACGACAAATACGAATGCGTTGCGACCACTTTCTGTAATTTATCGGATAACGGTGGATTTTGCCTTACCGACGGAAATCATGCCAACGGTTACTGTGCTGCTGTAGAATATATTTGGTTCTGTGAAGACGACACTGATGCTTCATCTTGTTATAACACCTCTGACCATGTTTGCGTCAAATGCACAGATGACTGTAGTGGCGACGACACCTACTGCTATCTTTCGCCCACTGCAGACGAGCAAGGGGGTTCCTACGAGACGGTGCGCAATGCCATCGACTGCCACAGCGAACTTCCCTGGGACTGTACCTCGGATGACAACACCTGTGGTGATGGCGACATCTGCGTCGATTGGTCGCAAAACGGCAGCAACATCGACCATGACTCCATATGCCAGCCCAAGGTCGAAGATGACTGTGGCGGATGTGGTGAAAATGAGAGATGTGTGCGGAAGAATGATCCAGCCTCATCCGAGTCGGATTGGGGATGCATGCTGGCCTGCGACGAAAACGACAACTGCACCAACAACGATCAAACCTGCCTCACCGTCAACTGGGGAGTCGGATGGCTGCAAAGAACGCCCGTGAAAGCCTGCTACACCTGTCAAGATTGCAGCGAAGGAGATCAAAAGTGCTCGCTTGACAATGAAGAGATCGATTACTGGAACGAAACAAACACCTGGCAAAATGACAATGGCTACAACTGCGAAGATCCGCAGACCCCCTGCACCGATAATGGCGAGTGCGGCGCGGATCAAAGCTGCATCAATGACTTGTGCCAAAACAAACAAGGCTTTGATGGTCCCTGCGATGAAGGCGATAGCAATGGCGATATGGACGATTGTGAAGACAACTTTACTTGCTCAGGGGAGCCAGGAAGCGGTGATTTTCGCTGTTTAGGGGTCACAGGAACAACGGGTTGCGGGCAAAACAATGATTGGTGCGTTTTGACCTGCATTAACGGAACCTGTGCCGAAAACGCTGATGTCTTAGAAGAATGCGACAGCTTAGCAGACAACAGTGGTGACAGCGGCGATTGCGACGGCAACCGGAGTTGTAACCAGATGAGTGATGGTAGCCATCGATGCTTGATTGATGACGAAGAGGCCTGCGATTCTGAAGTAGGTGGAGAACAATGTGTGTCCGGGGCTTGTCGTGTTATTGATCAAACAACCTCGACCTGCGCCATAAGCTGCAGCGCGAATAACAACTGTGGCGAAAATGGTGAGAGCTGTATCCTGGGCGCATGCCTGCCCCTCTCAACCATAGGTGGCGATTGTGATGAAGGAGAGCATACCGATTGCAACGATGCTGAAAACCTAAACTGCTCGCAGTTTGGGGATTTTGGGCCCTATACGCAAGAGACAGGCTATGCTTGCTTGTATCCTGCTACCAGCACCGGCTGTGGCCATAACTACCAATGTGCCGGCAGTTTTTATTGCGACGGGGGCACCTGTGCTGCAAGCAAGCCAGATTGGCATGCGATTGATTTGAGCGACCAAACAGACTTTGTCAACGATGGCCTTGGGCCATTGAGCCTTTCTTTGACCAGCAATTCCCATCCGGTGATTGGCTATGGCGCAAAAGAGAATGACAACGATATTGTCCGGGCGAAAGTCTACAACAGCGAGTTTCTTTGGCAAGAAGTTCCACACGGCGATAAAGCGCTCTTTGTCGATGTGGTCGTGCACAATGGCAGTGCCATCGCGGCCTATAATTATGATAATGGGACTGACCCAAGCACCTACAGCATTGTCGTGCAACAAGATGGTCAAGATGAAGAAATATTGGCGTATCCCTCCGCAACCACAATTAAAACCCGACCGGTCCTTGCTGCCTTGAAGGTGACGGAGAATGAGAATGACACGCATCATGCCTGGGTCGCTTGGGTCAATGGCAGCGGCGTTCTGGACGTTAAAACGCAGACCTCAAACGGCGCCGGAGCGTGGTCTGATGTCAGCTGGTGTGATAATAGTCCCGCTGCTCGATGGGGCGACAGCGACGCAAACTTCGCTGCCGACATCGCCATACAGGCGATAGGCAAGATCGTTTTGCTTGTTTGGCGCCATGATGCGGGCAATCTCAAATTTGCGATGAACGACGATGTCGGTGCTCAGGACTCTTGTTGGGAATCCAACCTTCTGGGCATCGATCAACTCGGCCAGGACACACTCATCGCGCCACAAATCAGTTTTATGAAAAACAGCAGTGGCCCCGTGCCCATTGTCGCCTGGCATCATCTTGGGGAAAACCCGGTGCGTGATATTAAACTGGCGCGCTTGCATGAGGAGAATGATAGCTTCAGCTGGAAAACCATCAGCTTCCATACACAGGCTCCTGGATATATCGGAAACATTGATAACAATACGCATGACCAGCCGCAGATTGTTGGCGATTGGCTCAACGACAATCATTTTTATCTCGGCTGGCGCCTCTGCGACCAGAGCAGTGGTGTTGCCTGCGACTATAACAACACCACCTCGGAAGACGTGGCAGCAAAACTCAGCGGCCGTGCCCTACGTGTCACATGGCCAGATACCAGCCCAGAGCACCCCACCGCTTATGCCGCTCTTGGTGATTCTCTCGACACGCCGCCCATCAGCGCCACCGGTGTCCAAGATCTACGGCTGGCTGCCGATGGCATTCGCCTCTGTATCGCCTCCTACCACCTACCCCTGGCCGGCTCGAATTCGCTTGCAGCCGTGGGCAACATCTATATGATGTGTCACGACGCAGAAAGCTTAAGCCCCTAATCCTTCAAGAGAAACCTGAGCGGTTCTTTTGACGAATAAAAGAGCAATCCGCGGCGTCTAAAAGTCTGATTGAAAGTAATTTCAAGTACTTGCACTTTATTTTTCTCAAAGGCATAAGGCCCCCATGCGTTATCTATTTATCACTTGCCTCTTGTTATTCCCTTTGGGCGCCTGCGTCGTCGATGTGCCCGATTTTAACGACGAAAACGAGGTGTTCTCCTGCAGAACCCACGATAACTGCTTAAAGAGCGAAAACTATTACTGCGCCGGTGCCCAAAACGGCGACAATGGTCGCTGCTTAAAAGCTTCCCCGGGCAACTGTACACCGCCCTGCGCAAGACAAAAAAGCCATTGTGTCTTCGATCCAGAAGCCCAAAACAGCATTTGCTCAGGCGTGCCTGCGGACACGGGCGAAGGTGAAGGTGAAGGTGAAGGTGAAGGTGAAGGCGAAGGTGAAGGCGAAGGCGAAAATGAAGAAAAGTGCGACCCGCAATGCGCTGCCAATAAAACATGCGTCGAGAACCCAGGAGGCAGCTCAGGCGAATACTGGTGTGCCTTAAACGATGGGATGGATTGCAGCGACGGCCATCAATGTGCTTCGGGCTATTGCGACTCCAGCCAAGGCCAATGTGCATCGCAAGGAAGTGGCGACGATTGTCGGACGGACCCCTGCGCAGATGCTGACGACGTTTGCGTGGAGATCGACAGCGACGACGAGATCTGGGCATGTGTGCCATCCTGCTTTGCACCGCACAATGGTGGCTTTTGTGACGTCGACTCTGGCGATAGGGCGCAAGGCCGCTGCCTGGTTGTTCAAACCCATATTGAAAACACACCTCAACTCTCTCATGCCTGTGTCAGCTGCGCGCAAACATGTGGAGCAGACAGCTATTGTTATGCCACGGATGTCAATTCCAATGATTATCTGACCCTGCTGGACACTTTAAATTGTACCGATGCGAACGATGAACTTTTTGATTGGACCTGCGACAACGGTAACGGCTGCAGCAATGATGAAATCTGTGTGAATTGGTCAAACGACAACAGCCTGAGCAACTACACCATGCTCTGTCAGCCTGATTTAGGTGATGAGTGCGATCCTGATTGTGGCAGTGAACAAATATGCGTTCAGAAAAATGGCGCTGGCGACTGGACCTGCAAAGAAAAATGTGACCCCTTAGGTGCCTGTGGACAAACCGCAGATGCACACGATGTCTGCATCACCGTTAATTTTGGTTACAGTGAAAATCAACGCACCCCCGTCAAAGCCTGCTATCTCTGCCAAGGTTGTGATAAT
>JASMKV010000333.1 GCA_030749035.1 Myxococcota bacterium | reverse complement strand
TGGCTCGCACGGCCATCGGCCATCGGTCATAACCCCTTATTCCATCTCCTTTAAATCCATGGCACAATCCATCTCATGCCATCTCCCTGTCCTCTATGCTCAGCACAAGAGAGCGAGTTACTTTATCGCAGCACCCGCAAGAACCTGCAGCGCGATTATCTGCACTGCCCGGTTTGTGATTTGGTTTTTGTGCCCCCAGAGTTTCATCTTGAAGCTTCTCTAGAAAAAGCCCGTTATAGCCAGCACAACAACAATGTTGAGGATGCGGTCTATCGGGCATTTCTGTCGCGACTTTGGGATGTTTTAGAACCGCAGCTGCAAGCTGGCGCTGTGGGCCTTGATTATGGCTGCGGTCCGGGACCAGCTTTGGCTGCGATGATAGGGGAGGCCGGCTATGATATATGCGTTTACGACCCATTTTTTGCACCGGATAAGGCCGTCCTTAGTGCGGAGTATGATTTCATCACCTGCAGCGAAGCCATTGAGCACTTTGCCCATCCTTTAGACGAGTTTAAAACCTTCGCAAAACTCCTTAAAATCCAAGGGGTGCTCGGCATCATGACCGGGATGCTCGATTCCTGGGATGATTTTGCCGATTGGCACTATCCGCACGATGATACCCATATTGTCTTTTATTCGGCCAAAACCATGGAGTGGATTGCCCAATTCTTTGACTGGCAGGTGAGTTTCCCAGCGGAGAATGTGGTGGTGTTTAAGGGGCAAGGGCTCGTTTAAGCTGCCAAACCCTCCCCAATACCGGCCCAGCAAAAATACAGAGCAAGGGCATTATCGGGTGGCGAAACCGGTGCAGGCTGATCGGTCCACCGGAGAGAGTCCAAAAATAGCAGCAGAGCCCAACAAGCAATAAGCAGAGTATTTTGTTGCTGCCCAAGGTTTCTTTAAATCCCAAAAGTGCCAGCAGATAATAAAGTCCTAAAAGGAGTCCACAAAGGACGTTACTCCAAAAGAGCCCGGGTTTATTTTCGAGGAGATGCTTTAAGGTCGCCATGAGTCCATGGTCGAGGGCATAGGTTAAAAGCCCGCCTCTGGCCGGATAGGCGCCAAAGAATTTCAGATAATCGGTGGCACCAGGGTCAACGAGGGTGCGGGCCATGCCTTTGATATGCATCAAGGAGTAAGAAAAAAAGTTTTCCCCTATAAGCCGCAAGCCCTCGCTGCGCATCCAGCCATAGCGTTCATTTTTTCCTGCGATCTGCTCGGCGTTTTGCAAAAACGCCTGCTGCATTTGCGCATAAGGTTTGCCTTCGTTCTGGGCAGCGATGGCGGCACCCTGATAGGCATAGAGATTGATATCGGTAACGGCGGAAAAGCCGCTGTAGCCGCTCACTCGGTGGTTGCGCATATTCCAGGCACCAATAAGACAAAGGCAGAGCAAGCAGGCAGCCACCAGACTGCGCCGTGCTTCTTTTTGCTGCCAGAAGGCAAGGCCAAGCAGGAGAAAAGGAATAAAGAGTCCGATGGGGCGCGTGTACGCTGCAGCGCAAAACAAAAGCATGGCGCCAAAGAGTTCGCCAGGCCGCAGCGATTCTTGCCAGCGCACAAAACAAAAGAGTCCCAGCAGCAAAAGCGCGGTGAAGAGGGTTTCGCTTAAAACCACATGCGAAAAATAGATGGCTTGGGGCTCGATGGCGTAGAGCGCCGCAGCACTTAGAGCAATCGATTTTTCCTTAAAGAGCGTAAGCGTTATCCCATAGACGGCAAGCAGAGTGAGCAGAGAGAGCAAAATCTGTAAGGGGATAATGACGCTTTCGATGCCGCCAAGAAACTCGGCGACGGCCAGAAGCAAGGGATAGCCGGGGGTGCGAATGATTTCAGCCTCACCGGCGCTGGCGAAGCTGCCTTCTTCCATCAGACTTAAGGCCGGCTCCACGTAGGAGGGCGAGTCCGGCAGAAAAATATGCATTTCGCCAGAAAAATGGGCCGCCATAAACACCAGGCTAAAACGCAGCAAGGCGGCCAGGGTGACAATAATAAGCAGCGTACGGTTGCGCATCTGCTTAAGATTAAAGGGGTTTTCAGGGAAAAGCAAAAGTTTAGCGGGTTTTCTCGCCAGCTTTCTATGCCTAAGGGAAAAGAAAACCTTTTATAGGATGTTCAAATCATATCCTATTGGTTATAATGGCGCGGTGCCCCCAGTGAAATGCAAGGCAGGTGTTTGATGCCCGAAACGATTTCGTTGCAGCTCATTGGAAATAAGAAAAATTCAGGTTTTACACTCATCGAGATAGGTGTGGTCTTGGCGATTATCGCCATTTTAGGCAGCGTCTCTCTGACTCGGGTGGCCGATTTTGGCCTCTATATGAGCTCACAAAAAGCCCAGGCGGAGGTTGAGGCACTGGCTGAAGCCACGCGTTATTACTGGCTCGAGCATGTGGACATTGCCTGCGTTTACGACAAGGGCAAATGCACTGCGCTTCGGTATAGCTTAGGCGCTGATGATCAAGAGTTCAGTGCGCTAAATCCCCTCACCGTCAATCTTGGCAACCCCGACCTTGAGGGTTTCGATGCGGTGTTGCCGAGTCACTTAAAAGCC
>JASMKV010000332.1 GCA_030749035.1 Myxococcota bacterium | reverse complement strand
CGCCCATCTGGTCGGCGGCATGGAGATTGCCGATGAAGGCTTAGACCTTAGCCAAAAGCAAACAATCGCCTCCTTAGAGTGTCTGACCTGGGAAAGCCTCGATGGCAATGGCAGCAACGGCCAGCTTGATAAGGTGCAATGTAACAGCCAGGGCTGGAGCGGTGTCATCCCTGAGATGAGCATCCCGACCCTTGACCGATTTCTTGTCGCTGACAATAATTTAAGCGGCAGCGTGCCTGGCACCATCTGTTCGGGCGGCACAGACATCTACAGCGGCAATTATGACCAGAGCAGCTTCTTTAACATCAGTGGCAACAACTTCTGCCCAGCCTATCCGTCATGCGTCTCTGGGGATGATATGGGTCAGAACTTTCCTGACGAATACGATAGTCAGGAAGAATATTGCTGTACGGCTTTTGATTATTGTGGCTAAAAAAAATTAATGTGTCCCCGGCATCTGATGCATGGCATGCTTGGAGCCCTGCAATTCCTGACAATCCTTACAGGGGCATAATTCCCGCAACACTTCCCAGGAGTAAATGCCCGTTTCGTGGCCATCTTGCCAGCGCAAGGAAATGGCATAGTTGCCCACTTCTTCAATACCAACAAGAACAGGCGCACTTTCGGTCGTGATATAAGTCCAGTCCCCCGCACTGTGCCCCTGACACTCGGCGCATGGACAAAAGCCGCGGATATAGGTCAGCGAAAAGACACTCTGATGCCCGTCATCCCAGGTGACTTTGAGAATTTCTTCGGCTGAGGTCAGCTCAACTTCTGTCGGTGACGGGGCGAGGCCTTGTGTACTCACTTGAATCCCCTAAGCTTCCGCTGCTTCCGCTGGCTCTTCAGGTTCAGCCTCTTTTTCGGCCTTCTTTTTGCCAGGCTTTTTCGACAACATCTTTTTCAATTTATCCTCAACAATTTTGGGATCAACTTTATTCCAACCGGCACGAGGTAATTTTTCATTCTCAAAAATATCAAGCGCCAAGGTGAGCGCACCGTCCCAAGCCTCTTGGCCGGATAATGTATCCGCATCCAATGACCGCTCCTCACACCATTCTTTAAAACCATAAGCCATAATATGTTATCCTCATTAAAGTGTTTAAAGACTTCGTTTAATCCTTTGCTATTCTGGCAAATATTGACCGCAATTCGTCGGGAAGTTCAACCGCTTTTTGCGTATCTAAATCCATAAAAACCGTCGTAATCTGTGCCTGAAAGCAACAATGATCATCATTTTGCCGCAGAACTGAAAATTCCAGGGTGACCGAGCTCTTACCAAGCTTATCGACCCCCATCTGAACAATCACCGAATCACCATATTTAAGGGGCGATGAAAAATCACTTTTAATATTAACCGTCGGAAAGCCGTGTCGTTTTTCAACAATCAATTCCGGGTAGGAATAAGGCGCCTCGTCATCAAAAAAGTCTTCAAAGGTTGCATGACATAAGTGAAAAAAATGCGGGTAATAGACAATCCCCGCCCCATCCACATCATCGAAACGTATTTTGTGCAAAGCCGTATAAGGCACGTCTACGCCCCACCCAAATCGTTTAAAAAGCGACCGAGCAAATTACACGCCACTTCCTTACGATAAACGGCACTCGAACGCACATCGTCGATGGGTGTAATTTCACTGGCCAGGGTATCTTGTGCGGCCAAAATGGTCTCTTCATGCAACGCTTGCCCTGCCAAAACTGCTTCGGTTTTCTCCACTCTCATCGGTGCTGCCGCAACGGCCCCTAAAGCAATACGGATATGCTCCACGTCTTTGCCGTTCAAGCGCCCCACCACACACATCATCAGTTTTGAAATGGATTGTGCCCGACGGGTGCCCACTTTTCGCCAGTATTGTTGTGTGCCCTCTGGCGCTAAAGGCATTTTGATTTCAACAATCAATTCATCTTCCGCCAGCGCATTCTTGCGATAACCCACAATAAAATCATTGATCGGCACCAGCCTTGAGCCGCGCTTGCTCGAAGCCACATGCACCTGCGCATCCAGTGCCAACAAAACCGGCAAGGTATCGCCTACCGGTGAGCAGGTTCCCAAATTGCCGCCCAGAGTGCCGCGTTCCTGAATTTGCACCGCACCAATTTCGCGGATCGCTTCGCTTAAAACAGGAAAGCTCTCGTAAACAAGTGGATCTTTAAGAATATCACCATAGGTTGTTGCTGCACCAATCGAAATATGCCCATCATCGGCACAAATCCCCTGAATTTCCGCTAAGCCGAAGAGATCAATAAACCCCGTGGGCTGTGCTTGATGGGAGAAACCCACCATCACATCGGTACAACCTGCAATCGGCAAATAATCCGGATGCGCTGCCCGCGCTTCGAGCGCTGCATGCAAAGTTTGAGGTTGTAAAAAATCAGCCATGGCGTCGTCTTGCCTCCGCCGCCGAAATCACCGCGTCAATAATCAGCTGATAACCGGTACAGCGACACAAATTGCCCGCCATCAATTCACGCATGCGGGCGCGCGATGCGTTTGGCTCAGCTTCAAGTGCCGCACTCGCCATCATCGCGATTCCCGGCGTACAGATGCCACATTGGGTACCACCAAACTTGATCAAAGCTTGCTGTACATCGCTGAGCATCTCATTCGAGGCTAAACTTTCAACCGTGCGTACTTCCCGCCCCTGCATTTGTGCCACTGGAATAAGGCAGGAGTTGACTGCTTTACCGTCAACAAACACCGTGCAGGCACCACATTCGCCTTCACCGCAGCCTTCTTTTGAACCGGTTAATTCAAAATCACAACGTAAGACATCCAACAAGCGGCTCATCGGTGTCACATCGATTTCGCGTTGTTCACCGTTAAGGGTAAAATCGATTTTCATGCAGGCCCTCCCTTTAAAACCTCTGCGATGGTCTCGGGCAACATCGGCACCACATCAAATGACTTGCCCAACGCATCTTGCAAGGCATTGGCCACCGCCGCTGCCGGCCCATCCATCGGAATTTCGCCTACCCCTTTGGCCCCATGAGGTCCATGCGGATAGGGCTCTTCGACGATAATCGTTTCGAGTTCTGGCGCTTCCATCGCCGTGGGGATAATACAGTCGGTCATCGATGGATTCATCACCTTGCCATTCTTGTAGAGCACACTCTCCCAGAGCGCCCAACCCAACGCCTGCATGGTGCCGCCTTCAATTTGACCTTTAACGATGATCGGATGCACCGCCTTGCCCACATCCACCGCATGAATACAGCGCTCGACGGTGACCTCGTAGGTATCCGGGTCCACCGCCACATCCACCAAACAGGCCGCCCAGCCATAACAGGGGTAGGCATCCCCCCGATAGGTTTGGTCGTCAAAATGAATGCCTGGTGGCGATTTGTAGGTGGTTTCAAAAGCCAGTTCGCCCACATCCTTTGCGTGAGCCTCTGCCAAAGCCAGGACATCACCACAATCCAAGCCTTTACTCTCGCCATAAGCTTGCAGCTTTTCTTTTAAACCGTTCGCTGCTTGTTCAACAATACCACCGACCACCATACAGGTTCTCGAAGCAACCGTTGGGCCACTGTCTGGAACCATTTTTGTGTTCGGCTGAACCACTTTGACGTTTGCGACATCGACCCCCAAAGTGGTGGCCGCAATCTGCGTAAAAATTGTAAAAGCACCTTGGCCAATATCGGTGGATGCGGAGCGCACTTCAAACTCGCCCTGCTTGTTCACCGCCACAGCCACTCGGCCCTTTAATCGATCCTCACCGCTGCCCGTAAAACCGGCCCCATGATAATAGAGGGCAAAGCCTCTACCGCGCTTAACATCCTGTACCGCTTTGGGCATGCAAATATCGTTCGGCGGCTCTTTCTCTGCCTGAGCCATCACCTCGCGCACGACTTTTTCGCTGGCCACCGAGTTCTTTAAAATTTGTCCGGTTGCGGTTTCATCGCCTAAATTCAAACGATTGCGCAGGCGAAACTCGACCGGGTCCATACCCAAAACTCGGGCCGCCTTATCGATTTGACGCTCATAAGCAAAAGTCGTTTGCGGCGCCCCAAAGCCACGATAGGCTCCATGGGGCGGCGTATTGGTGGCCATCATACGCCCCACCACCCGCAAAGTTGGACATTTATAGGGACCAATCGAATGCAGCACGCCACGCGAGAGAACCACCGGCGAGAGCGTCACATAGGCGCCCCCATCAAAGGTAATATCCACATCCGCCGCAACAATCTCGCCATGGGCGTTCAGCCCTAAACGATGTTTCACCAAACAAGGATGCCGCTTGGTTGTCGCCGCCACATCCTCAGAGCGGTCATAGATGATCTTAACCGGAGCCCCTGCTTTTTTCGCCAAGAGCGCCACATGAGCCGCCAGCATCGACGGGTACTCCTCCTTGCCGCCAAAGCCACCACCGGTGACCGCTTGGGAAATAACAACCGCTTCGTCCTCAAGGCCAAAAAGGCTCTTCATCGCATTGTGAATATAATAGGGACACTGCATCGAACCGGTAATGTGCAAGCTCTCGTCCTGCCAATGGGCAATCATTCCCTGGGTTTCGATATACATTTGTTCCTGAGCGCCGGTGAAATATTCGCCTTCGACAATATGGTCAGCCGCCGCAAAGGCCTCATCCAGCCCTTCACCCTTTTCCAAAGTGTAGGCTTTGAAAATATTATCATCCCCATAAAGCAAAGTGTTTGCGGCGCGGGATTCGTCGATACTTAATACGGCCGGCAGCTCATCGACTTGCTGGTCAATATGTGCCATCGCCGCATCAACCTTTGACTTATCCGGACCACAGATCAAAGCCACCGGTTCATCGTGATGCATAATCTTGCCGCCCATGGGCACCAAAGCAGGCTGATCTTCCTCCATCAGGGCGACAAAGTTTGGTCCCGTGATGTCTTTGGCCGTAACCGTTGTGATATCACTCCAATCAAAGGCCGCATCAAAGACAATATCTTTAAGGGTACCGTGGGCGACTTTCGAACGTACTGTCCGGCCATGCAGCATGCCCGGCATGCTGATGTCGTCGACATATATGGCTCGCCCGCTTACCTTGGCGTGACCATCTACCCGGTTAACCGAATGACCTACAAATGAATGTCCCGGCTTTGTCATGCAAGTAGCTTATGTCGAGGCGCTGCGAGGAGCAAGAGCTATCGTTTTGTCGGAAGGGCCGATGGCCGATAACCGTACGAGCCAATACGGAGACTTGCGTATCTGCGGGTTCAGGAGCAGAGACGCTTAGTCGAGTAGGTGTGCGAACCGTTGTGAGACTGGTTGAGGTGCGAACCGTAAGTGAGACTTAAGTTTTTTGCGGGTGAAGGAGCAAAAAACTTGTAGTCGAATAGGTAAGTGGCCGCAAGGGCACGCCGAAAGCTAGTCGATACAAGGTGAGTGGCCGATAACCGTGCGAGCCAATACGGAGACTTGCGTATCTGCGGGTTCAGGAGCAGAGACGCTTAGTCGAGTAGGTGAGTGGCCGATAGCCGATGGCCGACGCAATGATATGCAGATCCATATCGCCAGTTTGCATCACAATCGAGCCGTGTATGGTATTCGCTCGGAGATCAAGGCCGCATTCAATATATGTGAAGAGACCTTCGAACTGGCCCCTTTGACCATCGATGGACTCGGTACATCTTGATAAAGAAGAGCGCCGGCAGACTTCAGATTGAAATTTAGTCCTTAAATGAACCGATTGAAATTGGCGCTGCGCTGAAGCTGTGCATCGTCGAGGCTCGAGCCTTAAGTGCCGCATTAAAGAAATAAAAATAATATAAAATGGGATTATCTTGTATCGACCAAAGCCTATAGCGAAATTCGGGTCTATCGACGCTTTGGATGATGGTTTGATAATCCATGCCGGTGGCATCTTTCCAGGATTCGGCATCCTGTCTTGAGTAGGTTTGTCGGGTCTCCTTGGTCTCCGGCATTGTCACACTATAGACCT
>JASMKV010000331.1 GCA_030749035.1 Myxococcota bacterium | reverse complement strand
TCTATACCATCACAAACCAAAACATTCATCTGCTTGAATACTCCAATGATACTTTAAACGCTCAGAAAACCTTCGCACATGGGCTCAGCTTAAGTTCAATGGTCACAAGCACTTTGATAAAACATCAAGACTGGTTGATCGCCAGTGGCCTGGGTTCCTTGGGGGCACACCTCTATGATGTCGAAAACTTTAACGATATCTGTTTGCTCTATGAAACTCAAAATTCAGCTTTGACTGTGGCGGAAAGTCAGGGTGTGCTTTATGGGGCGACGATATCTGAGCCTCTTAGCATCTATAACTTAAACGTACTTGAAACCCCAGTCGACTGCCCTGAAACGCCCGTAACAATAGAGCCACATTCGACATTCGAATTAGACTCAGGTTTATCGCTTATGTGGTGGCTCAAAAGTGATGGCGACGAGCTTTTTCAAAACACGCGTTTGGGACCGCAGGGCATTGACATTACAACCCCTTTAAGTCCTCAACTGGATCTTCCCCCGATTCACACTCTGGAACAACTCCAAGCAGAGGACCGGACTTACAACTTAAGCTTCTATGGCAACATCATGTTTGCCCCCATAAAAAACAACTCACACGGCGATCGGCTGGCCCTAATTCAAATCGAACCCGACGATCTCACCACGCTTTCGCTCACCGATGAAATCTCTGGCATGCAGATAGAAAAAGAGGACCAATATCTCTTCTTTCAACACTATGCGTTTGAGACAACTCGAAAATATGTGGTCAATTTTGCCGATCCTGTAGAACCGGAATTTTTTATCCCCACCTGGCCCGCCAACAGTGGCAACGAATTGGCCGCCATTCGTGCACCCTATCTATTCACCAAAGGAGGCACATCTATTCACCTTATTGATATCAGCGATGTGAGCAACACCACTTTAGCACAAAGCATTTCCCTGAAGACCGGTACTGCGCAAGACCTGTATTTACACGGCGACCGACTCTATGTAGCGCGCGGCAGCAACGGCATCGAAATATTTAATGTCAGCGATATGACACAACCCACATCTGAGTTCGAATTAAGCCTAACGCATAACTCGAGCCCCGCATCCGCCGACATCATCTTTAGCGATGCAGATCATATTTATGTCTTCGACAGAACAACGCAAAGTGACAGTGACAACCATATTCTATTGATTTTAAATCAACCTGCAGCGACAGCGCCAGAACAAGTTGCCGCCTTTGAAATCGGGACTGAATTTGAATCGGCTGAACTAAAGAATAATTATAT
Organism: Myxococcota bacterium; assembly: GCA_030749035.1. Classification (GTDB taxonomy): domain Bacteria; phylum Myxococcota; class XYA12-FULL-58-9; order XYA12-FULL-58-9; family JASMKV01; genus JASMKV01. The sequence continues at coordinate 2,353 of JASMKV010000331.1, read as the reverse complement.
CTATTTTTTCGCAACGGATCCAAATGTTGTCTATGGTTCCCATGCAAGAGTTATTGACATTAGCAATATCAATAACATTCGTATGGGCTTAAAATTTCAACCCTTTGAACTCACCAGCGACTATTTCAACCATTCTTCGGTCTACAATGATTATATCTATTTTGGCACTTTCAACCACGGTATCATTGGCTATCCTTTGTGCCCATAAGCCTGATGCCAGTTTAATTCACCTGAAAAAGTCTTATCTCACCTAGACCTTCTGTCTTTAAAGGGGTCTTATTGTCTTGCTCCCCTTGCAAAGAACAGCGCATGGCATTTTCATTCCCATCTGCCATGCTGTGCAAAACAACATCAAATGCGAGTAAGGTGCGGTGGCTCGTGTTTTCAAAGGCGTATAATGGCAGCCCGATGTTAAGCGTGTAGCCGGTATCGGTGGAGCAACGGGAGACATGGGCTTGTGCCGGTAAAAGGGTGTCCTCGGTATCACGGTTCCAGTCGCCATCGATATAAATGGGCGCAAGCTCCGTGGCGCAGGTCGATTTATCAAAAGGCGCTGACACATCAACGCGGGAAATATTGGCCGCAGCACTCACATCGTTACTCGTGGCAACATAAAAACTTGCACCGTCACTCTTCTCTAAAGCACCATTGTCTGCGACGACCACTGCCGTGTCGTTCACACTTAACCCTAAAGCGAGTGTTGTTGTATCGTGCCGAACTCTAAGTGTCGCTTGCGCATCAAATGCAGAGCCACAATTGATCTGCAAAGACGGGTATCTGGTATCCCCAGCAACGTCAGCCAAAAGCACTTCTTCCTCGCTTCTCTTAACCGCATCCAAAAACGGCGGAAAAAGTAAAACAGAACCCAGCGCCGTTGCTTCAGGAGTTTCCCCGGCAAAACTTATTGGCCAGGAAAAATGCGTGGTGTCACCCTCTTTAAGCTCGAGCCCAAGCAAGACATGATTCGCGTGGCGCTTGCCTGAATTCACACCTTTATCAGCTAAGGACTCTTGTTCAAGATGGCTGATGATGCCCTCACCGACCAAATTCAAAGCCACATAAAAGGTTAATGTTCCGTTATCGTTGCTTGTTTGCACATCAAGAATGGCGTTGTGCTCGGGCGGTTCCTCGCCTTCAACCAATGTCAGTGTTTCCACGCCCAAATCCGCATTGCGTTGCACATAAAGATTGAGCGTATAGGCTTCTTCATCACTCTGCTTGTCCGTCTCTGCAATCAACACAAGCGTGTCATTTAACCAACGCAAAGACAGACGCATCTCCACATTCGCATCGTTTATTTTAATCAATGACCAGCGGTCCTCATCGCTTAAAGTCGTGGTATTTAAAACCGTTATATTCTGTGCGTAAGCCGCCAAGGTATTTTCAGGGGTCAGCAGCACTGTATCGAAAACAGGGGCCTTAGGCCTGGGTCGCCACAAACGGGATGCACCAACAACCTTAGATGCAACTTCGGTACCTTGAGAGAAATAAAAGCGCCAGGGTTCTCCAGGCTTCGTCAGATTTTCAAGATGGGCTATCGATTGACTCCCAAAGTCCCCCTCGGCCAAAATTGTGTGTGTTTGACGCATGGAGAAAAACAAACGTGAACCATCTTCAATGGGTGTGACTTCCGATTGTAGATCTTCGCTATGGGGGTAGACAAAGGCGATCTCAAAGCTTTTGCTGGGTTCGCAAGCCATCTGCATAACGCATAAAAGGCTAAAAATAAACGCATATAGGCTCTTGTGCATATCAGGACTATAATAAAGGTTAAAAGAAAGTACCAGAACAAGCCCATAAAAACCGAAGTCCCTGCAGCTAAGGGATTGCTCCCACGCTCTTAAAAATGCTACACTGTAGAACGCTTCCTCTGGCAAGGAGTTAAAAATGGGTTTTCAAGTAAGTGGGTCTTCCCAGACGCTCACCGCGCAGCGCGCACTTGAGCAAACAACACAACGCATCAACAACACGATGGAGCGGCTTGCCACCCGGCGCAAGCTCAACAGCGCCAGCGATAATGCCGCCAATCTTGCCATTGCATCAAAACTGGCGGCGGAATTACGCGGCTTAAGTGCCGCCGAACACAATGCCAATGCGGGCATCAGCCTGATTCAAACCGCCGAAGGAGCCATGGGAAACATTGGTGGCATCCTGGCGCGCCAGCAGGAATTGGCGGTGCAAGCAGCCAACGGTGGTTTAAGCGATAGTGACCGCGCCGCCCTCGATCAGGAGTTCCAAGCCCTGAATGCGGAAATCGATCGCATCTCAGCCACCACAACCTACAATGGCCAGCCCCTGCTTTCTGCGTCTGCCACGACCGCCAATCTGCAAGTGGGGAGCGGCAGCTCTGCAG
>JASMKV010000330.1 GCA_030749035.1 Myxococcota bacterium | reverse complement strand
CCCCGACGACCCCGACGACCGCGACGACCCAGACGACCCCGACGACCCCGATGACCCCGACAACCCCGATGACCTCGACGACCCCGACAACCCCGATGACCCCGAGAAGCAGGGTAGCTCTTGCGAGCCTAATAATCCGTGCGAGGATAGCCCGGAACTCTGTGCTTTTACGTGCGATGACTTTAAAGAGCATCATAGTAGACCATGTACGCCGGGTGAAGAGCTTGATCCGGCCATAGAATGTGACCAATGGCAAAACTTTAAAGAACAACTTGAACAGGAGTGCAATGCGGATTGCGCCGGTGGTACGTGCATACCAGAATACACAGGGAAAGAACTCGCTTGTGATTGTGACAAAAGGTTTCTCGAAGTAGAGTGGGTTTGCGACAATGGCTGTAGCAATTGGGACAACAACAGCAACGCCCCTGCAGATATAGACGCGTGCAATAATAGTGGTGGCGCCGGTGTGCATGTGAAGATTACCGATTGCTCCACTTACAGAGAAATTTGCGGCGCTGATACGAGCTGGCACGACATGCCCTTTGTGGGCTGCGTTGAAGGTAGCTTAGTAAGCTTAGGAACAGGCGAAGCGGCGGGCTGCAAAACATGTGAAATAGGTAATTGCATTGATACACAGGCCGGCCTTCCCTCCACCCGATGGGTTTTGAGTGAGATTGATGATGACAATTGGAAGGAGACAGAAGAATTTGCCTGCACTGATTGCGAAGAAACCACGAACACCACCAGAACTGAATGCGAGGAGGAAGAAGGGAATGGATTTTACGACGACGGCTGTTGTCAACGCAATCCAAGTTGGCAATCGCAGCCAGGCGATTGCAGCAGCGTTCCGGCTACGCAGTGTTGTGAGATGAAGGCGGCTAACGGTATGTGTGAGTGGAACGTTGATGCTCTCGCGTGTGAAGGTCGTACTATGGACTGTGATGAACTCTATATGTTGATTGATGAGGTCATAAGCATGACGAGTACTGTTCGAGGTAATACGGCTGGCTTAACTCAGATTGAAGAATATGAAAAAGAGTGTCGCAAGTGGCAAAGGCAAGGAGAGCGCACCAATAACCGAGATAAGGTTACGACCAAATTAGACAATTGTCGCCAACGGGCCGATGAGATTTTCTTTATGCAGAGCACGCAAGAGTTTATTGCTGAATTTGAAGAAAAAATAAATGAGCTTGAAAGCCATACAGGTTGCCTGATAGCGAAGCTCCTTAACCAGCAAAGCAGTGTCGTGAGTTATGCGCGAAGCAGCATAGGGGAATTTTGGACAGAGTCGAATAAGGAGACAGGCAGCTGTTCTGCTTGTGTGACAGCACTAGAGGGCAGGCAGATGGAGCCCGAAGAAGGGACGGATGAAGAACCTGATGTGGAGGGTTGGGGAGAAGATTCTGAGGATGAGATGACTCCGCCTGATGACGAGATGCCTGAGGATGACATGGTTGAGGATGACATGCCTGAGGATGTCATGGCTGAGGATGACATGGTTGAGGATGACATGGCTGAGGATGAGATGACTCCGCCTTATGGGGATGGAGATGGTGCCGGTGACTATGGGCAGCCCGGACCCGAACCCGAACCCGAACCCGAGCCCGAACCTGAACCTGAGCCCGAACCTGAACCCGAGCCCGAACCTGAACCTGAGCCCGAGCCCGAACCCGAACCCGAACCTGAATCTGAACCCGAGCCTGAGCTCGAACCTGAACCCGAGCCCGAACCTGAGCCCGAGCCTGAACTTGAGCCTGAACTTGACTCGGAAGAACCGGAAGAGGACTCGATTGGGGTCCGTGAGAATGATGGGGGCAGTGAGAATAGGCAAGAGTCTCGAAAGAGTGAGGAAGAGCCTCAAAGTGAAAGTCGAAAATCAAAGAAAAAAGACAAACAAAAGGCGCCCGAAGAGGAGTCAGAGGAAGAGCCTGAAGAAGAATCAGGTCGCTAGAGATTGGGACAGCTTTTGTTTGGCAAAATCCAGGTGTCGCTTCACTTTCGCTCTTATATCAGCCGTCTATTTGACTTTTTCTGGTGGGAACCCTTTAATGCATAAGCATGCTCTTGTTGGGTGCTGCGCTGACGAAGTAGGATATTTTGGGCGAGTTTGACGACGAAAAAACCCTCCATTTCGAGGAGCCGACCAATTCGACAACCTTTAGGGTCTTAACCGACATCTATGGTGAAAATGTCACGTCTTCACCGAAGCTTTTTATTGCCGCTTTTGCGTTTACCCTTGCAGGTATTTTTATCGCTTCGAAATTTTTTGCCGAACATATGGGCATTGTCAGCGTGTTTTTTGGCGTGCTTGGTTTGATCCCCACCTTTAATATTTTGGTCGAACAAAACAAAGGCTATGTTGAAGAATTACGGATGCGGGCGAAAAAACGCACAAAAGCCGATGTGCAACTGGCGCGAAATCTTTTGGCGATTGTTTTAGGGATGCTGCTTGCTTTTAGTGTTTGGGCACTTTTACTTTCTGTGCCGGAGCTTAAAGATGGCTTTAAGAGTCAGCTTGGGAGTCGTCTGGATTTGTCCATCGCCAATTACAAAGCGCTGCCCCTGGAGAAAATTTGGCTTAACAACTTGGCGGTGGCCGGCGGGGCGTTTGTGCTTTCCTTGCTCTATCGACTTGGTGGGGCGCTGCTGGTGCTCTGCTGGAATGCTTCGGTATGGGGCGTGGTTTTTGTCTATTATGCGCAGTTGCATGCGGCTTCGGGCAAGGCGGCGGTTCTTTCTTATCTGCAAATCTTTGGTTGTGTTGTTGGCCATACGGTTTTTGAAACCATGGGCTACATTATGGCCTCCCTGGCGGGCATCATGCTTTTACGACTCATTGTCCGGGCGGATGATGAATATATCTCCGTCGACAAGACTATCCAATATCTTACGGTTCTTTTTGTCGGTGCGATTCTGATCATCGGTGTCGGTGCGGGGATGGAGGTCTGGTTGGTCCCTGTGTTGCTAAGCGTTCTTGGCGTTTGATAGGGGTACCATCTGCATGCGCTTTGAGTTTGGATGCGCATTTATCCACGCCCTTTCATTCTGGAGTGTGGCAAGTGCAATTGTTGTTTTTATAAAGCCCAAGGTTGTGCAGCGCGATTAAGCAAAGCGACGGGATATTTAAAAAAGTACTGCCTATCGTTTCAACGCGATAAGAAAATGCAATGCTTGTTGTCGTATTGCGCGCTGCGTGCCACCACCAGCGTGGAATAAAAAGAATGTCTCCAGGTTTGAGGTGAAAGACTAAAGGTTGTGTCTCTTTAAGCAGCGGGGAGTTTTCTCTTTGTGTTGGAGCCCAGATATCCATGAGGGCTGTTTTGCCACCGCCATCAAAGCGTGTGGAACGCGGGATAAGGTGTGCATGTGCCGGCGAAACTAAAACAACTTCCTTTTCACCATAAAACTGGCAAAGAAAGTTCCAGCCGTCAGGTTCGGCATGCAATCCGGTCTTTGAACCCTTTGGCCCCAGCCAGAAAGGTGTTTGCAGCGCAAATGCGTGGCGCGGTAATAATGGCCGTATATAGTCTGTGAAGATTTGTTTTATCTCTAAGGCTTCGACCCAATCGTGACTTTCACCCAAATAATAGATGTCTTGTGGATCGCGAGTATGGTTCTGCGCACTTTGGATATCGTCAATATATTCGGCCAAATATTGTTTCTTATAGGCGACGGGCCCTTGCTCGATGCCAGAGTGATAGACGGGGATTTGTACGTGCGGGTAGCGGTCTTTGAGATATTCCGGGGTCAGCTCTTGAAGCTTTGGCCAACGGTCTAAGTCCATGTTTTTGACAAAGGGTTGTTTGGCTTCTAACCACATAAAAAACCTTTTTGCGCATTGCGTAAAGACGATGAACTCTTAAGCTTTAGGAGGTCTTCGTGCAAGACCCTTGCCCGCACCTTAATATTCCACCGGCTCAGGATCTAAAGAGCGCCATATATACCAGACGCCCACGGTTCGATAGGGGCGCCAGCTCCCGGTGATTTTTTCGATTTTTCCAGGCGTGAGTCTTTTACCCTTGGCGTATTGGCGCTCAATGCCACGAATCACACCAATATCCCCAAGAGGTAAAATATCCGGGCGAAGCAGCGTGAAGATAAGCACCATATTCACCGTCCAGGGGCCAATGCCTTTAAGGCCTATCAATTTGTCTTTGACTTCCGCATCAGAAAGTTGTTGCCATGGCTCATTTTGTATCAGTCCCCCAGCTTTCGCCAAGCCTTGAATGTATTCGACTTTGCGCTCAGAAAGACCAACCTTGCGTAAGGTTGGTGCTCTTTTGCGCAGAATGTTTTTAGGGGTCACCTCGCCAACCGCGGTGACGAATCGCCCCCATATCGCATCGGCGGCTTTGGCAGAAATCTGCTGGCCGACAATCGAGCGTACCAACGTTTCAAAGAGTCTTCCCTTTGAACGCAGCGGGGGTTCTTCATAACGACGAATGAGTTCTGCCATGACCGCATCGTTTTTTTGCAGATGCTTTTTTGCCTTCTGCCAATAGGCTGGCACACCTGTCTTTATTTTTGTTGCCATGAATCTGAATTTGAGATGCTCTTGGCCAGAAGTCAAGAGAGCACGAACACCTTAGCCTCGAACCAAGGGTAGGACATCGCTGAGTTTATCCATATGCGACAAATAGCGGTCCCGGCGGTAGATATCCTTGTTTGACCCCGGGCCTTCCCGTAAGAGAAAGGTATGATCGCCATAACCTTTTTGGCCGGGACGATTATAAGATTCGAATTCTTCTTTGGGAACGCCCATGGCCAAAAGGATATTGGCTAAGAATTGGTTGTAGAGAAAGCCAGGCTTGTTGCCGGCAATCAATCCTGAATCGATGATGTTTTGGTCGCGAAAATCAATATAGCGGTCGGTCTTAAAATAACCGCCTAAACCACCAGCGCAAAGCGCATAGAGATTGGTCACGCAGTGCACCGTAAAAGAATGGGCATCGGTTCTCATGACCAGGCTGTTATCGAGCGCTGTACCATTGCCTTCATCGACCGCATCAAGTTGTTGCACCAGATCGAGAAATATATGCTCATTAATCCAGGCGTTTTGGGCAATCAGCTCAGGCTGATATTCGTTAAATTTGTGTGACCAGCCATGCCAGGTGGTGGTGTCCTGTGCATCACCACTGCCAGAACCATTGGCTACCGGGGTTGAGAGACTAAAAACCCGACAGCTGTCACAGGCAATCGCTGCCACGATAACCCTGTTATAGATGTGGTAAAATTCAGCTTGCCCCGCTGCATCCAATTCATTCATTGCGGGAAATTCACCCGGTGCAACCAGTTCACCACAGGAGCCACTAAAAGCGGTCATTCTGTTTTGCAACTCCTGAAGACGATTGAGATGGGCCTCAAGACGCTGCTTGTCTTGCGCGCCTATGCGTTGATGATTGCGCAAGGATTGATAGTCTGCATACACCTGATCGACAAGTGTGGTATTGGTTTGTGTGCCGTCGGTGTTGCCCGAATCAAAAAGTTCGTTAAAAAGCTCCAGTGGAGATGAAATCAGGCTACGCAAAACAATATCTCCACTGCGGGTCGTTGGGTCAGTATAACCAAAGCAGAGAGAGCCACCATTGCTGCGGGTTGTCGATAGGGCCAGGCAGCGCCTTCTAAAGCTGCTGTTGTCATAAAATGATGGAGAATAGGCGATGACTTCGTCGATGGTAGGAGTTTGCAGGACTTCACTGAGATCTGTATTGGCCGGTGCGCCCATATTGCCCAGGGTTTGCCCCCTAAAGTGACCTAGGTCCCGGGGCATGTCCAACCCGTGCCAGAAGAACATTTTCCCAAGCCA